>NZ_SDOY01000017.1 GCF_004117935.1 Streptomyces roseicoloratus | reverse complement strand
ACACCTACAATCACCACCGCGGACACACCGCGCTGAAGGGCAAACCACCCGCCAGCCGCGTCCCCAACCTCACAGGGCAGTACACCTAGGGCGGAGGTCGAAAGTCCCGTCTGCCCTTCGGGCAGACGACGCTCCTTTCGACACACGCCCAGGACCCCGCGACGATCCGGAAGGGACGGCCTGGCCGCCCGACGCCGGTTCATGGAACGCCCGGCCGGGGACGACACCGTCCCCGGCCGGGCGTTTCGCGTCAGCGAGGCCGGTACCACGCGGATTCCGTCCGAAAATCCCGGGTGCGCCCGAGTGGCGCAAATGCCTGTGGTGGCGTGCCGAACGGCCTTCCTAGAGTCGTCGCCGACCGAGAACCACTTCGCTCGACCCAAGCTCGACACGAAGGGGGATTCATGAAGCTGTCGCTCAAGACGGCACTCCGGGCCTCGACCATCCTGGGCGGTGCCGCGCTCCTCGCGGTCACCACCGCCACCTCGGCCTCGGCGACCGTCACCGCATCGCACGGAGACGACCGGGCGCAGGCCACGGCGTGGTCGATGCGGGCCTACGACGGCGAGTCGGACGGCAACGGCGTGTACGCCGACGCCTACTTGGCCAACGGCGCCCACGTCTCGCAGTGGGACGGCAACGGCGCCCACGGCGACTGGGGCCCGTGGAGCACGTACAGCTCGCAGATCAAGCAGTTCCGGGTCTGTGAGGACCACAAGGGCTGTTCGGACTGGATCTACTGGCCCAGCTAGGCCGCCGGTCCGGCCGTCGCCATCGGTTCCTCCGGTGCTGTCGGTCTGACACTGTTTCACGTGAAACACCCGGTTGGGGGCGCCCGAACGCCGCTGTCCCCAACCGGGTGGGCGTGTCCGTGGCCGTCGATACGATCAGCACCATGGACCTCACGGAGCGGGCGGGGGAAGCCCGGATCGAGGATGACGGCAACGTCCTGGTCGCGCCGTCGTCGCTGCACGGCGACGACCTCGTCAGGGACTTCTTCGGGACGGTCGTCACGCCGGAGGACCTCGCCGCCGGTGCGCTCGACCTCGCGCGGAAGACCGTCCACCTCTGCGGCGACATCTCCGCCGTCAGCCGCCGCCGACTGAAGGCCGCCGACCGGGTGTTCCTGGTCCGCGGCAGGGCGCACGGCTACCGCGAGGACGACCTCCCCGAGGCGTGGCCGTCGTCGGCCCCGGCCGCGTTCCCCGCCGCGTGCACGGCGCCGGCGTGTACTACCCGCGCTTCTTCGAACCCGACGCCGACCACTTCGGACGGATCCGTGCGGAGCACGAGTTCCAGTCCCTGACGGAGTCCACGAAGCCCGGAACCGCTCACCGCAGCGGCATCTATCTGACACCCGTCACCCGGCACGGCGACGACCTGCGTTTCCGCCTGCTCCGGTGCTCCACGAACCTCTCGGGGCCGACCGAGACCTTCCGCCCGACCGACACGGGCATCGTCGACGCGCTGAACCGTGAGGCCGCCGCCGTCTTCCGCCACCACGCGCCGCTGAACCACGTGCTGGCCCAGACGTACCACAACACCCGTGCCACGCCGGAGCGCAGGCAGTCCAAGGCGAGGATCTCGGCCCATGCCGACAAGACCAAGGACATGCCCCGCGACGGCATCATGGCCTTCTGCACCTTCTACGACCGGCTCGACCACCTGCAGCCGCTCGCCGGCGACGCCTTCGACCTCGGCGTGAAGGGCGTCAGCGCGCTGACCCGGCTCCGTTTCCGCCTCAAGGGGCCGAGCGAGGGAGTCGATCCGGCCGGGGGAGTCGAGCCGGCCGGGGCGGTCGAGCCGGCCGGGGCGGTCGAGCCGGTCCAGGGAGTCGACGGCCGTGCGCTCCCCGAGCAGTTCACCGTGACCCTCCATCCCGGCTCGGTGTTCTTCATGCCGCTGTCCACCAACCGCCTGTACACCCACGAGATCCGGCCTTCGGCGCTGGACGCCGAACTGCTCCCGACCCGCCTGGGATACGTGGTGCGCTGTTCGAGCACCGAGGCCGTGCACCGGAACGGCCACACGTACCTCAAGAAGGCCGACGGCGAACTGGTGAAGCTGGAGCCGCCCACACAGGCCGGCATGGACGAGCTGCGCAGGCGGTACGCCGAGGAGAACAGGAGCTCGTCCTTCGTCGACTACGGCGAGGAATTCCTCTTCAGCATGAACACGGGAGACTACGTTGCCCCGCGCGTCTGACCTCGCGGACGAGATCGTCTCGTACGTCCTGCCGGACCTGCCGGACCTGCCGGACCTGCTCGACCTGCCCGATCGGCCCGACCTGCCGTACGAGGATGACCTCTTCGGGGCTCTCTCCGCGTCCGTGAGCTGGGAAGACCTCGGCAAGGGCCGCCGCGGCGCCGTCATCGCCCGTGTCGATGAGGAGGGCGGCGTGCCCCTCGTCCGGACGACCACCCGATACGGCAGCCCCACGCAGCGTTTCCGGCCGGTGCACGAACGGCTCGCGCGGCGAATCCGGGAATGCGCGGCGCTTCCTGCCGGCGTCGGCCTCGGCTTCAACAACGCTCTCGTCGAGACGTACACGAACACCTACAAAACAATGGGCGCCCATTCCGATCAGGCCCTCGACCTCGCCGAGAATTCCTGGATCGCCGTCTTCTCCTGTTACCGGGATCCCGAGGCGCGCCCGTCGCGGAAACTGGTCTTCGAAACGAAAGAGCCCGGCGGAGAAACGTTCGACATCCCGCTCGCCCATCACGGCGTCGTCGCGTTCTCCCTCTCCACGAATCGGCGGCTCAGGCACCGGATCGTCCGGGACGCCCCCGCCGGCGCGCCGGACAACCCCTGGCTCGGCGTGACCTTCCGGACGTCGAAGACCTTGGTCCGCCACCGCGGCGGACAGGCCCACCTCCCGGACGGAGCGCGCCTCCTGCCGGCCGACGACGAACGGCGGCGGGAGTTCTACCGGCTGCGGCGGCGCGAGAACACCGAGACGGACTTCGTCTACCCGCCCCTGACGTACACGATCAGCGACAGCGATCTGATGCCACCCGTGTGACAGGGCGGCCTGGCCGAGCGTCCCCGGCCCGTCCGCGATGCGGACGGGTCCGACTCTTGCACCCCTGTTGTATCTATGCTGTGCGCATGCCCTCACCAGCGCCTTTGTCCGTCAGACAACCTCCCGCCGCCGACCGCGTCTACATGCACGTCAAGCAGGCGGTCCTGGACCGGCGCTACGAGGGCGGCACCCTGCTCACCGAGGGCGAGCTCGCGCAGGCCGTCGGGGTGTCACGGACGCCGGTGCGCGAGGCGCTGCTCAAGCTGGAGATGGAAGGGCTGCTGAAGCTCTACCCGAAGAAGGGCGCGCTGGTGCTCGCCGTCTCCGCGCAGGAGATCGCGGACGTCGTGGAGACCCGGCTGCTCGTCGAGGAGTTCGCCGTACGCCGGGCCGTGCCCGCGCCGGCCGTGCTCGTCGCGCGGCTCGAGGAGCTCCTGGAGGAGCAGAAGCGGCGGGCCGCCGCCGGCGACCTGGCCGAGGTGGCCGTCACCGACCGCTGCTTCCACGCCGAGATCGTCAAGCACGCCGGCAACCAGATCCTGGCCCGCCTCTACGACCAGCTCCGCGACCGGCAACTGCGGATGGGCGTCGCCGTCATGCAGTCGCAGCCCGACCGGATCGCCAAGAACATCGCCGAGCACGCCGAGATCCTGGAGCGGATCAAGGCCGGCGACGCCGAAGGGGCGGCGCACTGCGTGCGGCAGCACCTCAGCTGGGTCAAGGTCCTGGTCCGGGGTGACGACCGATGAGCGGCGCCCGCGACGGGCACGGCGGCCGCGGCGGACAGGGCGGCCGTGAGGGACGCGACGGCCGCGAGGGACAAGGCAGCCGTGACGGACAGGGCGCCCGTGAGGGACGCGACGGCCGTGAGGGACAAGGCAGCCGTGACGGACAGGGCGGCCGCGACGGGCACGGCGGCTCCGCCACCGTCCTGCCCGGCGATCCGCCCGGCGGCCGGCGCGCCGCCCTCGTCTGGGGCGTCGGCGTCGCCGTCTACTTCGTCGCCGTCATCTTCCGTACGTCCCTCGGTGTCGCGGGACTCGACGCCGCCGACCGGTTCGGCGTCAACGCCTCGGCCCTGTCGACGTTCTCCATACTCCAGCTGCTCGTCTACGCGGGCATGCAGATACCCGTCGGCCTCATGGTCGACCGCCTCGGCACCAAGAAGGTGCTGACCATCGGCGTCCTGCTGTTCACCCTCGGACAGCTGGGCTTCGCGTTCTCCCCCTCGTACCCGATGGCGCTCGCCTCCCGCGCCCTGCTCGGCTGCGGCGACGCGATGACCTTCATCAGCGTGCTGCGGCTCGGCACCCGCTGGTTCCCGGCCCGGCGGGGGCCGCTGGTCGCCCAGCTCGCCGGTCTCGTCGGGATGGCCGGCAACCTCGTCTCCACGATCGTCATCGCCCGGCTCCTGCACGGCGTCGGATGGACCGCCGCCTTCGCGGGCAGCGCCGGGGCCGGCGTGCTCGTCCTCGTGCTGCTGCTGCTCTTCCTCAAGGACCATCCCGAGGGCCACGAGCCGGAGCCGGTGCCGCACGCGGGGGCCGCCTATGTCCGCCGTCAGATCGCCGCGTCCTGGCGCGAGCCCGGCACCCGGCTCGGCCTCTGGGTGCACTTCACCACCCAGTTCCCCGCCATGGTGTTCCTGCTGCTGTGGGGGCTGCCGTTCCTGGTCGAGGCCCAGGGCCTGAGCCGGGAGACCGCCGGGGAGCTGCTGACCCTCGTCGTGGCCTCCAACATGGTGATCGGCCTCGTCTACGGCCAGATCATCGCCCGGCACCACGCCGCCCGCGCGCCGCTGGCGCTCGGCACCGTCGCCGCCACGGCCACCCTGTGGGCGACCACCCTCGTCTGGCCCGGCGACCACGCACCGATGTGGCTGCTCGTCACCCTGTGCACCGTGCTCGGTGCCTGCGGCCCCGCCTCGATGATCGGCTTCGACTTCGCCCGCCCCGCCAACCCGCCGGAGCGGCAGGGCACCGCGTCCGGCATCGTCAACATGGGCGGCTTCGTCGCCTCGATGACGACGCTCTTCGCCGTCGGCGTGCTGCTCGACGCGACGGGCGACGACTACCGGATCGCCTTCTCCTCCGTCTTCGTCCTGGAGGCCCTGGGCGTCGCCCAGATCCTCCGCCTCAGATCCCGTACGGCACGACGGGAGCGGGAACGGCTCGTGGCCAGCCGCGTGGAGGCCGTGCACGTTGCCGCGTGAGCCCGACGGGACCGTGCGGCGGACCCTCGCGGCGGACCGCCCGCCCAGGGGAGCGTACGGAGGAGAGCGGAGCTCAGTTCGGCGTGACCGCGAAGTTCGCCAGGATCGCCTGCGCCAGGTGCTCGTCGCCCTCGATCTTGACGCGGTCGGCGACGTCGGAGGGCCGGACCCGGCCGCAGGCCAGCCGCACGTACGTCTCCCAGTCCGTCGCCAGGGTCACGGCGGGGCCGAGCGACGGGGCGCCGTCGACGGTCCCGCGGCCGTCGGCGTCCACCCGTACCGTCCGCAGGAACTCCACCGGGCCGCTCACGTCGAGGACCACCGCGGACTGCGCGGGCGCGCCGGCGTCCTTCGCGACCACCTTCGGCAGGGCCTCCAGGAGCACGTCACGCGTGACGTACGCGCCGGGGGAGTCGAGGTTGCCCGGGGCGTTCAGCGCGGTCCGCAGGTCCTGCTCGTGCACCCAGCAGTCGAAGGCCCGCATCCGGTAGGCCAGTTCCAGCATCTGCTCGGCGCCGAGGGGAGCGCGGATCAGGGCGTCGGGCTGCCGGTTCTCGTTGCGCAGCTGCCGCGCCCGGCGGATCAGCACGTACTCCAGCTCCGCCGTCATCTCCGGCGCGGTGTGGTGCCGCCGCACGTCGACCTGCATCTCCATGTAGCGGGCGAAGTCGGTGCGCACGTGGTAGAGGTCGCGGGGCAGGGTGTGGATGGGCCGGGGGTCGCCGAGCATCTCGGTCTCCATGCCGATCACATGGGAGACGATGTCGCGGACGGACCAGGCAGGGCACGGCGTGGCGCGATTCCACTCGCCCTCGACGAGCGGCTGCACCAGCTCGGCTATCGCTTCGACGGAGTGGGTCCAGGCGTCGGCGTAGTTCTGGAGGCTGGGATGGACGGTCACGGGACCCCTCGGCGGTTCTTCGTGCTCGGGCTGCTGGCGTAGCGGGCGGGCTGAAACATGACTGCGTGGAGGCTCGGACGCTAAGTTACGCTGCCCGAAGGCACCCCGGCAGTGCTTTCGTGTGACGATCGTAGGCCGGTGTTGACGGCTCGAATGCCAGGACGGTGGTAGTGTGCGCGCCTCACTGATCCAGATCGCGGTAGACCCGGACGAACCGGTCGAGGACCGGCGGGCGCGCGTGGCCCGGCTCGTACGGGAGGAGCGCGGCGCCGCCGATCTCGTCGTCCTCCCGGAGCTGTGGCCGATGGGCGCCTTCGCCTACGAGGCGTTCGCCGCCGAGGCCGAACCGGTGAAGGGTCCCACGTACGAGGCGATGTCCGCCGCCGCGCGGGACGCCGGGGTGTGGCTGCACGCGGGATCGATCGTGGAGGCCGCCGCCGGCGCGCTCTACAACACCTCGCTCGTCTTCTCCCCCGACGGCGGTCTCGCCGCGAGCTACCGCAAGATCCACCGCTTCGGCTTCGACAAGGGCGAGGCCGTGCTGATGGGGGCCGGCGAGGACCTGGTGACCGTCGACCTGCCGGGACTCACCGCCGGCGTCGCCACCTGCTACGACCTGCGCTTCCCCGAGCTGTTCCGCGGCCTCGTCGACGCCGGCGCGCAGGCCTTCGTCATCCCCGCGGGCTGGCCGGCCCGCCGCCTCGCGCACTGGACGCTGCTGGCACGGGCGCGCGCCGTCGAGAACCAGGCGTACGTGCTGGCCTGCGCGACGGCGGGCACGCACGCGGGCGTCGAACAGAGCGGTCACTCGCTGGTCGTCGACCCCTGGGGCGAGGTCCTGGCCGAGGCGGGCCCGGGCGAGGAGACTCTGCGCGTCGCCCTCGACCCGACGAAGGTGGCAACGGTGCGGGAGCAGTTCCCTGCGCTGAAGGACCGGGTTCTGTAGGGACCGGGTTCTGTAGGGGCCGGCAAGGCGCCCCGCGGAGGCGGCCTAGGAGTTCGCCTCGGCCCAGAGTTCGGTGGCGCGGCGGACGCCCGCCTTCACGGCGCCGAACCGGGTGAGGGCCGAGCGGTCGACGCCCGCGAAGATCAGGGCCAGGGCCAGGTCGCCGCCCTCCGCCCGCCCGGCGGCCTGGACGCTCAGTCGCCGGCCCTTGCCCCGGCCCGACTCGCGGACGGTGACCGTGACGCCCGGGTCCTCCTCGTCGGCCGTGCGGGTCAGCACGTAGCCGCGCTTGTCGAGCGCCGAGAGCCGGTAGCAGTCGCCCGCGTGGCGCATCGTCAGGGCGCGCTGGTGCAGCGTCGCGCCCAGGCGGTTGCGGGTCATGTACACCATCCGGTCGCCGACCCGCAGCGTGCACCGGTTCAGGGTCGGCAGGCTCAGGTTCTCGGCGTGCACGCCGCGCGACTCGAAGCTCACCGGAGGCAGCAGCCCGCCGCGCAGCTCCGACACCACGACCTCGGGGAGCGTACGGGGCAGCGGGCACACCAGGGTGATCTCGCCGAACTCCGGGGACACGCCGCGCCAGCCGCTCAGCCGCTCGGGCCGCTTCCCCTCCTGCCAGCGGTGCAGGGTGAACGGCGTGACGGTGGTGTGCACGGGGGACGGCTCCTCGGATTCGGCGGGGGTTCCGGACCGGTTCAATCGGTGGTTCCGGATGGCGGTTCAGCCGGTGGTTCCGGACGGTGGTTCAGCCGGTGGTTCCGGACGGCGGCTCAGTCGGTGGTTCAGTCGGTGGTTCCGGACGGTGGGTTCAGCCGGTGGTTCCGGACGGTGGGTTCAGCCGGTGGTTCAGACGGTGATGGCGTTCAGGGCGGCGGGCCGGGGCGCCGTCTCCCCTGCGGGCCGGGCCCCGGCCTCCGGCGCGTACTCGGCCCACGCCGCCGCCAGTCTCCGTACCGCCGCCACGAGCGTGTCGTGCGGCAGCAGGAAGTGCAGCCGCAGCATGCGGGTGCTGCCGCCCAGCGCGTCCATGGTCGAGCCGGGCAGGACGGCGACCCCGTGGCGCAGCGCGAGCTGCGCGAACGAGACGCCGTCGCCGTACGGGAGCCGTACCCACAGCGTCTGGCCGCCGGTGGCGGGCGGGCAGTCCCAGGAGGGCAGGTGCCGGGCCAGTTCGGCCCGCAACAGGTCGTGACCGGCGCGCAGTTCCGCGACGCGCGAGCGGACGAGCGCGTCGAAGTCGTCCAGCAGCCGGGCCGCCACGAGCTGCGCCGGAACGTCACTGCCGAGGTCGTGCAGCGCCTTCAGCCGCGCCAGCCGCGCGATCAGCGGCGCCGGACCGCGCACCCAGCCGATCCGCAGCCCGCCCCAGACCGTCTTGCTGAGCGAGCCGAGGCCGATGACCTCCGTCCCGTACGCGGAGAGGGGCGGCGGCCCCGGGAAGGCCTCGCCGTCCGCCTCGCCGAAGTGCAGCTCGCCGAGCACCTCGTCGTCGACGAGCGGGACGCCGTACGCCTCCGCCGCCTCGACCAGCCGCCGCCCGAGCAGCGGCGGCAGCACCGTGCCCGTCGGGTTGTGGAAGCGCGGGATCACATAGGCCAGCGCGGGGCGGTGCCGCTCCATCACCCTGATCGCCGCGTCCACGTCGATCCCGTCGGGCCCCACCGGCACCGGGTGGGGCGCGGCCGCCGCCTCCCGGAACAGGTCGAGCGCGCCGGGGTACGTCGGCGCCTCCACCAGGACCCCGTCGCCCGGCGCCAGGAGGAGCCGGGTGAGCAGCCCGATCGCCTGCTGGGCGCCGGTGGTGACCAGGATCTGCGCCGGGTCGGTCGGCAGTCTCCGGTGGGCGTAGCGGTGGGCGACTGCGGCACGCAGCGCGGGCAGACCGGCCGGGTGGTAGCCGAGGTCGTCGGCCGGCAGCACGAGCCGCGCGTACGCCTCCGCCAGCACGGGCGGCGGGGACGGCGGCGCCGCGCAGCTCAACAGCAGCACGTCGTCGACGGGTTCGAGCAGATGCAGGAACATCGGGTTCGACGTCTCCGTCACCCGCGCCTCACCTGGCGGCGTGAGCGCGGCCGGCGCCACGCGTGTGCCGCTGCCCTGCCGGCGCACCAGGCGCCCCTCCTGGCGCAGCGTCTCGTACGCGGCGACCACCGTCGTCCGGCCCACCGAGAGCGCGCCCGCGAGCCTGCGGTCCGGGGGCAGCGCGGCGCCCGGCGGCAGCAGACCCTCGTCGATCAACTGCCGTACGCGGGCGGCGAGAAGCAGGTACAGCGGGCCGCGCCCGGCCGACCAGCGTCCGAGCCAGGCGACGAGTTCGCCGAGGGAGGGTGTCATTGGATCCATCGACGGACCAATCTGCCGGGATTGGACCTGTGGACGCAAGCCCGCCGTCCACAGACTGAACCCATGACCGCCGACCTCCGCCCCGAGTCCCCCGAGTCCCCCGAGTTCCCTGAGTCCTCCGAGTTCCCTGAGTCCCCCAAGTCCGCTGAGCCCTCCGGTTCCTCCGGGTCCGCTGAGCCCTCCGGTTCCTCCGGGTCCGTTGAGCCCTCCGGTTCCTCCGGGTCCCCTGAGTCCTCCGGTTCCTCCGGGCCCTCCGCGCACCCCGCACCCTCCCAGGCCGCCCGTCCCGAGACCCTCGCCGTCCACGCGCCGCAGCCGGAGATCCGCGGCAGCCGACCGCTCGGCATGCCCCTCCACCAGGGCCACGTCTACGCCTTCGAGAGCGCCGACGCCCTCGCCCGGGCCTTCGAGTCGCCCGACGCCTTCCTCTACAGCCGCATGGGCAACCCGACCGTCCGCGCCCTCGAGACCGCCGTCGCCCGCCTGGAAGGCGGCGCCGACGCCCACTCGTACGCCTCCGGCATGGGCGCCATCAACGGCGTCCTGCTCGCGCTGCTGTCCACCGGCGGACACGTCGTGGCCCAGCGCTGCGTGTACGGCGGCACCTACGCCGTCCTCACCGACCTTGCCGCACGCTGGGGCGTCGAGGTCACGTACGTCTCCGGGACGGACCCCGACGAGGTACGGGCCGCGCTGCGCCCCGAGACCCGGCTGCTGTACCTGGAGACGATCGCGAACCCCACCACCCGCGTCTCCGACCTGCCCGCGCTGATCGCCGTCGCGCGGGAGGCGGGCGTGCCGAGCTGCGTCGACAACACCTTCGCGTCGCCGCTGCTGTGCCGGCCGATCGCGTACGGCGCGGACATCGTCGTCCACTCCGCGACCAAGTACCTCGCGGGCCACGCCGACGTCCTCGGCGGGATCGCCGTCTTCAAGGACGCCGACATGCACCGCCGGATCCGTCACTACGCGGTCGAACAGGGCGCCGTCACCGACCCGTTCGCCGCGTGGCTGACGCTGCGCGGTCTGCAGACCCTGCCGCTGCGCGTCGAGCGGCAGTGCGCGAACGCCGCCGAGCTGGCCGGACGGCTCGCCGCCCACCCGGCGGTCGCCGCCGTGCGCCACCCGGCGCTCGCCGGGCACCCGGACCGTGAACTGGCCGCCCGGCTGCTGCCGAAGGGCGGCGGCGGGGTGATCTCGCTGGACCTCGCGGGCGGGCGCGAGGCCGGGCGGGCCTTCGTCGAGGCGGTGCGGGTGGCGTCGCTCAGCGTCTCGCTCGGCGACGTGAAGACCCTGGTCATGCACCCGGCCTCGACCTCCCACCGCCAGCTGGACGAGGCGGCGCTCACGGCGGCGGGCATCGGCCCGGGCACGGTCCGGCTCTCCGTCGGCATCGAGCACGTCGAGGACCTGTGGACGGACCTGGCCCAGGCCCTGGAGAAGGCCGCGGCGACGGAAACGGTCTGAACCGCCCCGGCCGGGGGAGGACCTGAACCTGAGCCGCCCGGGAGCGGCTCAGCACGCGTACGTACGTGACGTACGTACGCGCGTCGCGCGGGGCGGGGACGGTCCGTACGTGACGTACGTACGCGCGTCTCGCGGGGCGGGGACGGGCCGCACGTGACGTACGTACGCGCGTCGCGCGGGGCGGGAGCGGGCCGTACGTGAGGCGTACGGCCCGTCCCCGAAGGCGTAAGGGCCGCACCGGCCCGGTCAGTCCTCCTCCCGTTCCCGTTCCGCCATCCGGATCACGCACACCGCGACCGCGACGAGCAGGGCGGCGTCGGCGTCCTCGCGGACCACGTTCACGGCGTAGGTGTCGCGGACGCGGAACCACTGCCGCGAGATGTGGGCGAGGAGTTCGCCGTCGTACTCGACGGTGAACTCCCGGTCCAGGATCCGCCCGCTGACGTCGAGTCCGGTGCCGTCGACGAGGGTGACGCGGAAGTGGTTGCGCAGCAGCGAGAGCCGTTTGCGGCGGACGGTCGCGAGGATCCGCTCGTCCCGCTCGATCGTCATCGTGTCGCGCAGGCTGAACATCTTCTGCCGCAGCGTGATCAGCACCCGCCCGTCGGGGTCCTTCAGTTCCAGGGTGTCGCGCAGCCGCAGCGCCTTCCCGTCGACGAGGAAGGCGTGCCGGCCCTGCTCGTCCTCGATCCAGTAGTCGTCGCCGATGGCGAAGATCTTGTCCCGTACCAGGTATTTCATGGCGCAATGCCTTCCCCGTCACCGGGAGAAGTAGCGGGTGAACGGGTCGGCGCTGACGCCGAGCTCCGTGCCGAAGGGCGTGTCGAGCTGGTGGATCAGGAGCACCGTGAAGGCGATGAAGCCGGACAGGCCCATCACCAGGATGACGTGGGTGCTGCTGCGGTTGAGGCCGAAGAGGAACATGAAGGCGACGGTGAGCAGACCGCCGATGACGAGCCCCGCCCACAGGACGACGGAGAGGCGTTCCTCGGCCGCCGTCTCCCGGCCGCGGCGGGCGTCGTCCACGTAGCCGATCTGGGCGAGCACCTCCTGGGCGGCGATCTGCTGGGACGTGGTGCCCTTGCCGTGCAGCTCGCCCGCGCTGCGCAGCCGGTCGAGCAGGGCCCAGCCCTCGTCGCCGAGGGGCCGGCGCTCGGCCATCCGGGACCACTCGACGTCCACCACGTGCCCGGCGTACGTGCGGGCCGCCTCGCGCAGCGGCCCGCGCTGCTCGGCGGGCAGGGCGTCGGCCAGGAGGTACGTCTGGTGGAGGGCGCTGGCCTCGGCCTGGACGCGGTCGTCCGCGTCGGCGCGGTTGTCCCAGACGGAGACCAGGCAGAGGCCGAGCACGAGCGCGTAGAAGACCGACACCATCATCGAGATGTACTCGGCCACGTCCTCGCGCGGCTCCTCGCCCTCCCGCAGCGGGAAGAGCCGCGTCTTGACGTAGACGGCGACGGCGGCGACGAGCGCGACGAGGACGATGACGGCGAGCGTTTCCAGCAGGGCCATGGGGTTCCGAGGTCTCTCCGGGCGCTCAGTGGTGGCGGCTGCCGAACAGCGCGGCGGCGACGGCGGAGGGGATGAGGATCAGCAGCAGCATCATCACGACGCCGAGCTGAGGGAGTTCGCGGGCGCGGCGCTGCAGGCGCGGCAGCAGCCCCTCGTCCTCCTCCGCGGCGAGGTCGGCCCGCTCGGGCGGCGCCGCGGACGACCGGGCGGCGGGCTGTTCGCCCACGCCGGGCCGCTCCCCGGCCCCCGGCGCCTCGCCGGGGTCCGTCCCGGTCGCGGCG
>NZ_SDOY01000154.1 GCF_004117935.1 Streptomyces roseicoloratus | reverse complement strand
TTACGGGAGGTTGCGGGCCATGACGATGCGCTGGACCTGGTTGGTGCCTTCGTAGATCTGGGTGATCTTGGCGTCGCGCATCATGCGCTCGACGGGGTAGTCGCGGGTGTAGCCGTAGCCGCCGAGGAGCTGGACGGCGTCGGTGGTGACCTCCATGGCGACGTCGGATGCGAAGCACTTGGCGGCGGCGCCGAAGAAGGTCAGGTCGCCGTCCACGCGCTCGGACTTGGCGGCGGCGGCGTAGGTGAGCTGGCGGGCGGCCTCCAGCTTCATGGCCATGTCGGCGAGCATGAACTGCACGCCCTGGAAGTCGGCGATCGGCTTGCCGAACTGCTTGCGCTCGGTGACGTAGCCCTTGGCGTAGTCCAGGGCGCCCTGGGCGATGCCGAGGGCCTGGGCGGCGATGGTGATGCGGGTGTGGTCGAGGGTCTTCATCGCGGTGGCGAAGCCGGTGCCCTCGGCGCCGATCATGCGGTCGGCGGGGATGCGCACGTTGTCGAGGTAGACCTCGCGGGTCGGGGAGCCCTTGATGCCGAGCTTCTTCTCCGGCGCGCCGAAGGAGACGCCCTCGTCGCCCTTCTCCACGACGAAGGCGCTGATGCCCTTCGACCGCTTCTCCGGGTCGGTGACGGCCATCACCGTGTAGTACTCGGAGACGCCGGCGTTGGTGATCCACCGCTTCACGCCGTTGAGGACCCAGAAGTCGCCGTCGCGGACCGCGCGGGTCTTCATCCCGGCCGCGTCGGAGCCCGCGTCGGGCTCGGACAGGCAGTAGGAGAACATCGCGTCGCCCTTGGCCAGCGGGCCGAGGTACTTCTTCTTCAGCTCCTCCGAACCCGACAGGATCACCGGCAGCGAACCGAGCTTGTTGACGGCCGGGATCAGCGAGGACGAGCCGCAGGCGCGCGCGACCTCCTCGATCACGATCACCGTCGCCAGCGCGTCCGCGCCGGCGCCGCCGTAGCTCTCGGGCACGTGCACCGCGTGCAGGTCGTTGGCGACCAGCGCGTCCAGCGCCTCCTGCGGGAACCGGCCCTCCTCGTCGACCGCCGCCGCGAACGGAGCGATCTTCGCCTCCGCCAGCGCACGGACCGACTCCCGGAGCATCTCGTGCTCCTCCGGCAGGCGATACAGATCGAAACCGGCGGATCCTGCCACGCTCATCCACTCCCACGCTTTGCTAACTACCGTTAAGTAACCCAAATGGTAGGGCGTGAACCGGCCCCGATCCAGGCCCCGACTATGCTCGGGCAGGCATTCCGCCCGACCTCGACTCCTCACTGGAGACCGCATGGCCCTCAAGATCACCGTGATCGGCACCGGCTACCTCGGCGCCACCCACGCCGCGGCCATGGCGGAGCTCGGCTTCGAGGTCCTCGGTCTCGACGTCGTACCCGAGAAGATCGAGATGCTGGCCGCCGGGCGCGTCCCGATGTACGAGCCGGGCCTGGAGGACCTGCTCGCGCGGCACGTCGCGGGGATCGAGGGTTCGAGCGGGCGGCTGCGCTTCACGACCTCCTGGGAGGAGGCCGGCGCCTTCGGCGACGTCCACTTCGTCTGTGTGAACACCCCGCAGAAGCACGGCGAGTACGCGTGCGACATGTCGTACGTCGACGCCGCCTTCGCCTCGCTGGCGGGCGTCGTCCAGGAGGGCGCGCTCGTCGTCGGCAAGTCGACCGTGCCCGTGGGCTCCGCCCTGCGGCTCGCCGGTCTGCTGCCCGAGGGCGTCGAGCTCGCCTGGAACCCGGAGTTCCTGCGCGAGGGCTTCGCCGTGCAGGACACCCTGCATCCGGACCGGATCGTGGTCGGCGTGTCCGAGGGCGCGGGCGGCGAGCGGGCCGAGAAGGTGCTGCGCGAGGTGTACGCGGTGCCGGTCGCCGAGGGCTCGCCGTTCGTGGTGACCGACTACCCGACCGCCGAACTGGTGAAGACATCCGCCAACTCCTTCCTGGCCACGAAGATCTCCTTCATCAACGCGATGGCGGAGGTCTGCGAGGCGGCCGGCGGCGACGTGGCCAAGCTCGCGGAGGCGATCGGGCACGACGAGCGGATCGGCAGCAAGTTCCTGCGGGCCGGCATCGGCTTCGGCGGCGGCTGCCTCCCGAAGGACATCCGGGCCTTCATGGCGCGGGCCGGTGAGCTGGGCGCCGACCAGGCCCTGACCTTCCTGCGCGAGATCGACTCCATCAACATGCGGCGCCGCGCGTCCATGGTGGAGATGGCCCGCGAGGCCCTGGGCGGCGGCTTCCTCGGCAAGCGGGTCGCGGTGCTCGGCGCGACCTTCAAGCCGGACTCGGACGACGTCCGCGACTCGCCCGCGCTGAACGTGGCCGGCCAGATCCACCTCCAGGGCGGGCAGGTCACCGTCTACGACCCCAAGGGCATGGACAACGCCCGCCGGCTGTTCCCGACGCTCGGCTACGCGCCGACCGCGCTGGACGCGGCGCGGGGTGCGGACGTGGTGCTGCATCTGACCGAGTGGCGCGAGTTCCGTGACGGGCTGGATCCGGCGGAGCTGGCGTCGGTGGTCACCTCGCCCGTCATCCTCGACGGGCGCAACGCGCTCGACCCGGTGCGGTGGCGCGAGGCCGGGTGGACGTACCGGGCGATGGGGCGTCCCCGCGCCTGACGCCGCGCGGCGGGCGCGGCGGTTTTGCCGGGCTCTGGGCGGCCGGGCCTTCGGCGATCGGGCCTTGGGCGGCGGGCCTTGCCGTGCTGGGCGGCCGGGCCTTGCCGGGCGTCCCGGCCTGGAGGTCCGTACGACACTGCCGTGCTGGTGCGTGCGGGGCCAGGCGCAGGTGCGGAACGCGCCCGCAAGGGCGCCGTCCCGTGTGCCCACCCGTCCCGCCCTGCGGGACGAATGCCCACACGGGGGTGCGAAGACCGGCGCCGCCCTGCCAGGCGCGGTCCGGAGTGCGAAAGAGCCCCCGCTGAGCGGGGGCCCTTTCGGGGTCGGTGCCACGTCGCGTGTGGTGGTTCAGCCTTCGTAGGTGTCGATCGTCGCGATCGACGCGCCCCGCAGGGTTCGCTGTTCGCGGGCCACCGCCTCCGCGTCGCGGAGCACCCGGACCGCGTTGGACCAGGTCAGCTTCGCCAGGTCGGCGTGCGACCAGCCGCGGGTCAGGAGCTCGGCGACCAGGTTCGGGTAGCCGGCGACGTCGTCGAGGCCGGCCGGCGTGAACGCCGTGCCGTCGTAGTCGCCGCCGATGCCGATGTGGTCGATGCCCGCGGCCTCGCGCATGTGGTCGAGGTGGTCGGCGACCGTGGCGGCCGTCGCGATCGGGCGCGGGTTGTCGGCCTCGAAGGCACGGTGGATCGCCATCGCGTCCGGCGTGGTGGCGAGGTGGTGCAGGCCGTGGGCGCGCATGTTCTCGTCGGCGCGGGCCGTCCACTCGACGGCCGCGGGGAGGATGAACTTCGGCACGAAGGTCGCCATCGCCACGCCGCCGTTGGCGGGCAGCCGCTCCAGGACCTCGTCCGGGATGTTGCGCGGGTGGTCGCAGACCGCGCGGGCCGAGGAGTGCGAGAAGATCACCGGCGCTGCCGTGGTGTCCAGCGCGTCGCGCATGGTCGTCGCGGCGACGTGCGAGAGGTCGACCAGCATACCGGCGCGGTTCATCTCGCGGACGACCTCGCGGCCGAAGGCGGTGAGTCCGCCGTGCCGCGGCTCGTCGGTGGCCGAGTCCGCCCAGT
This sequence comes from Streptomyces roseicoloratus, assembly GCF_004117935.1. Classification (GTDB taxonomy): domain Bacteria; phylum Actinomycetota; class Actinomycetes; order Streptomycetales; family Streptomycetaceae; genus Streptomyces; species Streptomyces roseicoloratus. The sequence continues at coordinate 62,721 of NZ_SDOY01000154.1, read as the reverse complement.
CGTTGTTCTCGTTGTGGGTGAGCGTCATGTAGCGCACGCCGAGGGCGTGCAGGGCGCGCAGGGTGGCCAGCGAGTTGTTGATCGAGTGGCCGCCCTCGGCGCCCTTGAGGGAGGCGATCCGGCCCTCCTTGCGGGCCGACTCCATGTCGTCGGCGGTCAGCGCGGGCGCGAGGTCCGCCCCGTACCGCTCGATCAGCCGGTCGACGGCGTCGATCTGCTCCAGGGTGGCGCTGACCGCGTGGTCGCCGGCCAGCCGGCCCGGCACGAACACCGACCAGAACTGGGCGCCGACGCCGCCGGCCCGCAGCCGGGCGAGGTCGGTGTGCAGGGAGGCCGAGCGGTCGCCCGCGATGTCGAGCGCGTCGAGGTCGTAGCCGCACTGCTCGCGCAGCGCCCACGGCAGGTCGTTGTGGCCGTCGACGACGGGCGCGGAGGCGAGGAGTTCCCGCGCCTCCGCCAGGCGGTCCGCCGCCGCGGTCACTGGGCGAACCCGAAGGAGCCGGCGCCCTCGACCTTCTGCCGCAACCGGCGGCCCTTCTCCGTGGCCTGGTCGTTGAGCTCCTGCTGGAACTCCTTCATCCGGCCGAGCAGTTCGGGGTCGTGCGCGGCGAGCATGCGGGCGGCGAGCAGGCCGGCGTTGCGGGCACCGGCCACCGAGACGGTCGCGACCGGCACCCCGGCCGGCATCTGCACGATGGAGAGCAGCGAGTCCATGCCGTCGAGGTACTTCAGCGGCACCGGCACGCCGATCACCGGCAGCGGGGTGACGGAGGCGAGCATGCCCGGCAGGTGGGCGGCGCCGCCCGCGCCCGCGATGATCGCCTTCAGGCCGCGGTCGGCGGCCTCCTCGCCGTACGCGATCATCTCGCGCGGCATGCGGTGCGCGGAGAGGACGTTGACCTCGTACGCGATCTCGAACTCGTCCAGGGCCTGGGCCGCGGCCTCCATGACGGTCCAGTCCGAGTCGGATCCCATCGCGATGCCGACGAGCGGGGTCGTAGCAGCCGGGTTACTCAACGATCGTTCCTCGCAGGTAGTCGGCGGCGTGACGGGCGCGCTCCAGCACGTCGTCCAGGTCGTCGCCGTAGGTGTTGACGTGGCCCACCTTGCGCCCGGGCTTCACGTCCTTGCCGTACATGTGGATCTTGAGCTGGGGGTCCCTGGCCATGCAGTGCAGGTACGCCTGGTACATGTCCGGGTAGTCGCCACCCAGAACATTGCACATCACGGTCCACTTCGCCCGCGGGCGGGGGTCGCCCAGCGGGAGGTCGAGGACGGCCCGGACGTGGTTGGCGAACTGCGAGGTGACCGCGCCGTCCTGGGTCCAGTGGCCGGAGTTGTGCGGGCGCATGGCGAGCTCGTTGACGAGGATCCGGCCGTCGCGGGTCTGGAACAGCTCGACGGCCAGGTGACCGACGACGTCCAGCTCCTTCGCGATCCGCAGGGCCAGCTCCTGGGCCTGCCCCGCGAGCTCGTCGTCCAGCTCGGGCGCGGGCGCGATCACGGTGTCGCAGACGCCGTCGACCTGACGGGACTCGACCACCGGGTAGGCGACGGCCTGCCCGTGCGGGGAGCGGACGATGTTCGCGGCGAGTTCCCGCGAGAAGTCGACCTTCTCCTCGGCGAGGACCGCGACGCCGGCCTTGAAGGCGTCCTCGGCGTCGGCCTGCGAGCGCACGAACCAGACGCCCTTGCCGTCGTAGCCGCCGCGCACGGTCTTGAGGATGATCGGGAAACCGTCGCCCTCGGCGGCGAAGGCCGCCGCGTCGGCCGGGTCCGCCACGATGCGGTGCCGCGGGCTCGGCACGCCGATCTCGTCGAGCTTCGCCCGCATCACCCCCTTGTCCTGGGCGTGCGCGAGGGCCGAGCGGCCGGGGCGGACGACGACACCGTCCGCTTCCAGGGCCGCCAGGTGCTCCGCGGGCACGTGCTCGTGGTCGAAGGTGATCACGTCACATCCGCGCGCGAAGTCACGCAGCGTGTCCAGGTCGCGATAGTCGCCGATGACGACCTCGCTCACCACCTGGGCCGCCGAGTCCTGCGGGGTGTCACTGAGGAGCTTGAACTTGATGCCGAGGGGGATGCCTGCCTCGTGTGTCATACGAGCGAGCTGTCCGCCGCCGACCATGCCGACTACCGGGAACGTCACCCTCTTAGGGTATCCGCACAAGTTCCGGTACCTCTTCCGGCTGTGCTTTGTCACAGACGGGGTGGGGTCGCACACGGATCGCGCACATCACGGGCGGTCGACGGGGCAGCTGGTTAGCATGGCTGGGTTGACGCCGTCCGTGGCGTCGGCGGAACACACTCGAACCGGACGGGACAGAGCCATCACCATGAGCGAACCCGGCGCGCTGCGCATGCGAGTGGACCGGCTCGTCCGCGAGGTCGCCAAGTTCGGCGTGGTCGGCGGCGTGGGCGTCCTGGTGAACCTGGCCGTCTTCAACCTGGTGCGCCACGTCACCGAGCTTCCGGTGGTGCGGGCCGGCATCATCGCCACGGTGGTGGCGATCCTCTTCAACTACGTGGGCTTCCGCTACTTCACGTACCGTGACCGCGACAAGTCGGGCCGTACGAAGGAACTGGTGCTGTTCCTGCTGTTCAGCCTGGTCGGTCTCGTCATCGAGAACGGTGTGCTCTACACCGCCACGTACGGCTTCGGCTGGGACACCCCGCTGCAGAGCAACTTCTTCAAGTTCTTCGGCATCGGCGTCGCGACCCTGTTCCGCTTCTGGTCCTATCGGACCTGGGTCTTCCGCACGCTCCCGGCGAAGGAGGCGGTCCAGGCCGCCGAATCGTTCCTGGAGCAGGCCCCCCGCCAGGCGACGCGCAAGCAGCCGGACCGCGTCTGAGCGACGCGTCTGAGCGGCGCGGCTGGACGATGCCGCTGAGCGCCGGGCGGAAGCCCGCCAGCAGCGGATCTCCGGCCGCCGGGCGGGAGCCCCTCAGGGGTGGATCCCCTGCCGCCGGGCGGGAGCCTCTCGGCTCACGCCTCAGCGGACCGGGCGCTCCGACTCCCGTTCCGAACGGCTCCTGACCTCACGGCCGAGGAAGAGCGCGAACACCGGCGGCTGCTGCTGGAGCAGTTCCAGTCGCCCGCCGTCCGCCTCCGCGAGGTCCCGGGCCACCGCGAGGCCGATGCCCGTGGAGCTGCGCCCGCTGACCGCGCGTTCGAAGATCCGCGCGCCGAGGTCGGCGGCGACGCCCGGGCCCTCGTCGGTGACCTCGATCACCGACTGGTTGCCGGTGACGCGGGTGCGCAGGGCGACCGTGCCGCCGCCGTGCATGAGCGAGTTCTCGATGAGCGCCGCCAGGACCTGGGCGACCGCGCCCGGGGTGCCGACGGCGCGCATGCCCTGCTTCCCGGAGCGGACGATGGCCCGGCCCGCGCTGCGGTAGGCGGGCCGCCACTCCTCCAGCTGCTGCTTGATGACCTCGTCGAGATCGAAGGCGACGGCGGATCCGGTCCGCGGGTCGCGCGAGTTGGTGAGCAGCCGCTCGACGACGTCGGTGAGCCGCTCGACCTGGGTGAGCGCGATCGTCGCCTCCTCCCTGACCGTGTCGAGGTCGTCGGCGACGGCGACCTCCTCCAGGCGCATGGAGAGCGCGGTGAGGGGCGTGCGCAGCTGGTGGGAGGCGTCGGCGGCGAGCCGGCGCTCGGCGGTGAGCATCCGCGCGATCCGCTCCGCCGAGGCGTCGAGGACGTCCGCGACCCGGTCCAGCTCGGGGACCCCGTACCGGCGGTGCCGGGGGCGCGGGTCGCCGGAGCCGAGGCGTTCGGCGGTCTCGGCGAGGTCGGTGAGCGGCGAGGCGAGCTTGTTGGCCTGCCGTACGGCGAGCAGCACGGCCGCGACGACGCAGAGCAGCGCCACCGCGGCGATGATCATCAGGGTGCGGCCGACCTCGTCGGTGACGACCGAGCGGCTCTCCTCGACGAGGACGGTCTCGCCGCGCTCGCCTTCCGCCAGGCCGCGGATGACGCTGCCGGAGGGGCGGGTGCCGACTTCGAGGGGCGGGAGGCCGGGGATGCGGACCAGAGCGTAGCGCTTGGCACCGCTGAGGTCGGCCAGGACGCCGGCGTCGACGGCCTCGCCGCCGACGAGCCGGCTGTCGACGATGGAGGCGATCCGCAGCGCCTCGGAGTCCACGCTCTCCTGGGCGCTGCTGGAGATGGTGCGGGTCTCGACGATCACCAGCGAGACGCCGAAGACGGCGATGACGACGAGCACCACGGCGAGCGTGGAGTTGATCAGACGGCGGCGCACGGAGGAGGAGGCCTAGCTCTTCTCGAAGCGGAAGCCGACGCCGCGGACGGTGGCGATGTAGCGCGGGTTGGCGGCGTCGTCGCCGAGCTTCTTGCGGAGCCAGGAGATGTGCATGTCGAGGGTCTTGGTGGAGGACCACCAGGTGGTGTCCCAGACCTCGCGCATCAGCTGGTCGCGGGTGACCACCCGGCCGGCGTCGCGGACGAGGACCCGGAGCAGGTCGAACTCCTTGGCGGTGAGCTGGAGTTCCTCGTCGCCCATCCAGGCCCGGTGGGACTCGACGTCGATCCGCACGCCGTGGGTGGCGGGCGCGGCGGTGGGCTCGGTGGCGCCACGCCGCAGCAGGGCCCGGACGCGGGCGAGGAGTTCGGCGAGGCGGAAGGGCTTGGTGACGTAGTCGTCGGCGCCGGCGTCGAGGCCGACGACCGTGTCGACCTCGTCGGCGCGGGCGGTGAGCACCAGGATCGGCACCGTGTGTCCGTCGGCGCGCAGCCGACGGGCGACCTCGAGGCCGTCCATGCCGGGCAGGCCCAGGTCGAGCACGACCAGGTCGACGCCGCCCTGGAGTCCGGTGTCGAGCGCGGCCGGCCCGTCCTCCCGGACCTCGACCTCGTATCCCTCCCGCCGCAGGGCGCGGGCCAGTGGTTCCGAGATGGAAGCGTCGTCCTCGGCGAGCAGTACACGGGTCATGAGGTGATGGTAGTCCGCACGGCAACGGCACCGGGGCCCGATCCGGAGGCACCCCCGCCGGGTACCGGGGCCCTTCGATGGGCCCCTTCGGATCTTGGCCTGAAATTTGCTCATGACCTTCGAATGGGCGAAGTTGGTTCCGTCAGCGCCTGTGATCCATGTCTCAAGTCCTTCCATATCCGGCAGTGTCGTGTCGTATGGTGGCGTGAGTTCTGTAGCGGTAATCGGGGATCTTTGGCGGAGTCGGTCCGGCAAAGGTCTCTTTTCTGCGCAAGACGGCTTCGGCGGTCTTGAGGACGGTGAATGACCTGTGGGCCGGGTCCTGCCGCGCGACGACGCGTCAGGGCGTGGATCCCGGACGGGTGCGACCGCGCCCGCCCGGTGCCGGCCTCCCCCACCGGGCGCACCCCGCTCACAAGGCGCGCGTCCCGACAGAGCAAGGATCGACATGGCGTCCAGCCTGACGACGGCTTCGAACGGAACCCCCGGTTCCGAGGAGAAGACCTTCTTCGGCCACCCCCGGGGCCTGGCCACTCTCTTCATGACCGAGATGTGGGAGCGCTTCTCCTGGTACGGAATGCGCGGCATCCTCGTCCTCTACCTGGTCGCGGCCGTGCTCGACGGACCGCTGGAGGACCGTGAGGCGCTCGCTGCCTCCATCTACGGCGTGTACAACGCGGTCGTCTACATGGCCGCCATGCCCGGCGGCTGGATCGCCGACCGCCTCTGGGGCGCCCGGAAGGCCGTCCTCGTCGGCGGCATCGTCATCGCCCTGGGCCACTACACCCTCGCCGTCCCCTCGGACACGGCGTTCTTCATCGGTCTCGCGCTCATCGCCGCCGGCACCGGTCTGCTGAAGCCCAACATCTCGGCCATGGTCGGCGGCCTGTACGAGGGCCAGCCGGGCGCGCGCCGCGACGCCGGCTTCACGCTCTTCTACATGTCGATCAACATCGGCGGCATGCTCGCGCCGCTGGTCGTCGGCTACCTCGGCGAGAACGTCAACTGGCACCTCGGCTTCGCCGTCGCCGGCATCGGCATGACCCTCGCCGTCGTCCAGTACGTCCTGGGCGGTCGTCACCTCGGCGACGTCGGCAAGGCGCCGGGCACCCCCGCGACCCCCGAGGAGAAGCGCGGCGCGCTGCGCAAGGTCCTGCTCTGGGGCGGACTGGCCGTCGCGGCCCTGCTGGCCGACATCGTGCTCGGCACGTACGACATCGAGCACATCGTGAACGTGCTGGCGATCCTCGGCATCGTCGTGCCGATCGTGTACTTCATCACCATGTACCGGAACCCGGCGCTGAAGTCCGAGGACAAGCCGAAGATCAAGGCGTTCATGTGGTTCTTCGCCACCGCCGTGCTCTTCTGGATGATCTACGACCAGTCCGGCTCGCTGCTCACGCTGTTCGCCGACAACAAGACGGACCGCATGATCTTCGGCTGGGAGTTCCCGGCGTCCTGGTACCAGTCCGTGAACCCGGCGATGGTCATCGTCCTCGCGCCGCTGTTCGCCGCGCTGTGGGTCAAGCTCGCCAAGCGCAACCGCGAGCCCAGCGCCCCGATGAAGTTCGCCCTGGCGATGCTCCTCATCGGCGGATCGTTCGCGATCATGGGTCTCGCCGGTGCCGCCGCCGCCAACAGCTCGACCGGCAAGGTCACCGTCTTCTGGCTGCTGAGCGTCTACCTCGTCCAGACCCTCGGCGAGATGTGCCTCTCGCCGGTCGGCCTGTCGCTGTCGACGAAGCTGGCCCCGAAGCAGTTCGTCGGCCAGATCATGGGTCTGTGGTTCCTCGCCACCGCGACGGGCAACGCCCTCAACGGCTGGACCACCAAGCTCAACGAGCCGCTGGGCGACGCCCTCTACTACTCGCTCTGGGCGGTCGTGGCCATCGTCGCGGGCCTGGCCTTCATGACCGCGGGCAAGAAGATCCGCGCGCTCATGGGCGACACGCGCTGACGCGTCGTACGACCTGACGACAGGGCCTGGCCCGGCACCCCGCACGGGTGCCGGGCCAGGCCCTTTCCGTTCCCCGGCGCGTCCGGGCGCCGTCAGCGCGGCTGGGCGCCGTCAGCGCGTACGGACGCCGTCAGCGCGGCTGGGCGCTGAAGCCGCGGAGGCGCTTCTTCGTGCCGCACCGGACGCCGGACTTCCGGCGGCGCTCACCTGGCTACCTGCGCAGCCGCGCCCACGGGGTGAACGTGAAGACCGCGCCGCCGAGCAGGATCACCGTGCCCGCCACCAGGGCGAGGGCGCGCAGGGCGCCGCCGTCCTCGGCACCGGTGTCGGCGAGGCCGCCGCCCGGGCCGCCGCCGGACGTGGACGTCGACGAGCCGCCGGCGGCGCCGCCCGCCTGCTTCTCGGTGTCGAGCGTGAGCGAGGCCTGTACGGAGCCCTTCACCTCGCACGGGATGACGATCGGCGAGCCGCCGAGCGACACGCTGATGGTCAGCTTGCCCGGGCTCAACGTGGCCTTGCCGGACGCGCCCGGCTTGTACGTGCCGGTCATGTCGGTCAGGTCGACCGGCTTGCCCGCCTCCAGCGGCTCGGGATTCGCCGCGCCGGTGACGGTGACGGTGCCGCTGTCCGCCCCGCCGATCCTCACCGCCATGGACGGCTTGAGCGCGCCCTTGGGGAGGGCGGCCGGGCTGTTCATGACGCCCTTGGCGGTCCTGACCGTGAGGGCGTAGGAGCCGCCGTTCTTCCGGGCGTTGACGGTCACCTTGGAGGAGATGGACGCGGGACCGGGGGCCTGGCAGGCGAAGCTCACGGCGACTTCCTTGCCGGGGAAGTCGGTCTGGCCACCGCCGCCGCCGGATGTGGTGCCGCCGCCCGTGGCGGTACCGCCGGAGGTGCTCGTGGTGCCGCCGCTGGTGGTACCACCGGAGGCGGTGGTCGTGCCCCCGGATGTGGTGGTACCGCCGGTCGTCGTACCCCCGGCCGTCGTGGTGCCGCCGCTCGTCGTCGTACCGCCGCCGGAGGAGCCGCCGCCGTCCGTCACCTTGATGGTGGCGCCGACCGCCGGCGTCTCCTTCGGCGAGCACTTCGTGTCCGTCGACATCGGCTTGGACACGTTGATCGTGTACGTGTCCGGCGTCAGCGTGATCTCGCCCGCCTTCTCCAGCTTCAGTCTGCCCTTCATGTCCGGCAGGACCATCGGGCTGTTCTTCGGGATCGGCGGGTTCTGGCGCGGGCCCTCCATCGTGAGCGTGCCGCTCGCCCCGCCGCCCAGCTTCACGACGCCCGTCGGCTTCACGGTGTCCTTCTGCAGGTCGAGGATGTCCGGGTTCCTGGACGCGGCCTGGACCGTCTTCCACACCACCTCGACCTCGTCGCCGACCTTGGCCTCGGCGGGCGCCGAGATCAGCACCCGGGTGGTGCCCTGCACCGGCGGGAGGCCGGAGATGGGGGGCGGGATGCACTCGGTGGCGTACGAGACCTCCGCGGCCGTCGCGGGGCCGGCGGCCAGCAGGATTCCCGCGCCGCCGAGCATCAGCGCGACGCCGGCCGCGCTGATCCTCCGTGTCGTGCGTGTCGTCCTCACGACTGTCCCTTCGTCGTCGGGCTGTTCTCTGACGGTGCGGAATCGGGGGTGAACCACGGCAGGACCGCGGTCGGTTCGCCGGCGGGCGCCGCCGGTACGGACGCGGACCCGGATGCGGCTCCGCCCGTCCGGGCGGGCGTCCGGCCGGGCGCACGGCGGGGGATGCGGCGCACCGGCCCGCGCGAGGTGCGGCCGGGGCGGCTCGGGCCGGGGGCCCCGCCCCGCGGGCGGACCCGGTCCACGACCGCCATGCCGATGCGGAACACCGCGGCCGGGACGACCAGCGCGAGCAGCACCCAGAAGAGCGTGACGCCGTACGGGCGCCCGACGCCCCAGGGCTGCTCGACGACGACCTTCCCGCCGTGGCGCACGGACACCTGGTAGTCGCCGTGGGCGCCCGCCGGCAGCTCGACCTCCAGCCGCACCAGCGCCTTGCGGCCGGGCTCGATCGTGCCGCGCCACTGGCGCTCCTCGTACTGCGGCGCGAACACCCCGTGGCTGGTGCCGACGTCGAAGACCGGGTCCTTGACCGCGGTCTGCCCGAGGTTGCCGAGGGTGAAGACGATCTCGCGGCGGGCGGGCGCGCCGAACCACACGAGGACGCCGCTCGAACCCTCCAGCCGTGCGGAGGTGAGCACGACGAGCCGGCCGCTGCCGGAGTCCTCGGGCAGTGGCGCGGTGGGATGCCCGGCGACGGTGAACTCGACGTCCACCGTGTCCTGTTGGCCGGTCACCCCGGCCACGTGGACGACGCAGGGGCAGGGCTCGGGCGGTTCAGCGACCGGCAGTTTCCGGCTGAACGCGCCCTTGGCGTCGACGGTGGCGGCGCGGCCGTCGGCGTTGGCGCAGGAGTTGGTGCCGCCGATGACGCCCTTGCCGGGCGCGGCCTTTCCGCAGATCAGCAGCATGAGCAGCGCGCCGGGCTTCCACCCGGAGCCGCTGACGGTGATCTCGCCGCCCTTGCCGCCCTCCGCCTGCGAGAGCGCCACGGTGGGGCCCGCGGCCCGGGCCGCGGCGGGGGCGGCGGGCAGCAGGGCGAGGAGCAGCGCGGCGAGCAGCACGCCGAGGGCTGTGGTGGCGGTGCCCGTGGCGGCAGTGAACGCCGGGCGCCTGTCCGCACGTGGCGCGAGGCGTCGTGCCGTACGCGGTGCTGCCGTACGCGGGTACGTCATCGTCTCCTCCGTATCGCGTACGTGGCCGTTCCCGCCGCCACGAGCAGTGCGGCCGCCAGGGCGCCGAGGCCCTCCGGGGAGGCGAAGGCGGCGTCCGCGCGGGCGCTCGCGGGGGTGGCGCCGGCGGCCGCGGCCGTCAGGTGCACGGTGACCGAGTCGAGCGCGGGCGGGTCGGGCCAGGATTCGGTGCGGGTGACGCGTTCGCCGGGGCGCAGGACGAGCGGAAGGGCGCGCTCGGGGCGGTCGAGCACGGTGCCGAACAGGCCCTCGGCGCGTACGGCGAGGCGCGGGGCGAGCTCGGTGCTGCCGCGGTTGACCAGCGTGTAGCGCAGGGTGCCCGAGCGGTCGACGGCGACGTCCTCGACGGTGAGCGCGGCGAGCCGCGGCCCGCTGACCCGCAGGTGGAGCGGGATGGTGGTCTCGTGTCCGCCGGCGCTCGCCCGTACTTCGCCGCGGTGGTCCCCGGGCGGGGTGTCGGCGGTGACGGTCACCGCGAACGGCACGTCGGCCCGCGTCCTGGCGGGCACGACCACCGTCCGCACGGCGAAGGCGACGGCCGCGCCCTGCCCGGTGAGCCGCACGGCGAGCGGTTCGGCGCCGGGATTGGTGACGGACAGGGTGTCCTGGAGCACGCTGCCGACCGCCCCCTCCAGATAGACGTACGGCCGCCCGGCGGCGGGCGCGGCGGTCCAGGGAGGCGGGGCGGCCGGGCCGGCGATCCGCTGGGTGCGGGGTGGGGGCGCGGCGGGTGGTGCGGCGGGAGTGGCTGGGGCGGCCGGGGCGGCTGGGGCGGCTGGGGCGGCTGGGGCGGCTGGGGTTGCCGGGGCGGCTGGAGTGGCCGGAGTGGCGATCTCCTGGGTCCGGGGCAGGGGCTGAGCCGGAGGGGCGGCCGGGGCCGGCGGAGCCGCGGCGAGCAGCGCGGCCGGAAGCAGGACGAGGAGCGCGGCGCCGGCCGGGCCGCCGCGCGGGCGCCCAGGTTCAGGCCCGTGGCGGCGTCCCCGGCCACGCCCGCGCCCGGCCCGGTCGCGGGCCCGGTCCCCGGACCGGACCCTGGCCTCCCGCCCGTACCCGGTCTCGCTCTCCCGCCCGGGCTCGCTCTCCCGCCCGGTTTCCTTCCCGCGCCCGGTTTCCTTCCCGCGCCCGGCCTCCCTTCCGTACCCGGTCCGCGAGGCCACCCGCGCCCGCATCAGCGGGCCGGGTGTCGGGGGGTGCGCCGGGTGAGCCAGAGGACGCCGGCCGTTCCGGTGAGCAGCACGGTGCCGCCGAGGGTGCCGAGGGCGGCGGCCGAGTCCAGCGGGCCCGTCTTGGGCAGTTCGCCGGCGCCCGACTGCGTCGTACCGCCCGGGGAGTCGTCGGAACCGCCGGAACCGCCGCCCGCGGGGGCGGTCACGTCGAGTTCGAGGGAGGGCTTGGGGTTGTTGGACGGCTTGCAGACGGCCGCGTCCATCCCCAGCGCGTGGACGGTGAGCGTGCCTGCCGTGAAGGTGACCCTGCCGCTCTTCTTCGGCGTGTACGTACCCGTCAACTTGCCGATCTTGATGGGGGTGTTGGGTGGGATGGCCGCCGTGTTGGGCACGCCCTTGACCTGGACCCTGCCGCTGTCGGCGCCACCGACGACGAGTTCGGCGCGGGGCGTCATGACGCCCTTGGGGAGCTCGACGGGGCTGTCGGAGACGCCCTTGTCGAAGGACATCGTGATCGTGTACGAGCCGCCGTTCTTCTCCGCCGTGATGTCGACGGGCGAGACGGCGCCCTTGGGGCCGATCTTGGTCTCGCAGGCGTAGTTCACGTCGACGACCGCGGCGTGGGCGGCGGGCGCGGAGAGCAGGACGGCCGAGCCCGCCACCGCCATCGCCGCCGTCAGCACACGGGCCGTTCTCCTCGGATCCGGCACCTCGAACACCCCTCACCGCAAGCTTGCTGACGGTCTATCAGATTGGCGGTCAAGGTACGCCGGGGGCCCTGAGGAGGGAAGAGAGAAGGATGTGAAAGTCCTCCGCGAACGCTTCGGGCGCCCTACGCCGGCGCGGCGAGTTCCGCCCAGACCGTCTTGCCGGGGGCGCCGGGCACGCGGTCGATGCCCCAGTCGCGGCAGAGCCGCTGGACGATGAACATGCCGTGGCCGCCCGGGCGTCCGGCGCGGTGCGGGGTGCGCGGGGCGGGCTGGCCGGCGCCGCGGTCGGCGACTTCCAGGCGCAACACCCCGGCGAGGCGCAGCACGCGCAGGCTCTCGGGGCCCTCGGCGTGCAGGCAGGCGTTCGTGACGAGTTCGGAGACGACGAGCAGGACGTCCTCGGCGGCGGCCCGGCGGTCGGCGGTCGCGGCGGGCAGCCAGCCCCAGTCGTACAGCGCCTGCCGGGTGAAGTCGCGCGCGAGCGGAACGGTGCCACTGGCCGCCCCGAGGGCGAGGGTGCGGACCTCGGGGTCGCCGGAGGCGGTCTCCTTCAACGCTTCACCTCACCGATTCAGCCGGATCAACCGTTAGACGAGTTTGACGAGTTCAGGACAGATGGTGGCGGGGGCCGGAGCGGGGCCGGATCCCGGGTCGGACCGGGAGTCCGCCGTCGGGACGGGTCCCGCCGGCCGGGGCGCCGGACGGAGGGGCCGGCACCGGGGGCCTCGCTCAGCCGCTCAGCCGCTCAACCCGGAAGGGCGGAGTCGAGCGAGTCATGGAGGGTGAAGACGGAGTCGGCCCCGGTGATCTCGAAGACCCTGGCCACCGGGGGCCGCATCGCCGCCAGATGGATCCCGCCGCCGGCGGCGTCCGCTCTCAGCCGGGCGCCGAGCAAAACGTTGAGCCCGGTCGAATCGCAGAACTCGAGCCGTGAGCAGTCGAGTACGACGCGTGTCCGGCCCTCGTCGAGGGCGCGGTCGAGTGGCGCACGCAACAGTTCGGCGGTGTGGTGATCGAGCTCACCCACGGGGGCGAGCAGCTCACTCGCCCCCACGGTCCGGACCTCGACCCGGAACCGCCCGGGCGCGCTGCCGATGTGTTGGCGGTACATGCGTCGAACCATACAAGCGCATCCGCGTGCACCGCACACAAGCTCCACCCCAAACCATGACGAAGCGGACAATTGCCACTTGCAACCATCGGGGTCGAACCGGTAGGGCTAGAAGGACACCTTCCCCTTGGCCGGCTTTGGAGGCGCCGCAAACCGCAGCGAGACAACGATGGAGGAGACCATGTCCCCCCGGCTCGACGTACCGGCCCCTGCGGTCCCGGACCACGCGGCCCTGGACCACCCGGTCCGGGACCACGCGGCCTTGGACCACACGACCCCGGACCACACAGCCCCTGCCCACATGGCCCCGGACCACACAGTCCAGGCCCACACAGCGGCAGACCACACAGCAGCAGACCACACAGCGGCGGACCACACGGTCCCAGACCACACGGTCGCGGACCACACGGTCGCGGAACTCCCGCGGATCCCGCCCGTCGACGAGATCGCGCCGCACGACGCGCGCGCCCTGTCGAAGACCCTCTTCGCCCGCCTCGGCGACCTGGAGGAGGGCACCCACGAGTACGCGTACGTCCGCAACACCCTGATCGAACTCAACCTGGCCCTGGTCAAGTTCGCCGCCTCGCGGTTCCGCACCCGCAGCGAACCGATGGAGGACATCGTCCAGGTCGGCACGATCGGCCTCATCAAGGCGATCGACCGCTTCGAACTGGCCCGCGGCGTCGAGTTCCCCACCTTCGCGATGCCGACGATCATCGGCGAGATCAAGCGCTTCTTCCGCGACACCTCGTGGTCGGTGCACGTCCCGCGCAGGCTCCAGGAGCTCCGCCTCGACCTGGCCAAGGCCGGCGACGAACTCGCCCAGCGCCTCGACCGGGCGCCCACCGTCGAGGAACTCGCCCGCGAGCTGGGCATCCGTACGGACGAGGTCGTCGAGGGCATGGCGGCCGCGAACGCGTACACCGCGAGCTCGCTCGACGCCCCGCCCGACGAGACCGACGCCGACGGCGCGACCCTCGCCGACCGGCTCGGCTACGAGGACCACGGCATCGAGGGCATCGAGTACGTCGAGTCGCTCAAGCCGATGATCGCCTCGCTCCCGGCCCGCGAACGCCGCATCCTGTCGCTGCGCTTCACGGCCGGCCTCACGCAGTCGGAGATCGGCGAGGAACTGGGCATCTCCCAGATGCACGTCTCCCGCCTCCTCTCCCGCACGCTGGCCCGCCTGCGCAGGGGTCTGACGGCCGAGGAGTGACGCCGGCGGAGGTGCCGCGGCCCCGGCCGAGACCCGGAGGACACGGCCTACAGGCCGAGCCGCGGCCCCTCCAGCACCTCGCACCCGCCCAGGGCCGCGAGCTCCCGTACCCGCTCGACCGGGCAGCGGCTGTGGACGTGCAGGAAGACGGTGTGTGCCGGGGCGGCCCGCTCCAGCTCGACGTCGTCGCTGTGGAACGTCACCTGCACGCCGTCCCGGTGCCCGGCCCCGTCGGGCCCCGGCCAGGTCCCGCGCCACACCACGGACGCCGGATCCTCCCCCACCGCGCGCAGGAACGGCAGCTCCGCCTCGCGGGGCGCCTCCTCGGCGCAGACCCACACCGGGAAGGACACCTCACCGGGCTCGCCCCAGGGGTCGTACGTCCGCTGCCGGGCGTCCTCGAACCACGCCCCCGGTACGGCCGCCGCCACCCGTCGCAGCCGCTCCGGGTCCGAGACCAGCGCCTCCACCAGGAGCGTGTCCTCCGGCTCCGTGAGCAGCTCGCGGAACCGCCGGGCACACGCGTGCGCCTCGGCTGCGTCGGCGGTCCGGTGGACGACATAGGCCCGTGCGTGTCCCATGGCGCGATCCGACCAGCTCGCCGCCGTCGGCACCAGCCCTTTTCCGACCGCCCGTTCGGGGTCGGAATCGACCCCATGGACACGAGGAAGCGCCGGTCCACCGGGCCCACGGGCTTCCGGTAGCCCGCCAGGAGGGACCTGGCGGGCTACCGGAGGAGTTTCCCGTGTCGCGCACCGCTCATCACCGCCCGCCCGCGCACTGCCACGCCGCCGACGGCAGTCGGCCCGGCGCGCCTTGGCATGCGCACGTGCTGTACGACGTCCGCCACGACGCCCACGGCGGCGTCCGCAAGATCCGGCGCGTGGTGGCGGTCTACACGTTCGCCCGTCACCACCGGGACCGCTCGGTCGGTCGGGGCGCGCGCGTGGAGTGGCGTCGCGCGCGCTGCCGTACCCGGGTCGCCCTCGCCACGGCCGTACGGCTGGCGAACACCGCGCCCGGAGCGGTGGACACGATCGACATCCTGCCGACCCGCCACCGCCGTTCGGAGATCTGGCTCGCCTGAGCGGCGGCGTCAGATCGTGCGGAGGCCCTTGCGCCAGACCTCCGTCACCAGGGGGACGCCCGGGCGGTAGGCCAGGTGGACGTGGGACGGGGCGTCGAGGAGGGTGAGGTCGGCGCGGGCGCCGGGGGTGAGGCGGCCCACGTCGGTGCGGCGGAGGGCCGCCGCGCCGCCCGCGGTGGCGGACCAGAGGGCCTCGTCGGGGGTCATGCGCATGTCGCGGACGGCCAGCGCGATGCAGAAGGGCATCGACGAGGTGAACGACGAACCCGGGTTGCAGTCCGTGGAGAGGGCGACGGTGACGCCGGCGTCCAGAAGGCGGCGGGCGTCCGGCCACGGGGCGCGGGTGGAGAACTCCGCGCCCGGGAGGAGGGTGGCCACCGTGGACGAGTGGGCCAGGGCGTCGACGTCCGCGTCCGTCAGGTGCGTGCAGTGGTCCGCGCTCGCCGCGTCCAGCTCGACCGCCAGTTGCACACCGGGGCCGTACGAGAGCTGGTTGGCGTGGACGCGGGCCTGGAGGCCCTTCGCCTGGCCGGCGGTGAGGACCGCGCGGGCCTGGTCGCCGTCGAACGCGCCCTTCTCGCAGAAGACGTCGACCCAACGGGCGTACGGGGCGCAGGCGTCCAGCATCGGACCGGTGACCAGGTCCACGTAGCCGGCCGGGTCGTCGGCGTAGTCCGGGGACACGATGTGCGCGCCGAGGTAGGTGACCTCGTCCGTGTGCTCGCCGGCGATGCGGAGCGCGCGGGCCTCGTCCTCGACCGTCAGGCCGTAGCCGGACTTGGTCTCGAAGGTGGTCGTGCCCTGGCGCAGGGCCTCGTACATGTGGCGGGCGACGTTGGCGGAGAGTTCGGCGTCGGTCGCGGCGCGCGTGGCGGCGACCGTGGTGCGGATGCCGCCCGCCTCGTACGGCCGGCCGGACATCCGGGCGTTGAACTCGGCGGTCCGGTCTCCCGCGAAGACCAGGTGCGAGTGGGAGTCGACGAAGCCGGGGATCACGGCCCGGCCGCCGGCGTCGACCCGGTTGTCAGTGCCGGGTGCTTTGCTTGATTCACCGACCCAGACGACGCGGTCGCCCTCGATGACGACGGCCGCGTCCTGGATCAGTCCGAGAGGGGTTCCGTCACCGAGGGAGGGGTCGTTCGTGACGAGGCTGGCGATGTTGACGATGGCGGTGGCGGTCGCCGCCACCGCGCTGTTCGCGCTGGTGGGGGCGGAGGTCGCCGCGGGGTTGTTCCTCGCCGCCGGGCTCGTGTTCATGGTGAGAGATCTCCTCCTCAGCCGCGCAGGGCGGCGATCGAGTCCGCGAGGGCCTGGGCCGCGTCCGGTACGGCGGAGTGGACCCCGTCCCGTACGACGTGACGCCCGCCCACGACCGTGTGCCGCACGTCCGCGGCCGACGCTGCGAATACCGCCGTCTCGGCTGCCAGACGCGGTGCCGGCCCCGCTGTCCTGACGGAGTCCAGGGCGATCGTCGTGAAGTCGGCGAGCGCGCCGGGCTCCAGGACGCCCGCGTCCTGCCAGCCGAGGGCCGCGTGGCCGTCGGCGGTCGCCGCGCGCAGCAGCGCCGCCGCGGTCCAGTGGCCGCGGGTGCGGGTGCGTAGGCGCTCGTCGAGTTCCATCGCGCGGGCCTCCTCCAGGAGGTCGATGACCGCGTGGCTGTCGCTGCCGAGGGAGAGGGGGGAGCCGGCGCGCTGGAGGGCCACGGCCGGGCCGATGCCGTCCGCCAGGTCCCGCTCGGTCGTCGGGCACATGCAGGTGCCGGTGGTCGTCGAGCCGATCAGCGCGATGTCGGCGTCCGTCATGTGGGTGTTGTGGACGCCCGTGGTCCGCGCGCCCAGGACGCCGTGGTCGGCGAGGAGCTGGGTCGGCGTGCGGCCGTGGGCGGCGAGGCAGGCCTCGTTCTCGGCGGTCTGCTCGGAGAGGTGGACGTGCAGCGGGGCCTGACGGCCCTGCGCCCAGCCGGCCACCGTCGACAGCTGGTCGGCCGGGACGGCCCGGACGGAGTGGACGGCCGCGCCGATCCGGACGCCGTCGCGCTCCTTGAGGAGCGACACCCGCTCGGCCCAGGCGTCGGCGGTGCCGTCGCTGAAGCGCAGTTGGTGCGGTTCGGGGGCCGCGCCGAAGCCGGAGGAGAGGTACGCGGTGTCGAGGAGGGTGATGCGGATGCCCGCCTCCCCCGCCGCCGCGATCAGGGCCTCGCCCATGGCGTTGGGGTCGGCGTAGGGGGTGCCGCCGGGCGCGTGGTGGAGGTAGTGGAACTCGCCGACGGAGGTGATGCCGGCCAGGGCCATCTCGGCGTACACGGCGCGGGCGAGCGCGAAGTAGCTGTCCGGGGTGAGGCGCTGGGCGACGGTGTACATGACCTCGCGCCAGGTCCAGAAGGTGCCGGACCCGACCTGGACCGTGCCGCGCAGGGCTCGGTGGAAGGCGTGCGAGTGCGCGTTCGCCAGGCCGGGGAGGGTGAAGCCGCGCAGCACCCGGGCGCCGGGCGGCGGGGTGTCCACGCCGGTGCGGACGGCGGTGATGCGGCCGTCGGCCACGTCCAGGGCGACGCCCGGCTCGGCGTTGGTGCCGAGCCAGGCGTGCTCCAGCCAGTACGTCGTCGACGGCGGCGTCGGCGGCGTTGTCGGCGTCGGCGTTGTCGGCGTTGTCGGCGTCATCGGCACGCCAGGCCCTCCAGTACGTCGGCGAGTGCGCGGACGCCCGCCACGCAGTCGTCCTCGGCCGCGAACTCGGCCGGGGAGTGCGAGACGCCCGTGGGGTTGCGTACGAACAGCATGGCGGTCGGGATGGACGCGGACAGGATGCCCGCGTCGTGTCCCGCGCCGGTGCCGAGGACCGGGATCTTGTCGCCGGTCGTCTCGCCCAGGATCCGCGCCATCTCCTCGCGCAGGGCGTGTCCGAACTCCACGACGGGCGTGAAGGACTCGCGGACGACGGCGAGGTCGACGCCCTGGCGTACGGCGTGGTCGCGGGCCGCGGTCTCTATGCCGGCGACGACGGCGTCCAGGGACTCCTGGTCGGCGGCGCGGGCGTCGAGCCAGCCGCGGACGAGCGAGGGGATGGCGTTGACGCCGTTGGGCTCGACGGCGATCTTGCCGAAGGTGGCGACGGCGCCCGCGAGTTCGGCCTCGCGGCGGGCGGCGAGCACGGTCTCGGCGTACGGCAGCATCGGGTCGCGCCGGTCGACGAGCCGGGTGGTGCCGGCGTGGTTGGCCTCGCCGTGGAAGTCGTACCGCCAGCGGCCGTGCGGCCAGATGGCGGAGGCGATGCCGACCGGGTCGCCGGACAGGTCCAGGGCACGGCCCTGCTCGACGTGGAGTTCGACGAAGGCGCCGATGCGGGCGAGCCGCTCCGGGTCGGGGCCGATGGCCTCGGGGTCGTGTCCGGCGGCCTCCATGGCCTGCGGGAGGCTGATGCCGTCGGCGTCGCGCAGTGCGAAGGCCTTCTCCTTGGTCAGCTGTCCGGAGGTGAGCCGGGAGCCGACGCAGGCGAGGCCGAAGCGGGCGCCTTCCTCGTCGCCGAAGTTGACGATGGCGAGGGGTCGCCTGAAGGAGACGCCGCGGGCCCGGAGTTCGTCGAGGGCGGCGAAGGCGGAGACGACGCCGAGCGGGCCGTCGAAGGCGCCGCCGTCGGGGACGGAGTCCAGGTGGGAGCCGGTGACGACGGCGTCGCCGGCCGTCGGGTCGCCGAGCCAGGCCCACTGGTTGCCGTTGCGGTCGGTCTCGACGTCGAGCCGGCGGGCCTCGGCCTGCATGCGGAACCAGAGCCGGCAGTCGGCGTCGGCGGCGGTCCAGGCGTAGCGGCGGTAGCCGCCCGAGGCGTCGCTGCGGCCGATGGGCCGCAGCGACGTCCACATGGCGTGGAAACTCTGGCTCACGCGGAGGCTCCGGTGCCGGGGGCGGTCGTGTCGTCGCCTTCGCGCATGGGGATGCGGACGCCCTTCTCGTCGGCGACCCGCTCGGCGATGTCGTAGCCGGCGTCGACGTGGCGGATGACGCCCATGCCCGGGTCGTTGGTGAGGACGCGGCGGATCTTCTCGCCGGCGAGCTTGGTGCCGTCGGCGACGGAGACCTGGCCGGCGTGGATGGAGCGGCCCATGCCGACGCCGCCGCCATGGTGGAGGGAGACCCAGGAGGCGCCGGAGGCGACGTTGACCATGGCGTTGAGCAGCGGCCAGTCGGCGATGGCGTCGGAGCCGTCGAGCATGGCCTCGGTCTCGCGGTACGGGGAGGCGACGGAGCCGCAGTCGAGGTGGTCGCGGCCGATGGCGAGCGGGGCGGCGAGGGTGCCGTCGGCGACCATGTCGTTGAACATTGCGCCGGCCTTGTCGCGCTCGCCCTGGCCGAGCCAGCAGATGCGGGCGGGCAGGCCCTGGAAGTGGACGCGTTCGCCGGCCATCGTGATCCAGCGGGCGAGGGACTCGTTCTCCGGGAAGAGGTCGAGGATCGCCTTGTCGGTCTTGTGGATGTCGCTCGCCTCGCCGGACAGGGCGGCCCAGCGGAACGGGCCCTTGCCCTCGCAGAACAGCGGGCGGATGTAGGCGGGGACGAAGCCGGGGAAGGCGAAGGCGCGGTCGTAGCCGGCCAGCTGGGCCTCGCCGCGGATGGAGTTGCCGTAGTCGAAGACCTCGGCGCCGGCGTCCATGAAGCCGACCATGGCCTCGACGTGCCGGGCCATGGACTCGCGGGCGCGGGTGGTGAAGCCGGCCGGGTCCTTGGCGGCGGCGTCGGCCATGTCCTCGAAGGCGATGCCGACGGGCAGGTAGGACAGCGGGTCGTGGGCGGAGGTCTGGTCCGTCACGATGTCGATGGGAGCGCCCTCGGCGAGCATCTGCGGGAGCAGTTCGGCCGCGTTGCCGAGGAGGCCGATGGAGAGGGGGCGGCGGGCGTCGCGGGCCTCGGTGGCCAGCCGGAGGGCGTGGGCGAGGTCGTCGGCCTTGACGTCGAGGTAGCGGTGCTCGATGCGGCGCTCGATGGCGCGCGGGTCGACGTCGATGCAGATGGCGACGCCGTCGTTCATGGTGACGGCGAGCGGCTGGGCGCCGCCCATGCCGCCGAGGCCGGCGGTGAGGGTGATGGTGCCGGCCAGGGTGCCGCCGAACTTCTTCGCGGCGACGGCGGCGAAGGTCTCGTAGGTGCCCTGGAGGATGCCCTGGGTGCCGATGTAGATCCAGGATCCCGCGGTCATCTGGCCGTACATGGTGAGGCCGAGGGCCTCAAGACGCCGGAACTCCTCCCAGTTGGCCCAGTCGCCGACGAGGTTGGAGTTGGCGATGAGGACGCGCGGGGCCCACTCGTGGGTCTGCATGACGCCGACCGGGCGGCCGGACTGGACCAGCATGGTCTCGTCCTGCTTGAGGGTGCGCAGGGTGCGGACCATGGCGTCGAAGGAGCGCCAGTCGCGGGCGGCCTTGCCGGTGCCGCCGTAGACGACGAGCTTGTCGGGGTGCTCGGCGACCTCGGGGTCGAGGTTGTTCTGCAGCATGCGGAGGGCGGCTTCCTGCTGCCATCCCAGGGCGCTCAGTTCCGTACCGCGCGGGGCCCGTACGGGGCGGGGTCCTGACATGGCGATGCCTCCTCGGCTGCTCGGCTATTCATTCAGGTATTCACATCCTGAGTGACTGAATAGTCTTAGTCAACAGCTGCGGGGTGTCCCCCTCCGGTGGTGGGATGGAACGCATGACGTCGATCCGCCGGGAGCACGCTCGCGACCAGGCCGTCCGCGCCGCCGTCGAGCAAGGCCTCCTGTCCGCCGCCGAACCCGTCACCGCCCTCCTCGACACCACCGGCATCCGCGCCTCCGCCGCCGCCCTGACCAGTGCTTTCGCCGCCGTCACCGACGCGCCCGTGCTGCACGCCTTCGCCGTGAAGGCCTGCCCGCTCGTGCCCGTGCTCCGACTGCTGCACGAGGCGGGCCTCGGCGTCGAGGTCGCCAGCCCCGGCGAGCTGGCGCTGGCCCGCGCGGCCGGCGTGCCGCCCTGCCGCACCGTCCTCGACTCCCCCGCCAAGACGCCCGCCGAGCTGCGCCGGGCCCTCGCCCTCGGCATCGCGGTCAACGCCGACAACCTCCAGGAACTGGCCAGGCTCGACGCCCTCGTCGCCGCCGCGCCCACCGCCTCGCCGCTCGGCCTCCGGGTGAACCCGCAGGTCGGCGCCGGAACCATCGGCGCGCTGTCGACCGCGACCGCCACCTCCAAGTTCGGCGTGGCGCTGCGCGACGCGGGCGCCCGCGAGGCGGTCGTCCAGGCCTACCTGGACCGCCCCTGGCTCACCCGCCTGCACACCCACACCGGCTCGCAGGGCGTCCCGCTCGCCCTGATGGCCCAGGGCGTGGGAGAGGCGTACGAGCTCGCCGAGGAGATCAACGCCAAGGCCGGCCGGCAGCAGATCGACACCCTCGACATCGGCGGCGGACTGCCGGTCGACTTCGCCTCCGACGAGGAGACCCCGACCCACGCCGAGTACGCGGCGCTGCTCGCCGGGACCGTCCCCGGCCTGCTCGACGGGCGGTACGCGCTGGTCACCGAGTTCGGCCGCTCGCTGCTCGCCAAGCACGGCACCGTCCTGGCCCGGGTCGAGTACACCAAGACCTCCGGCGGCCGCCCCATCGCCGTCACCCACGCGGGCGTCCAGGTCGCCACCCGCACCGTCTACGCCCCCGAGTCCTGGCCGCTGCGGATCCTCGCGTACGACGCCGAGGGCCGGCCCCGCACCGGCGAGCCCGTCGTCCAGGACGTGGCGGGCCCCGCCTGCTTCGCCGGCGACCTGCTCTGCACCGGCCGGGCCCTGCCGCTGCTCCGCCCGGGTGACGTCGTGGCCGTCCCGGACACCGGCGCGTACTACTTCGCCCACCACTACGCGTACAACAGCCTGCCCCGTCCCGCCGTGCACGGATTCACCCCGACGGACGCGGGCGGCATCGCCTTCGCGACCGTCCGGCGGGCCCAGACGCTCGACGAGATCGTGGCCGAATCGGGCGGAGCGCACCCCGACGCCCTCGTACGGCAGCCGCTGCGGGAGTCCGCCCGGGGTGTTCCCATGGAGCCATGACGGGAACCACCGTGGTCGTCGAGCGCCGGGTCGCCGCCTCCCCCGGCCGGGTCTGGGAGTCGATCACCGACCTGCGGAACATGCCGCGGGTGCTCTCCGGCGTCGAGAAGGTCGAGGTGCTCACCGAGGGCGGCTTCGCGGTGGGCACCCGCTGGCGCGAGACCCGCCGGATGATGGGCAAGGCGGCCACGGAGGAGATGACCGTGACCGTCTGCGAGCCCACCGAGCGGTACGTCACCGTCGCCGACTCCCACGGGATGCACTACGTCTCCGAGCTCACCCTGGTCCCGGAAGGCCCCGCCGCCTCCGCCACCGCGACCGTCCTCCGCATGACCTTCTCCGCCCGCCCGGCACACGACCGCCGACCGGGCCTGCTCATGCGGCTGTTCAGCCGGCTGGGCGGCCGGGCGGTGGCGAAGGCCCTGAGCAAGGACCTGGACGAGATCACCCGGGCGATCGAGAGCAGCGGCTGAGCGGGACCGGGCACGGGTCGATCACGGCCGGAGGGCGAAACCGAGCCGTCCTGACAAATTCCTTTGGAAAATGCCAGAACCCCCGCCGAGGCCCACGACGTTGAGTAGCGTCACCGTTACTGCCGTACGTCCGCACGCCGCATCGGGAGGGGATCACGCGTGCCCGGAATCGACGAGTGCCTGCTGGAGGCCATGAGCCTGCCCGGGGCACGCGGGGCCTGGCTGGTCGACTGGACCAGCGGTCTGGCCCTCGGGTCGGCGGGCGAGTCCCCGGTCGGCGACCACGAGACGACCGCCGCCGAGAGCGCCGAACTGGCGCGTGCCGCAGCCGAGTTCGAGTCCCCTACGGCCGATTCCCCGGCTTCCGGAGCCTCCGCCGCCGACGCGGTCCTGCCGGAACCCGCCGCCGCGCCCGTGGAGGACCTGATCGTCACGACCCGCGCCGGCTACCACGTGTTCCGTTTCGTCGAGACCGCCTTCGACAGCAGCGTCTGCCTCCACCTCTGGCTCGACCGGAGCACCGGCAACCTCGCCCTCGCCCGCATCCGGCTCGGCGACCTCGCCCGGCGGCTGGTGCTCGGATGACCGCCACCGCGACGGCCACGCCCGTCTCCCCCATGCTCACCCGCCTCGCCGCCGAGCGCGCCACCGGCGCCCTGCTCCGCGACCACGGCACGCTCTACCTCGTCGACGGCCGCGTCGTGCACGCCGAGAGCCCCGAGTCCCCCGGTGTCGACGTCCTCCTCACGGCCGCCGGGCGGCTGCCGCGCGAGGGCTGGGACGAGGCCGTGGACCGGGCCGGAGCCCTCGGCGCCGTCGGCCGGTTCCTCGTCGACAGCGGCCGGCTGCACGACGGCGAGCTGGAGATATGCCACCTCGGCGCCGTGTTCGACGCGGCCTTCTTCGCCCTCGCGCCGGCCGGCGGACCCACCCGCTTCCGGTACGGGGTGGGGCACTGGTTCGGGACCGTACGGCCGGTCGACACCGGGGCCGTCGAACGCGAGACGCTGCGCCGCCGCGAGCTCCTCGACAGCGTGTGGCCCTACCCCGCCGTCGACCGCGCGCCCGTCGTGCCGCGGCCCGCCGCCCCCGGGCAGCCGGTCGGCGCCCGGCAGCGGACGCTGCTCGCGGCGGCCGACGGGTTCCGTACGCCGGCGGACCTGGCCCGGCTGCTCGGCAGACCCGCGTTCCACACCTTTCTCGACGTCCGGCGGCTCGCCGCGGCCGGCCTGGTCGAGACCCCGTACGAGGCGCCGCCTCCCCCGCCGCCGCCCGTCCCCGCGTGGATCGGCGAGGCGGTCGCCACCACCCCCGACCCCGACATCGCCCTGCTTCGCCGGCTCCGCGACGCCCTGGAGGCAGCTCTGTGATGAGGCGTGCCCTGCGCCTGCGCGCCGAGAGGAGACAGATGATGACCGCAGAAGCCGAGGTGCTCGTCGAGCTGAGACGGTTGCGCGCCCGGCTGCCCCAGCTCACCGGAGCCCTGACCGCCAGCGCCGACGGCCTGGTCCTGGCCCAGGACGCGGTGGACGGGGAGGCGGAGAGCGTGGCCGCGCTGACGGCCGCCGCGCTCGGCGTCGGGCAGCGGCTCGCCGACACGACCGGGCAGGGCGGCTTCCGCGAGCTCCTGGTCCGCGGCGAGCACGGCTACGTGGCGACGTACGCGGCGGGCGGCTCGGCCGTCCTGACCCTGCTCGCCGAACCCCGCATCAACGTCGGCCGGCTCCACCTGGAGGCCCGCCGGTCCAGCGCACGGATAGGCGAACTCGTCGACGGCGCCCTGGAACGCAGAGACCCGAACTGACCGGAATCCCACTCCCAGCGAAGGAAGCAGCATGGCGAACACCGAGACCGCCCTGAAGGAAGCCGCACAGATCGAAGGCGCGATCGGCGCCGCCCTCGTCGACTACACGAGCGGCATGGCGCTCGGCACGATCGGCGGCGGCAAGGAGCTCGACCTGAACGTGGCCGCGGCCGGCAACACGGACGTCGTCCGGGCCAAGGTCCGCACGATGGAGATGCTGGGCCTCAACGACGAGATCGAGGACATCCTCATCACCCTGGGCGGCCAGTACCACCTGCTCCGCCTGCTCAAGGCCCGCGGCTCGGCGGGCCTCTTCCTCTACGTGGCCCTGGACAAGAACCGGGCCAACCTGGCGATGGCCCGCCACCAGCTGAAGAAGATCGAGGCGGACCTCGAGATCTAGGCGGGTGCCGAAAGTCCCGCCTGCCCTTCGGGCGGACCACGCTCCTTTCGACACACGCCCCAGCCGCGCGGGCGCGGCCCCGGACCTCCGGGCCCGGGCCCGGGCCCGGAGGTCCGGGGTCCGTTCAGTCCACGAACAGGCCCCGTGCGGCCGCCTTCACGTCGAACTCCTCCAGGCGGGCCTGCGCGTCCGGCAGTTCGTCCGCCATCGCCTCCAGGAGCACCCGGCCGAGCAGCATCGGCGCGCAGGCCGTGTCGAAGGCGAGGCCGGTGCCGACGGCGGCCGGGATGAGCAGGTCGCTGTGGGCGGCGACGGGCGCGAACGCGGACTCGGCGACGGTCACCACCGTGAGGCCGGCCGCGCTCGCGTACGCCAGGGCGTCGACGACCTCGCGCGGGTGCCGGGGCAGCGCGAAGCACAGCAGCGCGGAGGCCCCGGCCCGTACGGCCGCGTCGATGCGGTCGTCGAGCATCGAGCCGCCCTCGTCGAGCAGCCGTACGTCGGGGTGGACCTTGCCCGCGAAGTACGCGAAGCCCCTGGCCTGCGACGAGGCGGCCCGCAGCCCGAGCACGGGCAGCGGGCGCGAGGCGGCGAGCAGCCGCCCGGCGCGCTCGACGGGCGCGGGGTCGGCGAGCAGTTCGGCGAGGTGCTTCAGGTTCTCGATCTCGCCGAGCACGGCCTGCTGGTACTCGTTGTGCGCGGCGTGCTCCTCGGCGACCGCGGGCACGCTGTCCCGCAGGTGCTTGCGGAGGGCCGGGTAGCCGTCGAAACCGAGGGCCACGGCGAAGCGGGTGACGGACGGCTGGCTCACTCCGGCGAGCTCGGCGAGCTCGACGCTGGAGAGGAACGGCACGTCGGCGGCCCGGCGCACCATGCAGTGCGCGATCCGCCGCTGGGTCGGGGTGAGCCGGTGCCCTTCGAAGAGCGCCTGCAGCCGTCCGGCCGGGCTGTCGCTCATGCCTGCCGTCCCCCTTTCACCCGTCCGCCTATTCAGTCACCTGGAACTCTGCATGAGGATATGCAGACAGGCAAGCGAGGGAAACGGGCGGGCGGAAGGGGAGCCGAACCGTCCTCCCCTTCCGGCCTCACCACGTCAGGTCGGTCACCTCAGGGTTGCGGTACCGACGACGATGCGGTGGTCCGAGCAGCGTCCGTCCGGCGACGCCGTCGTACGGTCGCAGGCAGTGGAGATCGCCAGCGAGTCCCCGCTGTAGCTGCCGGGCGCGGCCAGCGAGGCCTCCGAGACGAAGATCATGTCGATCTTCCGCGGCGTGCCGCACGGCGAGGGGCCGACGTTCGGGTCGTCGGCCGTCCACTCGCCGTAGCCGAGGCAGTTGCCGGAGTCGTTGTCGTCGACCTCCCGGAAGAGGCCCGAGTTGTTCCGGTTGACCGTCGTGTTCAGCGTGGCGGAGTAGAACGTGTCGAGCGAGGGGTAGTGCGGCTGGACGTTCAGGTCACCCGCGAGGACGACCGTCTGGCCGGCCTTGACCCACCCGTCCAGCTTTCCCTGGACGGCGGCGAGCTGCCGGAGCTTGTCGGCGTCGGACGCCACGGTGATGTGCGTCGTGCAGAAGCGGGTACCGGAATCGGCCTGGAGCGGCGCGCAGAGCATGTTCCGCTTCTCCGCGGTGCCGTCGTCCGGGAGCTGGATCCGGTCGGCCGTGCCGAGCGGGCGCTTGCTGAAGATCGCGTTGCCGAACTCCTCGCCCCCGCAGACACCGCTGTTCGCCTGCCGACTGGGCTCGAAACGACCGAAGTTGGCCGAGTCGGCCGGCCAGCCGGCGGCCCGCAGCTGGGTGACGAGCGCACGCCACTGGTTCCCGCACAGCTCGTTGAACGCGGCGAAGTCCACGTTCCGCCCCACGATCGAGGCGACGGCGCCCTCCACCATGCCGGTGGTGGCGGACCCTCTGTTGACCTTGTGACCGGCCACGTTCCACTGCCACACGGTGTAGGTGGTGGTGGCCGCAGCCGTCCCGGCCTGAGCCGTCCCCGCCTGGGCCGCCCCCGCGGGCAGCAGCGCCGCGCACAGCGCGCCGACCACGGCGAGCCGCGTCCGAGCGGCCCGTACTCTGCCGACGATTCCCCTCATGGTGTGCCTCCCTGCAGCACCGGCCCTTTCCCCGCGAGGGCCGGGGGCCGCCCGGGGCGGCACAAGTGATCGCGTGTACTGTCCCCGACGAGCCGGTGTCGGCCCAGACGAACCGCCCGGAGGCCGAGGACAGGCATGACGCTATCCGTCCCGGCGCGGAGCACCCCAGGTCCCGACACGCCGGGCACGGGACCTCTCGCGCCACCCACCCCACCCGTGCACCACGGCACGACCCCTTCCGCCTTCACCCGCCTCAACGTCGGCAGCGCCGCGCTGCTGGGCATCCGGCCGGACGCGTACGCGGGTCTGCCCGGCCTGGCCCCGCCCTACCTCGACGACGACCGGTACCGGACTCCCGCCGCCACGAACGTACGGCTGTGGGAGCTGATGGTCGCCCACACGCCGTGGCCGGCGGTGGCCGAGCTGATGGCGGACCGGTCCCACCTGGGCCGCCTCGGCGTGTGGGACTACCTGCTCACATCGGCGCCCACGCCCCTCGACGGGATCCGGGACGCCGTCCACCACCTGGCGGCGGCCGCCGACGCCGGGACCGAGGCCCTCACGATCACCGACGACGGGCAGCACATCACCCTCAGCCATCTCAACACCGCCGAGCTGACCTACGAGGCGGCGTCGGCGATCCGGTCCTACGCCCTCGGACTGCTGCGCCGGCGGATCGGCGAGGCGGCGGGCCGGCCGATCGTGCCCGTCCGCGTCACCCTGGCTGCCGAGGCCCCCCGCCGGCACGGCGCCCTGACCGGCCTGTACGGCACCCGAGCCGTCGACTTCGAGAGCGCCGCCGACTCGATCACCTTCCGCGCGGCCGACCTGCGCCGCCCGGCACCGCACGCCCAGCCGGGCCTGTCCGAGCTCCTGCGTCGGCACGCCGAGCAGGCGCTCGCCACGGCGGTCCCGCTCCACACCTGGATCGACCTGTTCCGGGCCGCGCTCAGGACCGCTCTGGAGCAGGACGGGGACGTCCCCACGCTGGCCTCGACCAGCCGGCGCCTCTCCGTCGGCAGTCGCACCCTGCAGCGCCGCCTCGAGGAGCACGGCACCAGCTGGCGGGCCGAGCTGGACGCCGCGCGCCGCGCGCACGTCACCCGTCTGCTGACCGCGACGGACCAGACCCTGGACGCGATCGCCGCCCGCAACGGCTACGCCGACGCCCGCACGCTGCGCCGCGCCGTGCGCCGCTGGACCGGTCGGACCCCGTCCGCCCTGCGCAAGGGCGCGGCGGGCTGATCTCGAAGCCCGGTCAAGGAGCCGGGACCGGAGCCGGGGAGGATTGCGCGGGGACCGCCGCACCCCCGTTTCCGGGGGGCGGGACGACGGCGGTCCCCGCGAGGGACACGGGCCCGGGTCAGGGTCGGTCCGCGTCCGCGGCGTACGAGGAGGTCCGGGAGCCGCTCCGGAGGTTCGTGACGCCGACGAGGACCACTGTGCCGGTGCCGTGTTAAGCGGGTGCTGCGGGTACGTGTCGCGTTCGTACCGATCGTGCGAACACGCACCCGCCGCCGCCCCGAAGGGACCTGACCGGGCGTCAGTGCTGCTTCGGGGCGCCGCTCGCGGCCAGGAAGGCCAGCAGGTCCTGGCGGCTGACGACGCCCGTGGGCTTGCCCTCGACGAGCACGATCGCCGCGTCCGCGTCGCCGAGCACGGCCATCAGGTCCGCGACCGGCTCACCCGAGCCGACCTGCGGCAGCGGGGAGGACATGTGGTCCTCCAGCGGGTCCTCCAGGGACGCCTTCTGGGTGAACAGCGCGCTCAGCAGCTCGCGCTCGACGACCGAGCCGATGACCTCGGCGGCCATCACGTCGGGGTGGCCGGCGCCCGGCTTCACGATCGGCATCTGGGAGACGCCGTACTCGCGCAGCACCTCGATGGCCTGGCCGACGGTCTCGTCCGGGTGCATGTGGACGAGCGACGGCATGCCGCCCGACTTGTGGCGGAGCACGTCGGCGACGGTCGCGGAGGAGGTGTCCTCCAGGAAGCCGTAGTCGGCCATCCACTCGTCGTTGAAGATCTTGGAGAGGTAGCCGCGGCCGGAGTCCGGCAGCAGCACGACGACGACGTCGTCCGGGCCGAGCTCCTTGGCGACCTCGAGCGCGGCGACGACCGCCATGCCGCAGGAGCCGCCGACGAGCAGGCCCTCCTCCTTGGCGAGGCGGCGGGTCATCTGGAAGGAGTCCTTGTCGGAGACCGCGACGATGCGGTCGGCGACGTCGCGGTCGTAGGCGGTCGGCCAGAAGTCCTCGCCGACGCCCTCGACCAGGTACGGACGGCCCGAGCCGCCGGAGTAGACCGAGCCCTCCGGGTCCGCGCCGATGACCTGGACCTTGCCCTGGGAGGCGCCCTTCAGGTAGTTGCCGGTGCCCGAGATCGTGCCGCCGGTGCCGACGCCCGCGACGAAGTGGGTGATCTTCCCCTCCGTCTGCTCCCACAGCTCGGGACCGGTGGTCTCGTAGTGCGAGCGCGGGTTGTTCGGGTTCGAGTACTGGTCGGGCTTCCAGGCGCCCGGCGTCTCACGGACGAGGCGGTCCGACACGTTGTAGTACGAGTCCGGGTGCTCCGGGTCGACGGCCGTCGGGCAGACGACGACCTCGGCGCCGTACGCGCGCAGGACGTTGATCTTGTCCGTGGACACCTTGTCGGGGCACACGAAAATGCACTTGTAGCCCTTCTGCTGGGCCACGATCGCCAGGCCGACGCCGGTGTTGCCGGACGTGGGCTCGACGATCGTGCCGCCGGGCTTGAGCGCGCCGCTCTCCTCGGCCGCCTCGATCATGCGCAGGGCGATGCGGTCCTTGACCGAACCGCCGGGGTTGAAGTACTCGACCTTGGCCAGCACGGTCGCCTGAATGCCGGCCGTGACGCTGTTGAGCTTCACCAGCGGGGTGTTGCCGACGAGGCTGATCATCGAGTCGTGGAATTGCACCGTAAGTCTCCGGGGTCTCCGTAATGGTGCTGCCAGCGTATTCCGTGGGATGCGTAGGCGGAGCCGCTTACGGGGCAGGAGTAACCGAGACGGCTCGGATACGGCGTGAAGGAGGTGGCGGCGCGGATGTCCAGGGCGAGGGTGGCGCGGCGGATCGCGGCGGGAGCGGCGTACGGCGGCGGGAGCATCGGACTCCTCGGCGTGGCGGCCGTCGGGGTGCTCCTCGCCGAGGTCGCGCTGGCCAAGAAGTCGGTGGGCGGCGGCGTGGCCCCGCTGCCGCCGGGCGCGGACGGCCGCTACGGGCGGGTCTACGAGTCCGGGGCCGCGTCCGGGCACGCCGGTGGGGCCGGTGGTGCCGGTGGTGCGAGCGGCTCCGGTGGTGCGAGCGGCTCCGGTGGCTCCGGTGGCCGGCGCGGCTCTGGTGGCCGGCGCGACGTGCGGGGCTCCGGTGGCGCCGGGCGGGGCGGTGCCGAGCCGCCGATCCGGCTGGCCCTTCTGGGTGATTCCACGGCGGCCGGGCAGGGTGTGCGCCGCGCCGGGCAGACGCCGGGCGCGCTGATCGCCTCCGGGCTGGCGGCGGTGGCCGAGCGGCCGGTGGACCTGCGGAACGTGGCACTGTCCGGGGCCCGCTCGGACGACCTGGATCGGCAGGTCTCGCTGCTGCTCGCCTCGCCGACGGGGCCGCCGGACGTCTGCGTGATCATGATCGGCGCGAACGACGTCACCCACCGGATGCCCGCGACCCAGTCGGTCCGCTGCCTCGCGGCGGCGGTGCGGCGGCTGCGGACGGCCGGCGCGGAGGTGGTCGTCGGCACCTGCCCCGACCTGGGCACCATCGAGCCCGTCTACCAGCCGCTGCGCTGGCTGGCCCGGCGGGCCTCGCGGCAGCTCGCGGCGGCGCAGACGATCGTGGTGGTCGAGCAGGGCGGGCGGACGGTGTCGCTGGGCGACCTGCTGGGGCCGGAGTTCGCGGCGAACCCGCGCGAGATGTTCGGGGTGGACAACTTCCACCCCTCGGCGGAGGGGTACGCGACGGCCGCGATGGCGGTGCTGCCGACCGTCTGCGCGGCGCTCGGGGTGTGGCCGGAGGCCGACCGGATCGACGTGGGCCGGCGGGAGAACGTGCTGCCGGTGGCGAAGGCGGCGGCCGAGGCGGCCCGGGAGGCCGGTACGGAGGTCACGGGAGCGCGGGCGCCGTGGGCGCTGCTGAAGCACCGGCGGCGGAGGCGGCTGCCGGTGCCGGACGCCGGGGCGGCGGAGGGTGCGGACGCGGGGCAGCGCGAGGCGGGCGCGGAGGGCGGTGGCGCCGCGGAGCCGCTGTCCCGCGAGCCCTGAGCCCCGCGGGTGGGGGCGGGGGATCGCGGGGTGCCCGCCGTCCCCGACATTCCGGGGTGGTGCCCTCTCCCGCCGGCGGCCGTCCCGGTCGCACACTGGGAGTGCGGGCCACTCACTGAGCGGGCGCTTAGAAAAGAGGCCCGCGTCACACCGTCCGAGCGGTGACCCGCGCGGTACGTGCAGGTAACTTCCCTTTCTGTCCGTCCACCCAGCACCTTCTGGAGCCGTGATGCCCGAAGCAGTCATCGTCTCGACCGCCCGTTCGCCGATCGGCCGGGCCTTCAAGGGCTCCCTGAAGGACCTGCGTCCCGACGACCTGACCGCCACGATCATCCAGGCCGCCCTGGCCAAGGTGCCCGAGCTGGACCCGCGCGACATCGACGACCTGATGCTCGGCTGCGGTCTGCCCGGCGGCGAGCAGGGCAACAACCTGGGCCGGATCGTGGCCGTGCAGATGGGCATGGACCACCTGCCGGGCTGCACCGTCACGCGGTACTGCTCGTCGTCGCTGCAGACCTCGCGGATGGCGATGCACGCGATCAAGGCCGGCGAGGGCGACGTCTTCATCTCGGCCGGTGTCGAGATGGTCTCCCGGTTCGTGAAGGGCAACTCCGACTCGCTGCCCGACACGCACAACCCGTTCTTCGCCGAGGCCGAGGCCCGCACCCAGGCCGTCGCCGAGTCCGAGGGCTCCACCTGGCACGACCCGCGCGAGGACGGCCTGGTCCCCGACGCGTACATCGCCATGGGCCAGACCGCCGAGAACCTGGCGCGCTGGAAGGGCGTCACCCGCGAGGACATGGACGAGTTCGGCGTGCGTTCGCAGAACCTCGCCGAGCAGGCCATCAAGAACGGCTTCTGGGAGCGGGAGATCACCCCGGTGACGCTGCCGGACGGCACGGTCGTCTCCCAGGACGACGGTCCGCGCGCGGGCGTGACCATGGAGGGCGTCTCCGGGCTCAAGCCGGTCTTCCGCCCCGACGGTCTCGTGACCGCCGCCAACTGCTGCCCGCTGAACGACGGCGCCGCCGCGCTCGTCATCATGTCGGACACCAAGGCGCGCGAGCTGGGCCTGACCCCGCTGGCCCGGATCGTGTCCACCGGCGTCTCCGGCCTGTCGCCGGAGATCATGGGCCTCGGGCCGGTCGAGGCGTCGCAGCAGGCGCTGCGCCGGGCCGGTCTCACCACGAGCGACATCGACCTGGTCGAGATCAACGAGGCCTTCGCCGCGCAGGTGATCCCGTCCTACCGCGACCTGGGCTTCGACCTGGACAAGGTCAACGTCAACGGCGGCGCCATCGCCGTCGGCCACCCCTTCGGCATGACCGGCGCCCGCATCACCGGCACCCTCATCAACAGCCTCCAGTTCCACGACAAGCAGTTCGGCCTGGAGACCATGTGCGTGGGCGGCGGCCAGGGCATGGCCATGGTCATCGAGCGGCTGAGCTGAGCCGCAGCGGAGGGTAGGGGTCGGCCGAGGGACGAGGCCGGCACCTGCCCGCAGCGGAGGCGCAGTTCAGCGCGACCGGACAAGAGGCGCGGCTGAGCTGAGCCGCAGCGGAGGGTAGGGGTCGGCCGAGGAACGAGGGCGGCACCTGCCCGCAGCGGAGGCGAAGTTCAGCGCGACCAGGGAAGAGGCGCGGCTGAGCTGAGCCGCAGCGGAGGGTAGGGGTCGGCCGAGGGACGAGGGCGGCACCTGCCCGCAGCGGAGGGTGGAAGCGCGCCCCTCCCGCTCCCACTCGGCGCCCGCGTCAACCGCGTCGCGTCCAAGCCGTGACCGAATCTCCCCCAGGATGTGACATACATCCCGGGGGAGTGTTCTTTTCCCAGGTCACAGGGGTTTCGGGACTAAACGCCAGGCACAAATACCTGTCCATTTCGTGACGTAATGCACTGACAGGCAGCGCCACCCCAGGACACTCTGATGTAGGAAGTCGGGGGATCGACTCGGAATCGGGAGTACGTCAGTGAGCGCACTGTCTCTTGCCCTGCTGGTGACCACCGCCGCTGCCACGGCCGTGGGAGCCGCCGCCCTGCACTCCGCCCACGCTCTCCGTAAGCAGATCATCGCACTGCGTGGCGAGATCGCAACCGCACAGGGCGTGACCGTTCCCCCGGCCCGGCAGACGCCCGCCGCCGAGATACGGGCCGCGGTCGCCGAGGCGCTGGCGGAGGAGCGCGAGCGGGAGCTCGCCGAGGCGCGGGCCTTCTGGGCCGCGCAGGAGGCCCGGGACGCCGCCGACGCCCCGTCGCTGCTCGGCGGTACGGCCGAGGAGGGCCCGTACTTCGTCCCGCGCCAGGCCGACTTCGTGGGCCTGGAGGCGATGGCCCTGGAGGCCATGGAGGCGGAGGCCGCCGCGCTCGACGGCCGCGAGACGGCCGCGCAGGACCCGCTCGACGTCTTCGACACCTTCGACGACTACCCGGAGCTCACCGCCGCCGGCGAGTACGCCGAGGACTCCCCCGAGCTGGCCGCGGCGCGCCGCCGCCACCCCTCGCACCCGGACTTCGTGCCGGTCCGTACGCCCGTGGTCACCGACCACGAGCGCACCGTGGCCCGGCTCGAGGAGCTCGCCGACACCGGCACCGCGCTGACCGACGTCCGCCCCGGCCCGCTGGGCACGCTGGACGTGTACGTGTTCGCCGACGGCACCACGCTGTGCATGACCCCGGGCCACCGGGAGACGGCCGAGCGCCTCGCCGAGGCGCTGCGCTCCGGCCACACCCCGGTCCTGCTCGGCGGCTCCGGCGTGTCCGGCGCCTACGCGCTGACCTTCTCGTGCGGCGACGCGGCCGAGGACAACGTGTACATCCTCGCCGACCGTGTGATCGCCAGCCTGTAGGGCCTGTCCGGCGGCTCAGGGCCCCTGGGGCGGGTTCACAGGCCCGAGCGGGCCTCCGCCTCCCGTACCAGTCTCACGGCCTCGTCCAGGTCGCCCTCCGGGGCGTCTGCCGGGGCCGTTCGCATGCTTTCGGCCAGATCCGCGGCGGCGACCGCGAGTTGGTCGGCGACCGCGAAGACGCCGGCGTCCGGCATGGTCCGCGGCTCCCGGCCGGGGGACTCGAGGCGCTGCGCGCGGGCGGCCAACTCCCTGGCCAGGGCCAGGCCCTCGGCGGCGGCGCCGCGCTGGAGGCGGCTCTGCGGGGCGGCCCGCAGCCGGTCGGCGAAGCGCTCGGCGGCGGCGGTCAGTTCGGTCGTATCGCGCACTCCGCGACCCTACGCGCCGTCCGGGGACCATTGCCAACGGGCGAACGCTCGGGCACGGTGACGTGAAGGAGCACAGGCACAACGCGTCCGGAGGCGCCGATGTCCCACGCATTCTCCGAAGAGACCCATCGCAACCTGCTCGCCCGCATCCCCCGATGCACCGGCCGTGAGATCTCCGACTGGCTGAAGGCCGTCGAGGAGGGCCCGTCCCTCGTCCGCTTCGAGGAGAAGGTCAGCTGGCTGCGCGGCCAGCACGGTCTCGCCTACGGCCACGCCAAGGCGATCATCCACGAGTACGACCTGCGGAGGGCCGCCCGCCGCATGCTCTGACCGCGGCGTCGGGGCCACGGGCGGACCGGGCCCCCGGAGCACGCGGAAGGGCCCGCCCGGCTGGTGCCGGACGGGCCCTTCCCGTGTCACGCGGTGCGTCAGTCGTCGCCCTGGAGGATCGACAGCAGGCGCAGGAACTCCATGTAGATCCACACGAGGGTCAGGGTGAGGCCGAAGGCCGCCAGCCAGGCCTCCTCGCGCGGGGCGCCGTACGTGATGCCGTCCTCGACCTGCTTGAAGTCGAGGGCCAGGAAGCACGCGCCCAGGATAATGCCGATGACGCCGAACATGATGCCGAGGCCGCCGCTGCGGAAGCCCAGGCCGTCACCGCCGCCGAAGACGGCGAACAGCAGGTTGACCGCCATCAGCAGCACGAAACCGATCGCGGCCGCCATCACGAAGCCGTAGAAGCGGCGGGTGACGCGGATCCAGCGCATCTTGTACGCGATCAGCACGCCGGCGAAGACCGCCATGGTGCCGAGCACGGCCTGCGCGACGACGCCGTCGGCGATGTACGTCGAGACGGCCGCCGAGATCACGCCGAGGAAGACGCCCTCGAAGGCCGCGTAGCCCAGGATCAGCGCCGGCGACGGCTTGCGCTTGAAGGACTGGACGAGCGACAGGACCAGGGCCACGAGACCCGCGCCGATGGCGATGCCGTAGGACGTGCCCAGGTTCGCCGGGTCGACCGGCAGCAGCAGCCAGGCCAGGACGGCGGTGACCACGACGGTGCCGAGGGTCATCGCCGTACGGCTGACCACGTCGTCCATCGTCATCACGTTGCCGCGGACCTGCTGCGGCGCGCCGAGCTGGGTGTCCTGCGGCGCGTAGGGGTTGGTCGCGTACGGGTTGGCCTCACCCTGCGCGTACGGGTTACCGGTCGCGTACGGGTTGGTTCCGACGGCGGGGCCCCCGGCCTGCGGCTGCTGCGCGTTGAAGCCGGCGTAGCCGTTGTCGCGGCTGAACCCCCGTCGCGAGAAGACCGGGTTGCTGCTCCTCATCTCACTCCTCCATGGCCGCACTGCGCGGCCTTGCGTCAAGAGTAATGCGAGGGCAAAAGAAACCCCCTCGTGCTGGGGGAGGATCTTTATACGATCGTGTCGGGGGCGTGGGGTCGAGAGTGCGTCGAGGAGTGCCCGGAACCGGATTCGAACCGGTACGGCCTGAGGCCAGCGAGGTTTAAGCTCGCCGTGTCTGCATTCCACCATCCGGGCTGGCGCGAACCTCCGCGTTGGCACAGGAGCCTATCGGGGCACGTCGCCCGTTCAGCGGAACGCCCGCCCGATGTTGTCTTATTTTATTGACACCTGAGGGTGCGTCAGTGCAGGTGAGAGGCACCGGAGCAAAGGGTTGCCGGGCTCGCGGCCGCAAAGACGCCGGGGTCGGATTGACGAAAACTCGCCGCAGGTTCGTACGGACTTCGTCACCTTCGCCCCACCCGGCCGCGCGGGCCCCCGCGCGGCGGCCGCGGGACCCCGGACCGCTTCCCCGGCTCAGGGTCGGCCGTCATACCCAAGGAGGAGAGCGGGCCCGGGCCGTCCGACTCCAGGCTGCCCCGGGAACGGGTACGTGGACGGACGATCCGCGGCGGAACGAACGACACGATGGAGTGGTTCCCGATCAGCCGCAGTGACAGGAGTCGCCGTCGTGACCACCTCCCCCACCGTGCACCGCGCCACCGCGGTGGCCGCCCACGCCACGGACCTGACGAAGGTCTACGGACAGGGCGAGACCCAGGTGGTCGCGCTCGACCGGGTCACCGTGGGCTTCGGCCGCGGCGAGTTCACCGCGATCATGGGCCCCTCCGGCTCCGGCAAGTCGACCCTGATGCACTGCGTCGCCGGCCTCGACTCCTTCTCCGCCGGCTCCGTCCGGATCGGTGACACCGAGCTCGGCGCCCTGAAGGACAAGCAGCTCACCCAGCTCCGCCGGGACAAGATCGGCTTCATCTTCCAGGCCTTCAACCTGCTGCCGACGCTCACCGCGCTCGAGAACATCACGCTGCCGATGGACATCGCGGGCCGCAAGCCCGACAAGCAGTGGGTGCAGCAGGTCATCGACATGATCGGCCTCTCCGGCCGGCTCGGCCACCGCCCCAACCAGCTCTCCGGCGGCCAGCAGCAGCGCGTGGCCGTGGCCCGCGCCCTGGCGTCCAAGCCGGAGATCATCTTCGGTGACGAGCCGACCGGCAACCTCGACTCGCGCTCCGGCGCCGAGGTCCTCGGCTTCCTGCGCAACTCGGTGCGCGAACTCGGCCAGACCGTGGTGATGGTGACCCACGACCCGGTCGCCGCCTCCTACGCGGACCGCGTGATCTTCCTGGCGGACGGCCGGATCGTCGACGAGATGCTCCGCCCGACGGCGGACGGCGTGCTCGACCGCATGAAGGCCTTCGACGCGAAGGGCCGCACGAGCTGAGGCCCCGGGACCCGCCCGGCAGCCCGCCGACGGTCCCGGTCCGCCTCACCTCCTCCCCCGGGGCTCCGCCCCGGCCCTCCCGGCCCGGGCCGACCCGCCCCCTTCCTCCACAGGACTCCCGCCATGCTCCGTACCGCCCTGCGCAATGTGCTCGCGCACAAGGCCAGGCTGCTGATGACCGTCCTCGCCGTGATGCTCGGCGTGGCCTTCGTGTCCGGCACCCTCGTCTTCACCGACACCCTCTCCCAGGCCTTCCGCAGCCAGTCCGCCAAGAGCTACGACGACATCGCCGTCGCCGTCAGCGCGGCGCCGAACCAGAACGACCCCAACGCCACGCCCGGCCTCTCCGAGGAGACCCGGCGGAAGATCGAGGCCCTCGACGGCGTCACCGAGGCCACCGGCCGCGTGCACGGCTTCGCCGGCGTCCCGGACAAGGACGGCAAGCTGATCGGCGCCGGCTGGTCCAACAAGGGCACCAACTTCGCGCCCGGCAAGGACGGCAAGGACTCCGCGTACGCCTTCGTCAGCGGCGCGGGCCCCGTCGAGGACGACCAGATCGCGCTCGACAAGGAGACCGCCGACAAGGGCGGATACAAGGTCGGCGACAAGGTCCGCGTGGCCACCAACGGCCCCGTCGAGACCTACACCCTCGCCGGTGTCTTCACCACCGAGGACGGCGCCGTGAACGCCGGCGGCAGCCTCGTGCTGTTCGACACCGACGTCGCCCAGAAGCTGTTCCTGCGGCCCGGCCACTTCATGGACGTCAACGTCAGCGCCGAGCCGGGCGCGGACGCCGACAGGATCCTCGCGGCCGTGAAGCCGGTCGTCGGCGACCAGGCCGACGCCCGGACCGGCCAGGAGCTCGCCGACCAGCAGGCCAAGGACATCGAGGCGGGCCTCGGCGCGCTCAACCAGATGCTGCTCGGCTTCGCCGCCATCGCGCTCTTCGTCGGCGTCTTCCTGATCTCCAACACCTTCACCATGCTGGTCGCCCAGCGCACCAAGGAGCTCGCGCTGATGCGCGCCGTGGGCGCCTCGCGCAAGCAGATCACCCGTTCCGTGCTCGCGGAGGCCGGTCTGGTCGGCCTGGTGGCCTCGCTCGTCGGCTTCGGGCTCGGCATCGGCCTCGCCGCGGCTCTGCGCGGCGCCATGAACGCCTTCGGGCTCAAGGTCCCGGCCGGTGACCTGGTCATCGGCACGACCCCGCTGGTGTCGGCGCTCGCCGTCGGCGTCCTCGTCACCATGCTGGCGGCGTTCCTGCCGGGCCGCCGGGCCGCGAAGATCCCGCCGGTCGCCGCGATGAGCAGCGTCCACGCGGTGGCCACCACGAAGTCCCTGGTCGTGCGGAACACCATCGGCGCGATCGTCACCGCCCTCGGCGTCGGCGCCATCGCCTTCGGTGCCTCTAAGGGCGGCGAGGACGGCCGGATGATGATCGCCGGCGGCGCGTTCCTCGCCCTCATCGGCGTGATCGTGCTGATCCCGCTGCTGTCCCGTCCGGTGATCGCGCTGGCCCGCCCGGTCCTGAAGGCCTTCGGCGTGGCGGGCACCCTGGCCGGCCAGAACGCGGTCCGCAACCCGCGCCGCACCGGCGCCACCGCCTCCGCGCTGGCCATCGGCCTCACCCTGGTCACCGGTCTGTCGGTGCTCGGCGCCACGGTCGGCTCGGCCGTGGACCGGATGACGACCGACCAGATCAAGGCCGACTACATGATCACCATGGCGAGCGGCGAGGGCCTGAACCAGGCCGCGCTGGACGCCGTGAAGAAGACCCCGGGCGCCACGGCGGTCTCGCCGCAGCAGGCCGGCTGGGTCCAGGTGAAGGGCGACTTCAAGTCCGTCTCCGGCGTCACGCCGGGCGACGTCGAGAAGGTGCTCAACCTCCACGTCGTGGACGGCTCGCTCGGCACGCTCGCCGAGGGCCGGGTCGCGGTCGACGACAAGACGGCCGAGAAGCGGGGCTGGAAGGTCGGCACGACGCTGCCGGTCGAGTTCTCCGACAAGAAGAAGGGCGCGCTGACGGTCGGCGCGGTCTACGAGGCCAGCGAGTTCGTCTCGCCGCTGGTCCTGGACGTGAAGGTCCTCAACGCCCACGACCCCAAGCCGTACATCCCGCAGATCTTCGTGAAGATGGACGGCGGCCCGTCGGCCGCGGCCGAGAAGGCCGTGATGAAGGCGCTCGGCGACAACCCGGCGATGACCGTCATGGACAAGAAGGACATGCGGGACGCGTTCGGCGGCGTCATCAACATGATGCTGAACATCATGTACGGCCTGCTGGCGATGGCCCTGATCATCGCGGTGCTCGGTGTCGTCAACACCCTGGCGATGTCGGTCTTCGAGCGGCAGCAGGAGATCGGCATGCTGCGGGCGATCGGTCTCGACCGGCGCCGGGTGAAGCGGATGGTCCGTCTGGAGGCCGTGGTCATCTCGCTGTTCGGCGCGGTGGTCGGCATCGCCCTCGGCTCCTTCCTCGGCTGGGCGATCGGCGAGACGCTGAGGAACAGCCTGCCGGACTACGCGCTGGTCCTGCCGTGGGGCCGGATCGGGATCTTCCTGCTCCTCGCCGGACTGGTCGGCGTCCTGGCCGCGATGTGGCCGGCGCGCAGCGCGGCGAAGCTGAACATGCTGGCCGCGATCAAGGCCGAGTAGGTCTCCGCGGCCCGGGCGGGTCGCGGTACGGCACACGGAGGGCCGGGTTCCCCGAGGGGAGCCCGGCCCTCCGGCGTTCCCGCGGGTCAGCTGCCCGCGCAGTACGTCATCAGGTACTGGTGGTTGGCCTTGTACTGGCCGTAGAGAGTGGCGTGGTCGATCTTCAGGAGCGTCTCGTCGTTGGCCCGCAGTGCCGGGTTGGTGTAGTTGTGGCTGCCGGTCCAGACGAGCTTCCGGCCGGTCACGCCGTCGTAGGTGCCCTCGATCAGCAGGTACTTGGAGTGCAGGCCCGCCTTGGCGACGCCCGTGCCGCGGTCCTCGTGGCACTGGACGCGCTGGGTGAGCTTGCCGGAGATCACCGACTCGACGCCCGCGCCCATCGAGCCGGGTGCGCCGTCGTGGGCGAGGATCACCGAGCAGCCGGCGTTCTTCAGGGAGACGAGCTTGCTCGCGACCTCGTCGCGGGTGAAGAGGTTGGCGGCCATGCGGATCTGGGTGGCGCCGCCGGCGCAGCCGACGTTGTCGAGGATCAGCTTGACCGTGTCGGTGGAGGCGTCGTTGTCGTACGAGGTGCCCGAGGCCTCCTTGCGCGGGAAGAAGTACGCCTTGTAGGGGCCGGTGCCGCTGGCCGGGGTCCGGTAGTAGTGGCTCAGGCCGGAGGTCGAGGAGCCGTGGTGCAGCAGGTCGGCGAAGTAGGCCTGGTAGATGCCGTAGAGGCCGCTGTCGACGATGGTGACGGCGTTGTTGAAGAGGTCGGTGCGCTGGACGCCGGTCATGTTGGCGGAGGTCTGGACGACGACGTCGTCGGCGCCGCCGGTGCTGGAGAACAGCCAGAACTTGTTGTGGTTGATGGCGCCGTCGGCGTCGCCGGGGAGCTGCCGGGAGCCGATGCAGCCGCGGCCGGCCGGGCAGGCGAAGACCCAGGAGCCCTGGGTGCGGTCGGTGCCGAGGCGGGCGGCGAGCCGGTCGTATTCGCCGCCGCTCATGGTGACGGAGGTGTGGTCGACGATCACCCGGACGTCGACGCCGCGGGTCTTCGCGGCGCCGAGGGCGTCGGTCACGGTGTCGTCGGTGATGGTGTAGAGCCCGGCGGTGATGGTGGAGCCGGCCGGGGCGCGGCCGATGAGGTCGACGATGTGGTCCCGGACCCGGTTCTGGGCGGTGGCGTCACCGGACGGGTCGTTGAAGGTGGCGGTCGTGGTGACCGGGGCCTCGGCGGCGCCCGCGGGTGACGGGACGGCGAGCAGGCCGACGGCGGCGGCGAGCGCGAGCAGCAGACGGCTCGGGCGGCCGGGGCGGCTGGGACGGCGCAAGTGTTCCCCCTCGGAACGAGCAGAACGACATAGGCATGACAATCCGGACCCGAGAAGGCGGGGTGCCGGTCCACACCGGCACCCCGCCTACCCGGAGCGTGAAGTTCCGAACGTACCAACGCCGTTGGGAACCGGCCTTTCCGGGGCCGTCAGCCCTCCTGGCCCTCGCTCCACACCCGCGACCGCAGCGGCAGCCCGCTCGTGCCCGCGTCCGGGGTGCGGACCGCGAGGAACTGGTTGACGCCGATGCGGTTGCGTTCGAAGGACACCGCCGATGCCGCCATGTAGAGGCGCCAGATCCGTGACCGGCCCGGCGAGGTCAGCCGGACCGCCGTGTCCCACTCCCGCTCCAGGTTCGCCACCCAGTGGCGCAGCGTCAGCGCGTAGTGCTCGCGGATCGCCTCCACGTCGCGCACCTCGAAGCCGGCGTCCTCCAGGGTCGTCAGGGTGCGGCCCATCGGGGCCAGTTCGCCGTCCGGGAAGACGTACGCGTCGATGAAGGCGTCCACCCGGTACGCCTCCTCGTCGGGCTCCGGGCGGCGCGCGATCTGGTGGTTGAGCAGCCGCCCGCCCGGCTTGAGCAGCCGGTACAGCACGTCCGCGTACTCCCGGTAGCGCTCCGCGCCGACGTGCTCGGCCATGCCGATGGAGGAGATCGCGTCGAACGGGCCGTCGTCCACGTCCCGGTAGTCCTGGACCCGGATCTCGATCCGGTCGGTCAGGCCCTCGTCCGCGATCCGCTTGCGGGCGAAGGCCGCCTGCTCCCGCGAGAGGGTGATGCCGACGACCTGGGCCCCGTACTCCCGGGCCGCGTGGATCGCCATGGAGCCCCAGCCGCAGCCCACGTCGAGCAGCCGGTCCCCCTCCCTCAGGCGCAGCTTGCGGGCGATCAGGTCCAGCTTGTCGCGCTGGGCCTCCTCCAGAGTGCCGCCGTCGGTCCAGTACGCGCACGAGTAGACCATCGAGGGGCCGAGCACCAGCTCGTAGAAGTCGTTGCCCACGTCGTAGTGGTGACTGATGGCCTGCTTGTCCCGGCGCTTGCTGTGCCGGGTGCCGCTGCGGCGGCGCATCTCCTCCGCCGGCGGCTTCGGCGGCGGGAACGGGCCGGCCAGCCTGAGCAGCGCCGTGGCCGCCGCCCGCACCTTCGGGTCGCGCACGGTCTCCAGGGCGCCGCGCGACTCCTCGCCGCGCTCCCAGACGAACCCGGCGAGCCGGTCCAGGACCTCGTAGAGATCGCCCTCGACGTCGATCTCGCCCGCGACCCAGGCGCGCGCGAGGCCCAGCTCACCCGGCTTCCACAGCAGTCGGCGCAGGGCGCGGCGGTCGCGCACGATCAGTACGGGGCCGTCGGCTGGGCCGGCTTCGCTGCCGTCCCAGGCGCGCAGCCGCACCGGGAGCCCGGCTCCCAGGACGTCCTCGGCCAGGGCGGTCAGCCGCGAGGCGGCGTCGGCCATGGTGCAACACCTCCGTGATCTCGTGCCCCAGAAATGCCTGTCACCAGGAGAACACCGTCCGTCGCCGAAGCCATGTCAGCGCGTGGGTAAACGGCGGGAAAAACACGCGAAGGGCCGTCCGCACCACGGATGGCGGACGGCCCTTTTACGGCCTTGCGTGTCGTACGGCCCGTACGACGGGTACTGCGGGTGTTACGAGGCCTTGGCCTTCTCCTGCGCCGGGGCGGCCGGCGCCGGGGCGGGCTTGGCCGCCTCGTAGAACTCCTCGCGCGGCGACTCGATGGCACCGAGGGAGACGACCTCGCGCTTGAGGAACATGCCCAGGGTCCAGTCGGCGAAGACGCGGATCTTGCGGTTCCAGGTCGGCATCGCCATGCCGTGGTAGCCACGGTGCATGTACCAGGCGAGGCGGCCCTTGAGCTTGATCTTCATCTTGCCCATGACGATCATCGCGACGCCCTTGTGGAGGCCCAGGCCCGCGACGGCACCCTTGTTGGCGTGCTCGTAGTCCTTCTGCGGGAAGCCGCGCATGCCGGCCACCACGTTGTCGCCGAGGATCCTGGCCTGGCGCAGCGCGTGCTGGGCGTTCGGCGGGCACCAGGCGCGCTCGCGCGGGGTACCGGCCTTGATCGCGGCCAGGTCCGGGACCTGGGCGTTGTCGCCCGCGGCCCACACGTGGTCGAGGCCGTTGACCTGGAGCTTCTCGTTGCAGTCCACGTGGCCGCGGGGGCCGAGCGGCAGACCGAAGCGGGCGAGCGCCGGGTTCGGCTTCACGCCGGCGGTCCACACGATCGTGTTGGAGTCGACCTCGAGGCCGTTCTTCAGCACGACGTGGCCGTCGACGCAGGAGTCCATGGAGGTCTGCAGGTAGATCTCGATGCCGCGGCTCTCGAGGTGCTCCTTGCCGTACTGGCCGAGCTTCGGGCCGACCTCGGGAAGGATCTTGTCGGCGGCGTCGACCAGGATGAAGCGCATGTCCTCGCGCTTCACGTTCTGGTAGTACTTCGCCGCGTCGCGGGCCATGTCCTCGACCTCGCCGATGGTCTCCGCGCCGGCGAAGCCGCCGCCCACGAAGACGAAGGTCAGCGCCTTGCGGCGGACCTCCTCGTCGGTCGTCGAGTCGGCCTTGTCGAGCTGCTCGAGGACGTGGTTGCGCAGGCCGATGGCCTCCTCGATGCCCTTCATGCCGATGCCCTGCTCGGCGAGGCCGGGGATCGGGAAGGTGCGGGAGACGGCACCCATCGCGATGACCAGGTAGTCGAACGGCAGCTCGTACGCCTCGCCGACGAGCGGCGCGATCGTGGCGACCTTGCGGTCCTGGTCGATGGTGGTGACCCGGCCGGTGAGCACCTCCGCTCCGCGCACGACGCGTCGCAGCGGGACGACGACGTGGCGCGGCGAGATGCTGCCGGCGGCGGCTTCGGGGAGGAAGGGCTGGTAGGTCATGTACGACCGCGGGTCGACGACCGTGACGGTCGCCTCCGCGTAGCGCATCTTCTTGAGGATGCGCCGAGCTGCGTACAGGCCTACGTACCCGCCGCCTACTACGAGGATCCTGGGACGCTCCGTGGTGCTCATGCATCCGAGTATCCACCCCTCTCAGGGGGGTCGCTCGTGCGCCCCTTCACAAGGATGCGAGGGACCTCTGCTACACTCCGCGGCCCACGTGACCCAGGTCATGGTCCAGCAAAGGAACCGGAGGGCGTGGACGAACGTTGTTCACCCCTTGTGAACTGGCCCGGAGAGCTTTCCTTCACGCTGAACCGCAGGGCGCGTTCACACGATGGAAACAACGAGCGAATCGGCCTCCGCGCCTGCGAAACGGCCCCGACGGGTCCCTCGGAAGGA
This sequence comes from Streptomyces roseicoloratus, assembly GCF_004117935.1. GTDB lineage: Bacteria > Actinomycetota > Actinomycetes > Streptomycetales > Streptomycetaceae > Streptomyces > Streptomyces roseicoloratus. The sequence goes on along the minus strand of NZ_SDOY01000154.1, from coordinate 18,424 downwards.
CCAAAGTCCCTCCATCGGCGCCATCAGGGCCCTTTCTCTTGTGAAGAACTTCACGAACCTTTTCGACAGACCCCTCCAGGAGGCCCGTCACAGGCCCCTCAGGGACCCTTCAGGGGCCGCTCACAGGGGCTTATAGGCACCCGCTATGCGACGGATAGCGCGACCCCATGGAGGGTCGCGCATGATCCCGACGGAGGGCGCCGGCGGACGAGCGGTGCCGTCGAGGTCGCGCGCACAGGCGGGCGACCAGCGGGACGTCCACCGCAACCCGGCTCCCGCGTGTACACAGAACCGCGTACACTGGCGTCATGACCGAGAACACGGTGACCGTACGAGAAGCCCGCGCGCACCTCGCGGACCACATCAATCGGGCCGAACAAGGCGTTCCGACGGTCATCACGCGCAACGGCGCTCCGGTCGCGGCCGTGGTGCCGATCGCGGACTTCGAAGCGCTGGAGGAAGCGGCTGACGTGATGTTGGCGCGCGAAGCCGAAGCAGTGCTGGCCGAGGGCGGTCCCACTGTGTCGATGGCGGAGCTACTGGCGGATCTGTTCACCGAGCGTGACGGCGAGGCGGCGTGAAGTACGCCTTCCGGTTCACTACGGCGGCGCAGCGACAGCTCCGGGCCATCAGCCGGCCCGACGCCATGCGCATCCTGACCGCGCTCACCGCACTCGGCGACGACCCGTACCGCGAGGACGCCGACATCAAGAAACTCACCGGCCCGTCGGGGCTCTACCGGCTCCGGGTGGGAAGCTACCGGGTCGCCTACCAGATCAACGACGGCGAACTCGTCGTCCTCGTCGTCAAGGTGGGCGATCGACGGGACGTCTACCGCAGCCTGTAGTACGCGGCGAACGCCACCGCCGTCACCCACCCGGACTGTCGCTGAACGCTATGGGGCATCCTCTGCCGTTTTGATCGCGATGCCGTCGAGGATGTCGTGCTCGCTGACGACGACCTCGGCGGCCCCGGTGCGCTCCATGATCTCGGCCAGGACCAGCGCCCCGGCGATGATCACGTCGACCCGGCCGGGGTGGACGACCGGGATCGCGGCGCGCTCGTCGTGGGTGGACGCGAGCAGCCGGGCCACCACCTCGTCGACGCGCGCGCGGGAGATCCGCGCGTGGTGGATCTTCGTGGAGTCGTACTCCTCCAGACCCAGCGCGATGGCGGCGACGGTCGTGACCGAGCCGGCCAGGCCGACCAGGGTCTCGGTCTCGGTGATCGGCACGGTCTCGGCGGCCAGGTCGATCGCCGCCCGGACGTCGGCGCGGATCGCGGCGACCTCCTCGGCGGTCGGCGGGTCGTGCCGGACGTGCCGCTCGGTGAGCCGTACGCAGCCGATGTCGACGGAGCGGGCGGCCTCGACGTGCTTGGTGCCGACGACGAACTCGGTCGAGCCGCCGCCGATGTCCACGACCAGGCGGCGGTCGTCGCCGTGCAGCTCGCCGGTGGCGCCGGTGAAGGAGAACTCGGCCTCCTGGTCGCCGGTGATCACCTCGGGCTCGACGCCCAGGATCGCCACGACCCCGTCCACGAAGTCCTGGCGGTTCTCGGCGTCGCGGGAGGCGGAGGTGGCGACGAAGCGCACCGTGTGCGCGCCGAGCTCCTCGATGACCTCGGCGTACGCGCGGCAGGCGGCGAAGGTCCGCTCCAGTGCCTCGGGCGCGAGCCGGCCGGTCCTGTCCACGCCCTGGCCGAGCCGGACGATCGTCATCCGCCGGTCGAGCTCGACCAGTTCGCCGGTGTCCGGGTGGACGTCGGCGACGAGGAGGCGGATGGAGTTCGTACCGCAGTCGATTCCCGCGACCCGGGTCATTCCGCGGACCCCTTCCCGTCGGACTCCCGCGCGCCGGACTCCTTCGCACCCGGCGCCTTCTCGTCCGCGCACGGCGTGACGCACGGGCCCTTCGCCCACCACTCCGGCAGCATCGCGAGGGCCTCGTCGCCGAACGGGTTCACGCCCGGGCCCGCGGCCAGCGAGTGGCCGACGAGCACGTGCAGGCACTTGACCCGGTCCGGCATGCCGCCGGCGCTGGGGAAGCCCTCCAAGACCTCGATGGCGTCGCGGCGCGCGATGTAGTCCTCGTGCGCGGCGCGGTAGGCGGCGGCGAGCTCGGGGTCGGTCGCGAGCCGGGCCTGCATCTCCTTCATGACCCCGTTGGCCTCCAGCGTGCCGATCGCGGAGGCGGCGCGCGGGCAGGTCAGGTAGTACGTGGTCGGGAACGGCGTGCCGTCGGGAAGCCGGGGCGCGGTCTCGACGACGTCCGGGTTGCCGCACGGGCAGCGGTGCGCGATGGCGCGCAGGCCGCGCGGCGGCCGGCCGAGCTGCGCCTCGAACGCGGCGACGTCCGCGGCGGTGGGCTCGGTGCGTTCGGTCTGCGGAGGGGGCGTTTCCATGTCTGCCTTGCTGAGGAGTGGAGGGCTGGTGAGTAGGTGGAGGGCGTGCCGGCGGGGTTACGGGCGGTCGGCGCGGTCCACGCCGTCCCACAGGTTGTCGTACCAGGGCCGGTCCGACGCGCCCTGCTCGGTGCGCGGCCGCCGATCGGCCTCGGGGTCGTTCACGGTGAAGCCGGTCTCGCCGGGCATCACGTAGTGCAGGTGCTCGCGGGCGAGGCGGCGGACGTAGGCCGGGTCCTGGAGGCGGGCCTTCTCGTCCCGCAGCTCCTCGACCCGCTGTGCCGCCTCGGCGGCCTTGCGTTCCTGGTCGGCGATCTCGCCCTGCTGGGAGACGTACTGCCGCATGGGGTAGGCGAGCGCCACCACGAGCGAGCAGACGACGAGCGCGAGGAAGGCCGCGCGGCCGGTGAGCCGGGAGCGCCGGGCCTGGCGGCGGGTCTGGGAGCGGTAGACACGGGCGGCGGTCTGCTCGCCGAGCAGCCTGATCCGGGTCGCGGTCGAGAACCGGTCCCGGTCCTTCACGGCCATGTCCAGTGCCTCCCCTGATCACACGTGCGTCCCCGCACACGGTACGGGACCGGGTGCGGGGACGTACGGAAGAGCCTTGCGGCAGAGGTGTCAGCCCTTGAAGCGCGGGAAGGCGCTGCGGCCGGCGTAGACCGCGGCGTCGTCGAGGATCTCCTCGATGCGCAGCAGCTGGTTGTACTTGGCGACGCGCTCGGAGCGGGCCGGGGCGCCGGTCTTGATCTGGCCGCAGTTGGTGGCGACGGCCAGGTCGGCGATGGTGACGTCCTCGGTCTCGCCGGAGCGGTGGGACATCATGCACTTGAAGCCGTTGCGCTGGGCGAGCTCGACGGCGTCCAGGGTCTCGGTCAGCGAGCCGATCTGGTTGACCTTGACCAGGAGGGCGTTGGCGGAGCCCTCCTCGATGCCGCGGGCGAGGCGCTCCGGGTTGGTGACGAACAGGTCGTCGCCGACCAGCTGGACCTTGGAGCCGAGCTTCTCGGTGATGACCTTCCAGCCGGCCCAGTCGTCCTCGAACAGCGGGTCCTCGATGGAGACGAGCGGGTACGCGGAGACGAGCTCCTCGTAGTACTCGGTCATCTCGGCGGCCGAGCGGGACTTGCCCTCGAACTCGTACGAGCCGTCCTTGTAGAACTCGGAGGCGGCGCAGTCGAGCGCGAGCGCGATGTCCTTGCCCGGGACGTAGCCGGCCTGCTTGATGGCCTCGACGATGAGGTCGAGCGCGGCGCGGTTGGAGTCCAGGTTCGGGGCGAAGCCGCCCTCGTCGCCGAGGCCGGTGGACAGGCCCTTGGTCTTCAGGACGGACTTGAGGGTGTGGTAGACCTCGGTGCCCCAGCGCAGCGCCTCGGAGAAGGACTCCGCGCCGATCGGGGCGATCATGAACTCCTGGATGTCCACGTTGGAGTCGGCGTGCGAGCCGCCGTTCAGGATGTTCATCATCGGAACGGGCAGCAGGTGCGCGTTCGGGCCGCCGAGGTAGCGGAAGAGCGGCAGGTCGGAGGCCTCGGACGCGGCGTGCGCGACGGCGAGGGAGACGCCGAGGATGGCGTTGGCGCCGAGCGAGGACTTGTCCGGGGTGGCGTCCAGGTCGAACATCGCCTGGTCGATCAGGCGCTGCTCGGTGGCGTCGTAGCCGACGAGCTCCGGGCCGATCTGCTCGATGACGGCGAGGACGGCCTTCTCGACACCCTTGCCCTGGTAACGGTTGGGGTCACCGTCGCGGAGCTCGAGGGCCTCGAACGCACCGGTGGAGGCACCGGACGGAACGGCAGCACGGCCGGTGCTGCCGTCGTCGAGGCCGACCTCGACCTCGACCGTGGGGTTGCCTCGGGAGTCCAGGATTTCCCGGGCTACGACGACGTCGATGGACGGCACGAGCATCTCCTTCTGGGATGTGACGCTGGTTGTGACGCATGCGGCAAGGTCTCGTACGCCTTGCGGCACGAGCCTAACCGGCCCGGGGGCTCCGGTCGGCCGGGCGCCCGCCCCCTGGGACGAAAAAGGACCCAAGGGCATGCATCTCGGGACGAAAGACCTCTTACCTACTCACGGGTAGGCGGCCGGGGCGGGGAGACCGCGGCCCGGGACGGGGAAACCCCGGCCCGGAGCGCACGGGGGAAGGGCACTCCGGACCGGGGTGGTCACTCACCGCGGGTGGGTCGGCAGGCTCACTTGAGGTGGAGCTGCTGGCCCGGGTAGATCAGGTCGGCGTCCTCGACGACGTCCTTGTTCAGCTCGAAGAGCGTGGCCCAGCCGCCCTTGACGCCGTGCGCCTGGGCGATCTTGCTGAGGGTGTCGCCGGCGACGACCTTGTACTCGCCGTCACCCTTCTCGACCTTCTTGCCGGCCGGGGTGGTGACGGTCTTCTTGGCGTCGGCCTTCTTCGGCGCGGCCTTGGGCGCGGCCGGCTTCGGAGCCTGGCGCTGCTCGCTGCGCGTCGTCGGCTGCTGGGCGGTGCGCTGGGGAGCGGTGGTGGTGCTCTCGGCGGAGCCGCCGGTGTACGCGGCGCCGGACAGGCCCACGCCGCAGCTCGGCCACGCACCCTTGCCCTGGCCCGCGAGGACCTTCTCGGCGATGGTGATCTGCTGCGCCTTGGAGGCCTGGTCGGCGGTCGCGGCGTAGGCGGTGCCGCCGTAGGCGGCCCAGGTGGAGGCCGAGAACTGCAGGCCGCCGTAGTAGCCGTTGCCGGTGTTGATGGACCAGTTGCCGCCGGACTCGCACTGGGCGACGCGGTCCCACTCGTCGGCGGTGGCGGCGGAGGCGGTGCCGGCGGCCATCAGCGGGGCCGCGACGGCGACGCCGGCGGCACCGGCGAGCGCGATGGCGCGGGTGGCCTTGGAGGAACGGCGGTGTTTGCCCTTACCGGAAAGCAGCATGGAAGTTCTCCTCACCGACGCCTGCGAGGTGAGCTGTCGGGTTCGGGCGAGTGAGCTGCCCGGCCGTGCGTCCCAGCGCACGGCTTCACCCCAAGCCGGTCACCGGCCGTCTGTCTCAACGGCCGGGGACGGCACAAACCTTGGGTCCCCCGCTCCTGCCTTCGGCGCTTGCGCGACGACTGTTCCCTCCGTCCGGCGGCAGGATTCGGCGTACCGGTCGGCGGGGCCCGCGGTGGCGAGCGGTCCCGACCGTAGACACACACCCGGGAGAAGTTCAAAGGGCATCAACCCGGGAAAATCGCCCCTACTTGCACTCCGTCAGGTGGTGTTCGTGCAGGTGAGGGGCGATTTCCGCAAAGTTTGCGACCGTGACACGCCCGTTCGGCAAGAGAGACCCATGTCTCACTTGCACAGAACGGACATTCAGCCCCGAACTACCCCTGGTTCGCGAGCTCGCCGAGCTCCAACTCGAGGCTCTGGCCAGGGAGGATGAGGTCGGGGTCGGAGCCGACCGTGTTCTTGTTGGCGTCGTAGAGGGCGGCCCAGCCGCCGGTGACGCCGTTCTCCTGTGCAATGCCCGACAGACTGTCACCCGGCTTGACGGTGTATTCGTCCGGCTTGCCCGCCTTGTCCGTCCCGCCCACGCCGCCGGCTCCCGCCGAGCCCTCGGTGGCGCCTTCCGCCTCGCCGGCCCCGTCGGCCGGGGTCTCACCCGGGGCCGCGTGGCGCCCGGATTCGGACGTGCCGTCCGTCATGCCCGGTTCCTCTGGCGCGGCGTCACCTCGGTGCTTGCCGGTGCCGGGAGCGGTGGTCGAGTCCGGCGTTCCGGGCGTACCCGGCATACCCGGCGTCCCCGACGGGTCGGACGTACCGGGCGTACCGGGCGTCGTGGGCGTGGCCGGGGTGCCGGTCGTCGGGGTGCCGGCGGAGGGGGTGCCGGCCGACGGGCTCGCCGGAGTGGTGGGAGCGGCCGGGGTGGTGGCCGAGGCGGAGGGCTCGGGAGCGGTCGTGGCGGAACCGGTCGGCAGGCCGTCGGTGCGGTTCGACTCGGGGCGCGGGCCCGTGGGCTCCTGCACGGGCGTGCCGGGGCCCGGGTCGACGCCGGGCGCCTTGCCGTCGTTGGCCAGACCGGCGATCGGGGCGCAGGTGGCCCACTGGTTGTCGCCCGCCGCGAGCGCCTTGTCGGCGATGTGGATCTGCTGGGCGCGGCTGGCGAGGTCCGCGCTCGGCGCGTAGGCCAGGCCGCCGTGCCGCTCCCAGCTCTCCTGGGTGAACTGGAGTCCGCCGTAGAGACCGTTGCCGAAGTTGGCGCTCCAGGCCCCGCCCGACTCGCACTCGGCGACACGGTCCCACGTGGCGGCGTCGGCGGCGGATGCGGAACCCGTGGCGAGCAGAGGCAGCGCCAGGGCCGAGCCGGTCACACCCGCGGCGACGACGATGGCGGGGGCCTGGCGGGGTCTGCGGTGTCGTCCGTTTCCGGAGCGCATGCGGAATGCCCTTTCGCGTGACAGCTGAGACTGCGGCTGAAAGTAGCCGCATTCGAACGTGAGTCACAAGCTGATGCAGCGCAGATCACGTAAACATCACGGTATTGACGCGATGTCAGTCACCGAACCGGGGTGAATTCCACCGGAAGCGTGCGAAGTCCCCTCATGATGAGCCCGCCGCGCCAGCGCAGTTCCGCCGGATCGGCGCCAAGTCGCAGGTCGGGCAGGCGAGTCAGCAGCGTCGCGAGCGCGGTCTGCCCTTCGAGCCGCGCCAACGGCGCGCCCAGGCAGTAGTGGATGCCGTGCCCGTACCCGAGGTGCTGGTTGTCCCGCCGCGCGAGGTCCAGGGTGTCCGGCTCGTCGAACCGCGCCGGGTCCCGGTCGGCCGCGGCGAGCACCACGAGCACCGGATCGCCGGCCGGGATCCGCTGCCCGCCGATGCTCAGCGCCTCCGTCGCGAAGCGCCAGGTCGCGAGCTCCACCGGCCCGTCGTAGCGCAGCAGCTCCTCGACGCCGGTCTCCAGGAGCCCGGTCTCCCCCGCGGCCAGCGAATCCTGCAGCCGGGCCCGCTGCCCGGGGTTGCGCAGCAGCGCGTACACGCCGTTGCCGATGAGGTTGACGGTGGTCTCGAAGCCGGCGAAGAGAAGGATGAACGCCATGGCGGCGGCCTCGTTCTCGGTGAGGTGCTCGCCGTGGTCGGAGGCCCGGATCAGGCCCGAGATCAGGTCGTCGTCGCCGCCTTCCCCGAGCCCCTCCCGCTTCCTGTGGATGAGCTCGGCGAGATAGCCGCGCATCTTCTTCACCGACCGCGCCACACCGCCGCGCGGCCCGCCGCCGTGCCGGATCATCATCCCGGCCCAGTCCCGGAAGTCGTCCTGGTCCTCGCGCGGCACGCCGAGCAGGTCGCAGATCGCGTAGATCGGCAGCGGGAACGCGAACTCGTGGATCAGGTCCGCACTCCCGCGGCCGGCGAAACCGTCGATGAGCCGGTCGGTCAACTCCTGTACCCGCGGGGCGAATTCCGCCACCCGGCGGGGCGTGAACGCCTTCGACACGAGCCGGCGCAGCCGGGTGTGGTCCGGCGGGTCGATGTTGAGCAGATGCGTCATCAGCTCGGCCTTGCGCTCGCCCGGAATGCCCGTCTTGCCCTTGGCGTGCGCGGGCTCGTCGTGATGCGCCGGATTCTTCGACAGCCGCTGGTCCGCCAGCGCCTGCCGGGCGTCCCCGTACCGCGTCACCAGCCAGGCCTCGACCCCGCTGGGCAGGGTGGCCTTGTGCACGGGCGCGTGCTCCCGCAGCCAGGCGTACGCCGGATACGGGTCGGTCGCGAACTCCCAGGTGAAGAGCTCGGGCGCGGGGGCCACGGACGGGACGGGGGGAATGCCGGGGGTGCTGCTGCTCACCTTCCGACCGTACAAGGGAGGGGCACCCGGCAGCCGTATCGGGTGGTCCGAGCGGGCATCCGACCGGTCAAGGTGACACATGTGGCCGCGCCCGGAGGACGGTGTGCGCAGGTGAAGTGCACATGACGCACTTGCGGTGCCGCCGGCTGGCCTAGATTCGCCGCGTGGATGCCCAGTCGCTCAGGACGCTCAGAAGCACGTTCGCGGTCGTCGAGAGACGGGCCGAGCACGCCGTCGCGTTCTTCTACTCGCACCTGTTCTGGCACAACCCGGCCATCCGCACGCTGTTCCCGCAGGACATGGCGCCGCAGCGGGACCGGCTGTTCGCCGCGCTGACCCATCTCGTGACGCATCTGGACGACCCGGGCCTGCCGGGCTACCTCGGGCAACTGGGCCGGGACCACCGCAAGTTCCTGGCCACGCCCGCGCTCTACAGCGCGGTCGGCGCCAGCCTGCTGGCCGCCTTCTCGCACTGCGCCGGCGCCGCCTGGACGGTCGAGGCGGAGAAGGCGTGGGCCGAGGCGTACGGCTTCGTCGCCGACCGGATGACGGCCGGGGCCGACGAGGCGGCCGCGGCCGGCGAACCGCCCTGGTGGGACGCCGACGTCCTACGCCACGAGCGGTACGGCGACGACCTGACGCTGCTCACCCTGCGGCCGCGCCGCCCCTACCCGTACACCGCCGGGCAGTACGTCAGCGTCGGCACGCCGCACCTGCCGCGGGTGTGGCGCACCTACTCGCTCGCCAACGCGCCGCGCCCCGACGGCACCCTCGACCTGCACGTCAGCCGGGTCGACGGCGGACTGATGAGCACCGTCCTCACCGAGCGCCTCCGGGTGGGCGAGACGCTGCGGCTGTCCGCGCCGGGCGGCGCACTGACCGCCAGGACCCCGCCGGGCAAGCCCCGCACCTACATCGCCGGCGGCACGGGCTGGGCACCGGTACGGGCCCTCCTCGAAGAGGCGGCGGAGGACGAACCGAGGCTGGAAGGACGCCTGTTCGTGGTCGCCCGCACGAAGGAGCACCTGTACGGGCGGGCCGACGCGGAGCGCCTGGCCGGGCTGATACCCGGGCTCCACGTCACGTACATCACGGCCGCGCCCGGCCGCCCCCGGGACCAGGCCACGGACCGCCTGGTCCAGGCACTGCGCGCGGCCCTCCACTGGCCGGCCCACGACGTCTACCTGGCGGGCCCGCCGGCCCTGCTGACCGAGGTCACCGAGGAGCTGACCGCACTCGGCACGGACCCGGACCGCGTCTTCCACGACCGTCTGCCGTCCGCCGCCCCCCACGCCCTCCGCCCCGCCACCCGGGCGGAACGGCTCCTGGCCCCGCCCCCGCTCCACTGGCACAACCCGGCAGCCCGGGAACCCTGACGAATCCGGGGCCGCGCTACGCCTCCCCCACGCCCTCCGCCTCGCGGATCGCGTCGCGGTACAGACGGCCCGCCGCCCGCAGCGCCGCCTCCGGGTCCACGCCCGCCGCCTCCGCGCGCACGGCGAGGGCCAGCAGCTCGTAGCCGATGCCCTCACCGCCCGGCAGGGCCACGTCGAGCCCCGCCGTCCGCACCCGCCCCGCCAGCTTCGCCGCCAGCGCCAGCCCCGGCTGCCCGAGCGGCACGCCGTCCGTCACGGACTCCCGCCGCTTCTCGGCGGCCTTCGTCCGCAGCCAGTGCTCCTTGACCTCCTCCGGCGTCTCGGCGGTCGCCTCGCCGAACACGTGCGGATGCCGGTGGATCAGCTTCTCCACGATCGTCGCGGCCACGTCGTCGACCGAGAACGGCTCCTCCTCGGCCTCCTCCGCGATCCGCGCGTGGAACACCACCTGGAGCAGCACGTCGCCGAGCTCCTCCCGCAGCGCCTCCCGGTCGCCGTCCTCGATGGCCTCGACGAGCTCGTACGCCTCCTCGATGCCGTACTTCGCGAGACCCTCGTGGGTCTGCCGCGACGACCACGGGCACTCGCGCCGGATCCGGTCCATGACCTGCACGAGGTCCAGCAGCCGCGCGCCCGGCAGGTCGTACGAGCCGGGCAGCAGCTCCAGGTCGGGCATCGCGTGACGGCCGGACCCGGCCATCCGCGCCAGCCCGTCGGTGAGCGCCGCGTCCCCCTCGCCGGACGGCAGCACGACGACCGTACGGCCGCCGGCGCACGCCTCGACCAGCTCCTGAGCGCAGGGCCGCAGCACCTCGGCGCCGACCCCGGCCTCCCGCAGATACGGCAGCTGCGGATGGTCCGCGTCCGGGCACAGCACCCGGTCCGCCGCGCGCAACGCCTGCCAGGCGGGCCAGGACAGCAGCCCGGGCGCCACCCGGTGGCTGGCGGTCAGCAGCACGATGCGGCCGGTTCCGGAGGCGTCACCGGTGAGGTCGGAGGGGTGGGAGGTGTCAGCGTTCACCCCTCGAACCTACCCCGGCTCAGGCGCCCGCCTCCGGGGCGGTCCGGCTGATCTGCCGCACCCACGGCGCCGTGTACGTGGCCAGCTGGATCTTCTCGTCGTCCCAGCTGCCGAAGCGCGGGTTCACGTCGATGTCCAGCGCCTTGGACGCCCGGCTGAAGGCGTCCGTGAGCTTCTTCTGGCCCTCGGGGGTGTCGGTGGCGCCCAGCTTCGCGGCGATCTTGTTCATCAGTACGGCCCGGCGGGCGACGTCGTCGACCTGGTCGGGCGCCACGCCCCGCTGCTGGAGCAGCGCCGCCCGCAGCTGCTGCTCGCCGCCGCTCTGGCGGACGAACTCGCCTCTGGCCTGCTGGACCTCGGCGCGGTCCACGGTGACCCCGTGGTCCTCGGCGACCTTCTCGGCCACCCGGTCGAAGATCATGTCGTGCAGCTTCTGGCGGCTGAGGTCGCCGGTCTCCCGGATCAGCTGGGCCGCGTTCGGCGAGGCCTGCTGTGCCGACCGCACGTCCTCGACCTGGGCCTGCAGGCTGGAGACCTCGATCCGCTGCCCGCCGACGACGGCCGCCGCGCCCGGGTGGGCGTCACTGCCGCAGGCGGTGAGCAGCGGGGCCGCGGCGAGCAGGGCGGCGGCGGAGACGGAGAGCGCAGTGCGGCGGTGCAAAAGAGCCTCCCGGCGTGGGTCGTGCGTCAGTGGGACGACCGTGCGGTGATCGATGTTAGGCAGTCGCCGTGGCCTGGGCCACTACTTGGCGACGACTGTCTCGGTTGATTCGGTCAACGACGCACCGGTTCGACTGGTGTCGGCCCACGGCCGGTCCCTGCCGACGACGCGGGAACCACCCCGGACCGGGCCTCCTCGGGCAGCGGGTGAGCGCGTGGCGGAGGTTCCTTCCGCGTGTCAGGGCACGCCCGACCGGTATGTGACCGAGGTCACACCCCGTCGTGTCACAGTCGCTCCGGCCGTCTCGTCATAGGGGTGTAGCGACGATGACAACGGCACCGAAGGAGCCCCTCATGGAACCCCGCCTCAACCCCTTCGCCAGCGCGGTCACCACCAAGCTCGTCAAGCACCTCGCGGCCGCCGGAAAGGCCCTGAACGACACCGGCCTTCCGATGTCCACCCAGGAGCTGGTGAAGATCCGCGCCAGCCAGATCAACGGCTGCGCCTTCTGCCTCGACATGCACACCAAGGAGGCCGAGGCGGCCGGCGAGACCACGCAGCGCCTGCTCATGGTCGGCGCGTGGCGCGAGGCCAACGTGTTCACCGAGGCCGAGCGCGCCGCCCTCGAACTGACCGAGGCCGGCACCCGCCTCGCCGACGGCACCGGCATCCCGGACGACGTCTGGCAGAACGCGGCGAAGTACTACGACGAGGACCAGCTGCTCGCCCTCGTCGGCCTCGTCGCCATCATCAACGCGTTCAACCGCATGAACGTCATGCTCCAGATGCCGGGCGGCGACTACAAGGTCGGCCAGTTCGCCTGACCGGCGCCCCGCCCCCTCCCTCCTGCCCCCTCCCTCCTGCCCCTCCCGTGCTCCCCCCTCGTACTCCTCCGCCGGATGACGGCGGAGGAGCACGTTCGCGTCCGCCTCCCCGCTCCCGTCGTACCGCGGCCACGCCCGGCGCCGCCGGCCCACCAGGCCGCCGCGTTAGCGGAACGAAGGCGAAGCATTAGCGAGGGTCGCGAAGGTGATGTGTCAGCCGGCCGTGCACGCATCCTTGCCCGTCGCGACGCCCACCGTTCCCGCTCCGCATGGGAGAGAGCATCACCGTGTCACCCCTGTTCCGCCTGAGACGCGCCCTCGCCTGCGGCCTGGCCGCAGCCGTCCTGGCCACCGGCCTCAACGTCGGGCTCGCCGCCCCGGCGCAGGCCGCCGTCGACAAGACCTGCGGCACCCCGGCCGCCGTCGGCGGCGGCAACTGCGTGACGGCCCTGATCAACGCCGGCTTCGAAATGATCAAGCTCGCCCGCAAAGCCGCCAACAACAACAAGCTCGACAACGCGCAGTTCACCCAGCACACCGCCACCAAGCTCGCCGAGAAGTTCCCCGGCTTCAACGTCCTGGTGTTCAAGACCAGCGGCACCGACCTGTACGACATCGAGTGGTTCAAGAACAAGTACGAAGCCGACATGAAGGGGGTGTTGCTCGACACCACCTTCAAGCTCAATCACTTCTTGGACAAGGAGCAGCGGGATCCCAGCGGCTACGACAAGTTCCGCATCTGGGTCTTCCAGGGTGAGTCCACCTTCCGTAACCACGGCGACGGTGGGTACATGAACTGGGCGTTCATCGGCAACGACTCCGACACCGTCAAGAACAACGTGCGCACCCTGCACTTCCCCGCCCGTCCCGGCATGAGCCCCCGCACCGGCAGCCTCACCCCCGACTCCGCCGCCCCCGGCTACCACGCCTGCCTCGACGTCAGCGGCAACAACTCCGCCAACGGCACGCCCGTGCAGATGTGGGAGTGCAACGGCGGCGACGCCCAGCGCTGGACCTACAACGGCTACAAGCTCCGCGCCGCCAACGGCAAGTGCCTCGACCTGGCCGGCAACAAGGCCGCCAACGGCACCAAGCTCCAGGTCTGGGACTGCCTCGACATCCCTGGCCAGCGCTGGCACATGTCCCCCAGCGGCGGACTGCGCCACATGACCGACCTCAACGACCGCTCCCGCGACGTCTGCATCGACAACTTCGACGGCCGCACCGCCAACGGCGGCGCCGTCGTCGCCTGGGCCTGCGGCTCCGAGGACCGGCGCGACGCCCCCAACCAGAACTGGGCCTGGGGCGGCACCCCGCCCACCACCGCGCCGGGCAACGGCGCCGACGTCATCCTCAAGCTCGACAACGGCCTCGGCGCCGTCCCCGTCAGCGGCTCCGCCGGCGCGGCCGTCGTCCCCGGCATCCGCGGCGGCAACGAGTCCAAGTGGAAGCTCACCTCCGTGGGCGGCGGGCGCTACCGCATCACCAGCTCCTACGGTCTCGAACTCACCGAGAGCAGCGGCTACATGGCCGAACTCCGGCCGTGGAGCAACTCCTCGAAGCAGAAGTGGGAACTCCACTCCGTCGGCAACGGCCGCGTCCAGATCCGGATCTCCGACGACGACTGCCTCACCCACAACTCCGACTTCAAGCAGCTCGGCGTCTGGACCTGCAAGAGCGGCTGGAAGTTCGAGTGGGTCCTGGAGTCCGCCACCGGCGGCGTGATCGTCCCGGGCGACCCGGCCGGACCGACCACCCCGACCAACCCCTCGACCGGTGGCGGCGGCGGTTCGGGCATCCCGACCGACCGCCCGCTCTTCCTCAAGCTCGCCAACGGCCTGGGCGCCACCGCCCCCAACGAGACCGCGAGCTGGGGCGCCCCCATCCTCGGCGGAATCCTCGGCTACAAGGGCTCCACCTGGACGATCAAGCCCCTCGGCGGGGACCGCTACCGCATCGTCAACGACCTCGGCTACAACCTCACCGAGAACCCCGAGACCTACGTGGCCGAACAGCAGGCATGGGGCAACACCTCCAACCAGAAGTGGCAGTTCAAGAGCGTCGGCAACGGCAAGTACCGCATCCAGATCTCCGACGACGACTGCCTCACCCACGACTCCGACCACAAGCAGCTCGGCGTCTGGACCTGCGAGGGCGGCTGGAAGCAGGAGTGGTCCTTCCAGCTGCACTGACGACGACCACCGAGCCGGACCGCTCCCGGTGCCCCCGCCCCTCGTGGACGAGGGGACGGCGGGAGCGGTCCCCTCGGAGGCGACGGGCCCCCGGAGTTCGTTGACGCTTCCTCGTTTGCCGGGGAAATGGTTGACCGTGCGCCGGTCCCGTCCCGGAATGACCGCCCGCCCCGCTCGGCCGACAATGGAGAGGACAGAGAAGACCTCTCGCGGCGGGAGGCAGGACCGTGAGTACCGACACCGACCTGACCGACGCTCAGAAGCAGGCGCTGAAGGAGAACGCGGACGACCTGGAGCAGTTCCGACAGCAGCTCGACGAGGTGCGGGACAGGGCCCGGTCACGCCTGGAGAGGGTGGGGCTGGTGACCGGCCCGGACGCCCCCAACTGCCTGGTCTGCACCATATGTGAGGGATGGAAGCAGGGGGCCGCGGGCAGCACGTGCGCCAACTGCGCCCACGGGTTCCACGCGCACAACGTCAAATAGGCCCCGGGCGGGCCACCGCCCGACCGATCACGCCACCCTCCCCTCCTCCCCGCTCGCGGCAACCACGGCAGATGCCCGGAGCCGGGGAGCGGAACGCCTGGTCGCAGATATCGCAGTTCTGGAACGGGTCCGGAGCCGGAGGCCGGGCCGGGACGGGCGGCGGGAGCAACCGGGTCAGACGGCGCGAGGAACGTCAACCGGCGCCGCCGCGTCGCCACGGGGAGGCTGGAGGCGCGGAGGTTGGTTGTTCCTCCAGGTTCCTTGGTTCCGACCGGCCGACACACGGAAGGCCGCCCGGCCACGACCCGGTGAAAGCGGCCCGCGACGCGGAAGGGGCCGGTCCGTCGGTGTCCCGACGGGCCGGCCCCTCCTGCGTGCGTACGGCTGCTTACTTGGCCGCGACCTCTTCGAGGCAGAGGACGAACTTGTCCGAGCCGAGCTGCTGCGCGAGGCCCGAGTACTTGGTGCGGTCGCACTTGTTCGGGTCGAAGGTGTCCTCGTGGACCTCGGCGACCTTGTACAGGTCGGCCTTGCCCGAGGAGCAGTCCTGGGTCTCGACCTCCGGAGCGTTGTCCGGGCCGGTCACGATCACGCACTCGCCGACCTTGGCGTGCACCGGCGCGTCGCCGGTCAGGTACGGGACGCCGAACTTCCAGGCGACGGCGACGATCACCAGGACGACGAAACCGCCGACCTTCTTCAGCAGGCCGCCGCCCTTCTTCTGCTGGACGGGCTCGGGCTGCCCGGGCGCGGCGGCGAACGGGTCGGACGGCGGAGGCGTGGTCATGAGTGATCCTTGAACGGCGTGGACATGATCGAACGCGCACATTACACAGTGCAAAATCACCAAATCGGACGAACGTCCACGCTGGCCGAATCCGGTACGGAGTCGTGATCCTGCCGGACCGTCAGAAGCCGCGACCCATCTGCTGCTGCCGCGCCAACGCCCGTCGCAAATCGCCCGCAAGCGGGTGATACGGCCCGTGCGTGCGCTCCACGTCGTACAGCAGCGCGGTCAACTGGGCCGCGGCGCCCGTGTGGTCTCCCGTCGCCAGCAGCAGGAGGCCGATCCGGTGCCGGATGTCGAAGGCCCGGGCGTCCCGCTCGTAGTACGGCAGGAGCGCGCGGAACTCCGTGAGCGCGGCGGCCGGATCGCCCAGCTGCTCCAGGCACAGCGCCGCGTCGTAGCGGTACTGGAGGGTCTGCGGGTCGGCCGGACCGGCCTCCGCCGCACGGTCCTGGGCGAGCCTGCGCAGCTCGGGCAGGGCCCGGCGGTACTGGCCGTCGTCCATCAGCGTCGACGCGTACTGCTTGCGCAGGATCCGGACGACCGGCGAGCCCTCGCCGTGCTCCGCGGCGGCGGCCGGGAGGATGCCGCCGAGGATGTCCACGGCCTGGGTGATGGAACCCTCGCCGAGCAGCCGCTTCACCTCGTCCACGGCCGCGGCCACGTCCGGCCGGGGCGCGGGCGCCGGCGGGACCGGCGGCGGGGGCGGGACCTGGGCGGTCGCCGGAACCCGCGCGGCGCGGTCGGGCCAGGGCGCGTGCGGGCGGCGGAACGGACGGGTCGGGTCGAGCGGACCCTGCACCCCGGCCCCACCGCGCGCGGGCAGCAGCGGCAGCAGCTCCTCGTACACCTCCTGCGCACCGGACGGCCGCGCCTGCGGGTCCTTCGCGAGAAGGCGCAGCACGAGCGCTTCGAGGGCCTCGGGCACCTCGGGCCGCAGCCGGCGGACCGGCGCGGGCGCCTCGTGGAGGTGGCGGTGCAGCACGCCGAGCGCGGTGGAGCCGGCGAAGGGCACGTTGCCGCTGAGCAGTTCGTGCAGGAGCACGCCGAGCGCGTACAGGTCGGTGTACGGGCCGACCGCGCCGCCCATGGCCTGCTCGGGCGCCATGTACGCGGGGCTGCCGATGGGCGAGCCGGTGTGGGTGAGGCGGGTGGTGTCGGAGTCGAGGACGGACGCCACGCCCAGGTCGAGCACGGTGACCGTGCCGTCCGGGCGGACCATCACGTTCCGCGGCTTGAGGTCGCGGTGCACGATCGGCACCGCGTGCACGGCCTCCAGGACCGCGCACAGCTGGGCGGCGACGGAGACCGCCCACGGCCACGGGTAGGGCTCGTGCTCGGCGAGGTGGTCGGCGAGGTCCGCGCCCTCCACGTACTGCATGACGAGATAGAGGTCGTCGCCGTCGCTGCCCGCGTCGTGGACGGTGACCAGGCCGGGGTGGTCGACCTGCGCGGTGACCCGGCACTCGCGCACGAAGCGGCGCCGCAGCTCGTCGGCGGCCGTCGCGGGGCCGCTGATGGAGATGGGGTTCAGCAGCTTCACGGCCACCCGGCGGTCGAGACGGCCGTCGTACGCCGTCCAGACCTGGCCCATGCCGCCCTGTCCGATGAGGGTGGCCAGCTCGTAACGCCCGCCGACGACCCGGCCGTTCACTTCTGCTCGTCTCTGCGCAGCAGGTCACTCAACTCGTCGAGTTCGGCACGCACCTGATCGATGCGGGGGTTCGAGGGAGGGAGGGGCTGGGGCTGCTGGGGCTGGGGCTGCTGTTGAGCCTGGGGCTGCTGCTGGGCCGCGGGCCGGGGCTGCGGCTGCGGCTGCGGGTAGCCGTAGGGCTGGTGGGGACCCTGCTGCGGGACGGTCGCCGCGTACGGGTTGTACGGCGGCGGAACCGGTCCCCGCGTGCGCGCGCCGGGGCGCGCGTGGTCGTGGCGGATGTCCACGACCAGGTAGTACGCCGTGAACGCGATCGCGCTGAGCAGCATCATCCCGATGACCAGGTCCCCCTGGAGGGACTTGGACGTGTCGTTCTCGTCCGGCAGCAGGACGAAGGTGGCGACGATCACCGCCACCGACACGCCCAGCAGGATCCAGTCGACCACGCGGCGGGTCAGCAGGCCGATGCGCAGGGCCGTCACCCAGGTGAGCATGCCGAGGCTGAGCAGCGGCAGCACGGCGAACAGGACCCGCAGCACGATGACCGACGCCGGAACGCCCCGCTGCTGCGGCGGGGCGGCGTGAGGCGGGTACCCCTGGCCGTACATTCCTGCTCCTGGTCATCCGATCAGCCGAGTGTCGGAGATGAGCGTATACATCGGATCGGACACCGACCCAGGAGTTGTACGGAACGGAACCTTTTCGGAACGTCTCAGGTCAGGGTGCGACCGTGCCGTCCGCGAGGCCGTCGTACATGCCCTGCACCAGCTGCTCGCCGAGCCGGCCCGCGAGCCGCAGCGCCTCCTCGAACTCGGCGAGGGCGCGGAACCGGTCTCCGTAGCGCCGCTGTTCGCGGAGCGGCAGCCGGGGCAGCTGGAGCCGGCGCACGTCGAGCCGGGTCGCGGTCGAGGCGTACGAGCTGGCCTGGCGGCTGTTGGCGGTGGCGCGCAGGAAACCGGCCAGGAACCACGGGTCGAGGGCGGCCGGGTCGGGGCGCAGGAGGTGGACGTTGCGGCCGAGGGCGGCGCCCGCCGTGGCGGCGTCGACGACCCGGGCGACCGAGCCGCCGCCGACCACCGGCACGACGACGTCGCCCTCGGCGAGCAGCACGGGCTCCTCGGCGGGGCCGGCGGGCGGGGCCTCGGGGAGGGTGCCGGAGGGCGCCTGGCCGGCCAGGACGTCGGTGTCGGTGAGGACCCGGACGGGCGCGGGCGCGCCGGGGCCGGCGGCT
>NZ_SDOY01000153.1 GCF_004117935.1 Streptomyces roseicoloratus | reverse complement strand
TGAAGCTTCCCCTTGATCGTGGACACCTGGAGACTGGGATCTGAGGTTCCAGAGGAAGTAGCACCAGGTGGGAAGCAAGTACACGAAGCGGTACACCGAGGAGTTCAAGCGGGACGCGATCGCGCTCGTCGACTCCTCGGGCAAGACGGTCACCGCCGTCGCCCGGGAACTCGGCATCAGCTCCGAGTCCCTGCGCGGCTGGTACCGCCGGGCCAAGGCCGACCAGGGCGAGGGCGTCCCGGGCGAGCTGACCAGCGCGGAGCGTGAGGAACTCAAGCGGCTGCGGCGGGAGAACCGCGAACAGCAGCAGACGATCGAGATCCTGAAAAAAGCGACGGCCTTCTTCGTGAAGGAGAGCGACCGGTGACCATGTTGTACCGGTTGATCCATGCGGAGAAGGCGAACTACCCGATCGTGCTGTTGTGCCGGGTGCTGCACGTGACCCGCTCCTCCTACTACGCCTGGCGCGAGGGCGAGGCCGCCCGCCGAGAGCGCCAGGCCACCGACGACGCGCTCGCCCACGAGATCACCGTGCTCCACATCGCCTCCCGTCGCACCTACGGCGTCCCGCGCATCCACGCCGAGCTGCGGCGTCTGGGGCGGCGGGTGAACCGCAAGCGCATCGCCCGCGTCATGCGCGAGCGCGACATCCGCGGCGTCACCCGCCGCAAGCACCGCTCACTGACCCGGCCGGACAAGAAGGCGAAGCCGGCCCCGGACCTGATCGGCCGCGACTTCCACGCCGCGCGTCCCGGGATCAAGCTGGTCGGCGACATCACCTACCTGCCGACGGCCGAGGGCTGGCTCTACCTCGCCTGCTGGCTGGACCTGGCCACCCGCGAGGTCGTCGGCTACGCCATGGCCGACCACCACCGCGCCGAGCTCGTCGTCGACGCCCTCGACATGGCCTACGGCCGAGGCGGCCTGGAGCCGGGATGCGTGATCCACAGCGATCGCGGCAGCGAGTACACATCGACGCAATTCAGAGATCGAATACGGGAGTTGGGGCTGCGACAGAGCTGCGGACGCACCGGATCATGTTTCGACAACGCCGCGGCGGAGAGTTTCTGGGCCCTGCTCAAGGAAGAGATCGGAACCCGGACCTGGCCCGACCGGGCCACCGCCCGCGCCGAGGTCTTCACCTTCATCGAGACCTTCTACAACCGCCGCCGCCTACGCAAGCACAAGATCTTCGGCTACCTCACCCCGGCCGAGACCAGACAGCGGCACCAACACGCCCTCGCGGCATAACGAACGAGTGTCCGAGATCACGGGGAAACTTCACGGGCGCGTGGTGAGTCGAGTCCGGGTTTGCCGGCGCCGTGGAAGGCGGCAAGGGCGGCTGGATAGTACTCGCGCAGATGCGACCGGAGTCGGTTGATCATCTGCTGCCGGTCCCAGATTGCATCCTGATGAGCGCGGGCCAGAACGGCGACGGCCTGTCCGGCCTCGCTGTCGTCGGGCAAGGGACGATGGGCATGTCGGTCGGTGCGCAGGATGTTGGCCAGCACCCGGGCGTCCGCTGCGTCGGATTTGGCTCGGGAGACGCTGCCTCGATCGCGATAGCGGGCTGCGGCCAGTGGGTTGATCGCGTAGATCTGGCGGCCGGTGGCCCGCAGGCCGGCGACGAGGAGCCCGCGCGGCGTCTCGATGGCGACAGGAATCGGATCCTCTGTGCTGTCACCGTGCTGAGTCAGGAGCTCTATCAGTGCGTGGAAGCCCGCACTGTCGTCGCTGATCCGCAGCTTGGCCACCTGGATTCCGTCCTGGTCGACGAAGGCTATGTCGTGGTGGCCCTCCGCCCAGTCGATGCCACAAAAGATCTTGTTCAAGCCGGTTACCTCCGTACGAATCTGCAGGTCAGTCCCATGCGGAGCACGCGGCGCTCTAATAGAAGTGCTCCAGGCACGCCATCTCATGAGCCGTTCGTGTCTCCAGCGACCGACAGGGACCTCGGTCTGCTGGAGAGCTCATTGGGCTCGCGAACTGCTGAGAGGTGGCCCCTGTCGGCGGGCTGAGGACATGAAAACCGCTGATCCGAGCTTCTGCCGGACGGGACCGGTCTTAGACGAGAGATCAAGGTCCCGGAACTACCGAAGGTCTCCACCCGGCAGGGCAAGGTGCGAGGCGGAACCAGTCCTGGAAAGGAAGCAGCTTCCCGCCTCGCATGGTGCCTCTTGCGCTTACGCGCTCGGGGCCACCCGTGACCTATTAGAACTACCGGTACTCCACCAACCACCAGGTCGTCATCGACGCCGACACCCGCCTGGTCGTCGTGGTCGGCCGGCCGCTCGCCGGGAACCGCAACGACTGCAAGGCATGGGAGGAGTCCGGAGCCAAGGCCGCCGTCGGCAACACCGTCACGATCGCCGACGGCGGCTACCCGGGCACCGGACTTGTCATCCCGCACCGCCGCAAGCGCGGCCAAGCAGAACTCCAGGACTGGCAAGAGGAGCACAACCAGTCCCATAAGCAGGTCCGGGCCCGGGTCGCGCACGTCTTCGCCCGCATGAAGACTGGGAAGATCCTCCGCGACCGCCGCCTCAAGGGAGACAGTGTCCACCACGCCATGATCGGCATTGCCCGGATGCACAACCTCGCCCTCGCTGGATAAGCAAGCGGGCCGCACGGTGGCCGACCATGCTTGAGGCAACCAGAAGATCACTTACGGGACAGCCCTTAGCTGATCGCTTCAGGATGAGGTGCGCAGGCGGCGCAGGCACATAAGGCTGCAGGCAAGTTCGAGCAGGCCCTGGTGGAGATCGGCGCGTCGTTCGTAGCGGGTGCGGAGCCGTTTGAACTGGTGCAGCCAGGCGAAGGCACGCTCGACAACCCAGCGCACCTTGCCCAGTCCGGAGCCATGAGCGACGCCGCGTCGGGCGATCATCGGAACGGCGTCGAGCAGGGGCAGGAGCTGGGTGACGTCGTGCCGGTTGCCACCGGTGAGTGTGACGGCGAGCGGGGTTCCGTGACGGTCGACGATCAAGTGGTGCTTCGAGCCAGAGCGGGCCCGATCGACGGGCGAGGGTCCGACGTGGTCCCCCCTTTCAGCGCCCGGACGTGCGATCCGTCCACGGAGCAGTCGTCCAGGTCCAGCAGGCCGGCGCGACGAAGCTTGGTCAACAGAGCGGCGTGCAGGCGCGGCCAGACACCAGCCTCGGTCCAGTCCCGCAGCCGACGCCAGGCCGTCACACCGGAACAGCCCACTGCCTCCGCGGGGACGTCACGCCACGCGACACCGGTCCGCAGCACATACAGGACGCCGGCGAGCGCCACTCGATCGGGAACACGCAGCCGCCCGCGGGTGGCGATGGCGCCGCTCGGGGGCGGGCGGCAGCAGCGGGGCCACCCGCTCCCACAGGTCATCCGGAACAAGATCAGCACGCACGCCGGACACCCTCCCGACCAAGATCGTCGAGCGCAGGACCCACGGCTCAACTCATTCTGAAACGATCAGTTATGTACCTGAGGTGTCTACCGTGGGTTCCTCGCCGAGCTGCTGATGGCAGAGTGCGACGACCGGGCCCGCCGACGCTCGGAGAGGCGGATCAAGGCGGCTGGCTTCCCGCGGGAGAAGTCCCTGCGGACCTTCGACTTCGAGGCGAACCCGAACATCGACCCGGCCACGATCCACACCCTCGCCAGCTGCGAATGGATCAAGAAGGGCAGCCGCTCTGCCTCATCGGCGATTCCGGCACGGGCAAGTCCCACATGCTCATCGCCCTCGGCACCGAAGCCGCCATGAAGGGCTACCGCGTCCGCTACACACTCGCCACGAAACTGGTCAACGAGCTGGTCGAGGCCGCCGACGAGAAGCAGCTGAACAAGACCATCGCCCGCTACGGCCGCGTTGACCTGCTATGCATTGATGAGCTCGGATACATGGAACTCGACCACCACGGCGCCGAACTCCTCTTCCAGGTCCTGACCGAACGCGAAGAGAAGAACAGCGTCGCCATCGCCTCGAACGAGTCGTTCGGCGGCTGGACCAAGACGTTCACCGACCCCAGGCTCTGCGCGGCTATCGTCGACCGGCTCACGTTCAACGGCACGATCATCGAGACCGGCACCGACTCCTACCGCCTCGCCAGCACCCGAGCCCGAGCCGAGGAGCCCGCCAAGGGCGGCTGACCGCCCCGACAGCCGGCCGAAGGTTTCCGGCTACGTGTCCGCTCGGGTCCAGAACTGACGCGGCGCGAACCCCTCGCGCCGCAGCCAGTGCTCGGTATAGACGATCCGCTCGGCCTCGATCACGACGAGCGGCCCCGTCTGCGGTTCATCGAGAGAACGCGACCGCTCGACATGGTCGGACTGCCAGCGAAAAGCCGGCCAGTAGTGCTCGAAGTCCGCGTCTGCCTCGGACAGTACGCGAGCCCGGCCGAAGAGTTGGGCACCTCGGCTGCTGGCCTGTCCGACCAGCGGAGCGAAGATCCCCACCGACACCCGGGGGTCCGTGGCGAGATTCCTCATCTTCGGCGAACCGGCAGCCGTGGAGAACATCACCGCGAAGTCGAGGTGGAAGTACCGCACCGGAGTCGCGAGCGGCCCTTCCGGTCCCGCCGTCGCGAGCACGCACATGTTCTGCGACGACAGCAGGTTGAGTATTCGCTCTTCCAGCCGCTCGCGATCGAGCCGCTGCTTCGGTGACGGGCCGGCCAGCCACGGATTAGTCACAGGCATGATCAAGTATCCCACGCCCTGCCCCGGGGCCTTCCAGCTTGGACGGCCACGATCGTCGGCAGTGCCGTCAAAACTCGTCGACATCTCCGCAGCCTTGATCACCAACTGCCGCCGGAAGTCATCGACAAACGCTGTCGCTTGAAGTCAACGAAGCCATCGAGGGCGCTGAGCAGGCCGTCGGCTCGGGCAGGGGCTATGGCGCCGTCGAAGGTCCGGAAGTCCTCCGCCGCGCCGTCACGAAGGGGCACCACCGGTCCGTCTGTACCGCTGTCCGGGATCTCGTGCCACGGCACCAGTTCGCGTACCGCGAGCCAGCGCTGCAGGTGGTCCTGAGTCGGCGCGTCTGCGCAGGTACGGCCGTCGGGCGGCTGCAGAGAGAGCGCAAGCTGTTCCGCGACGTCGTCGACCACCACCGTGTCAGGGCCGATCCAGCTGTGGAACCGTCCGCCGATCGCCTCGTCGACCAGGCTCCGGGCCACGTCGGGCGCGACTCCCCACCGATTGAGGAACCAGGTGAGCACTTGGCGGCAGTGACCGTGCCAGCCGCTGCCACACCCGGTGCGGTCGACGACCTGCAAAATCAGATTCCTCGCCGCGCGCTCCCACACTGGTCCTCGATGTCGGCCAGGTCCAGGGGATACGCCTCGAACCAGCCGGCGAGGTACTCCAGCCACTCACGCAGAGCCGCCGCGACACGGTCCAGTGTCTCTTCCGGCGTCGTGATCGAGTCCCGTGGACAGCACCAGTGCCCTACCGGACCGCCGTCGAAATCACCCTCGTCGTGCGACCAGCGCCACCCGACGGTCCAGCGCCCGTACTGCTGAACGAGGGCGTACGACATGGCGTCGGCCCAGGACTCGGCCTTGCCACGACTCCAGGTACTCATGACGGGGTCCCCGAAAGGGACGTCCGGGCGGACAGGCACACACCGAGCCGGCCCAAGCGAACGCACCGTCTGTGCTACAGACGTAACGTCGAAGGCTTGACGAGTGGGATCTACGTCGTCCCAGGTCAGGAAGCGAGGAGCCAACTCAACGATCACCGCGCAAGCCTGCCACGTTCACCCGACGCCCCACAGTGGTTTTCCCACTCAGGAGTGCGACGTCCCCTGTCGCCACCTCCGACGCACAGCCCCGCCAACTCAAGCGCTCATCCGCCAACTGCGATGCTCCGTCACAGGGTGTGACAGAGCACTTCACTTGGCCAACTGAGCGTGGTCGAGAGTTTCACGGCTGTCACATCCGGTCCGGCGTCAGCGCAGTGGCTGTGTGGGATCTGAACCGGCCGCCGTGAACCAACCACTGGTTCCCATGGCACGGCCTGCTTCGATGTCTGGTCGGTAGTGGGCGAAGTACAGAATGTGGAGCAGTTGGCTCCGGCCGTTCGTCCCCGTTCTGTCGAAGACCTTCTTGAGATGGTCTCTGACGGTGTGCGTGGAGATCGTGAGCCGCTTGGCGATCTCGGTGTCCGTCATCCCGTAGATGACAAGCTGTGCCACTTGCTGTTCCCGCGGAGTGAGGCCGTAGGCCTCCATCATGATTCCGACGGTGTGTTCGGGATGGCTGGGCTGGATGATGACGGCGACGCGTCCGTCCTTGTCCACGCGGGTGGCGACAAGGGACAGCCAGCGGCCGGACCGGCCCCGTATCCGCACGCTCGCCTCGCCAGTCCTACGCGCTTTCGCGCACATGTGCAGGAGGGGCTGTGAAATCCGGGCCGCTGCCGTCGGCGACGGTGCGCCGCCCAGTTGGTCGAGACACCACTGGCCGCCGGCTGTGATCCGGTCCAGCCCGCCGTCGGGGTCGAAGGTCAGCAGGCCCGCCGCACCGGGGGCCTCGGTGCCCGCGACAGTGGCGTCGTGCCGCAGGTACGAGCGCCGCAGCCCCTGGGTGACGGCGGGTACGAGTGCTTCCACGGCGGCTGTCTCCTCGACAGTGAAGGGCGGTCTGTCGCCGCCGCGGTGCAGGATCAGCGCACCCCACACCGCGCGCTGGTCGCGC
This sequence comes from Streptomyces roseicoloratus, assembly GCF_004117935.1. Classification (GTDB taxonomy): domain Bacteria; phylum Actinomycetota; class Actinomycetes; order Streptomycetales; family Streptomycetaceae; genus Streptomyces; species Streptomyces roseicoloratus. The sequence continues at coordinate 62,832 of NZ_SDOY01000153.1, read as the reverse complement.
AGAAGCACGCGTAGCTCATCGCCCATGCCGACCGGTTGGTAGACGTCGCGGTAGCGGGCGCTGCCGTGGGGCCGGCGCCGGGTGGCCTGCCACAGCCCGGCCGCGGTGCGGTCCGACCTGACCAGCTCGGGGAACTGGTTGACGTCCTCCTCTCCGTACTCGATCTCCAGTAGCCGTAGCAGGTGGGAGTGCGGCACACCCTTCTCGTGGTAGCCCCCGGTGTGCAGCAGCGTGGCCGGGTCGAGCGTCAGGCCGCAAACGCCGTCGACCGGAACCACAGCCGGGATAATGCCGTTGAGCCGGGCGAACAGCGTGATGGCGTCGGGCAGTTCCCGGCACAGCCGCTCGATCCGGGCCCGCGCCCGGCCCAGGCTCGTGGCGTTCCGCGCGTTCGGTGCGTTCCGTTCCGATGACGTCACCCAGGCCCCCTACCGCAGACCTCGGTCCGGTGAAACCCCCAGAAGTTGGGATCCCTCGCAGAGACAAGCCCGTCTAGCGTCGTACTCGGTACAGGCAAGGCGCGCCTTTCCGTGAAACGTCTTCATCTGCCCAAGGGGGAACCATGAAACGACGCATCTTCGGCAATATGCGGCGCGCGGGGGTCGTGACCGCCGCAGCCGCCGTCGCGCTGCTGGGCTCCGCCGGCATCGCCTCGGCTGCCACGGGCGAGGCGTACGCGTCCGGCCCCGGGGTCTTCGGGTCCGCGAACTGGCAATGGACGAAGAGCGGCTGGACGAACGGCAACGCGGCGGTGCGGGACACCTCGTGCGACGGAAACTCGGTCTACATCCGATTCCAGGTCAAGACCACCAGCGGGTCGGTCTACTCCACGACTCCCCGACGGAACGGTGGCGGCTGCGGGAGCACGTCCTCCTGGGGCGGTCTCACCTACGACGCCGGCTACTACGTCAGCGGCGTGCGGGTGGTGACCTGCGTCGACGACTACGGCGACGACACCTGCTACTACAGCAGCTGGAAGGACAACCCGCTCACGTAGGCGTCTCGGTGCCGTCGGCCCTGGCTCCGGTGCGGAGCCAGGGCCGACGGCACCGCATGTCAGACGAGGCCCGGTCAGCAGCTCGGTGAAGAGCCGCAGATGGCTGCCCTTCGGAGACGAGGGCCAACGACGGCACCGGTTTCGGCATGCCCCTTCCGGTCCCGGCCGATCTCGGCTCGCGCGCCGTGTTCCGGCTCGGTCACTCAAGCGGCCAACTCCCATGCTCACTGGCCAAATGAAGCGCTCAGTCACGCCAGGCCGGCCACGGCCTCCCGGGACAGAACAGCTAGAGCTCGAACTCGAGGTGTTCGACGTCGGTGAAGCGGACTTCCTCCAGCTGGCCGGCGCGGCGGCCGGCGTCCTGGAAGTACACCTCCTTCAGCGCTTCGGCGGCGATCTCCCTCAGTTCGCGCTCACCGGCGCCTGCCTCCTGGGCGTGGAAGAGGCGGGCCGCGTACTGCGGGGGCAGGGCGACGGTCAGGTGCCGGATGCGGTCCTGGTCCGTCGAGCCGATCGGCGCGGTGTAGCCGAGGCGGGCGCGGGTGTCGATGACGATGCCGCCCGTGGTGGCCGCCTTCTGCCGGGCCCTGGCCCTGATCTGCGGCTGCCAGCGGGCCTTCACCTCACGCTCCAGACGCGCGGCGAGGTCCGGGCGGGGCCTCTTGATCTGGTTCTTCACGTACCGTTCGACGGTGCGCTGGGAGACCCCCAGCAGCTCGGCCACCGGCCTGGTGCCCTTCAGCTGCCTGACCAGATACCGCATCTGCGCGCCGGCGCTCCTGGGTGCCGGACGGGTGAACGCCTTCTGGACCGCGGCGTCCAGACCCTCCCCGAACAGGCTCATCGTCCTCTTCCCTCACTCTCCGGTGTCGGCGTCGGTGACGGTGCCGTCCTTGATGTACCGGGCGAGGTTGAGCTCCGGGGCGTCGAACCGGTCACGGACCTCTTCGCCCCACAGGACGGTCTGGGTGCCTTCGTGCTTGACCAGCCCGGGGTTGACGCCCAGTCTGAACCCGCCGGGGAGCGGCTTGCCCTCGCGGTAGGGCAGGAAGTCCAGCGGTGACGGTCCGTCGGCCGCGTACACGACACAGTCCGAGAGGATCGCGACCGGGTACTGGCCGGTGAACGACGCGTGCTTGACGATCTTGCGGTGCAGGTTGATCCGCGTGCGCGAGATGACCGCCGCCCGGATGTCCGGCCGCCACGTCGGACGGGACAGGGCACGCCACGGCTCGCCCGGTCGCCAGCCCTCGCCCCGGGGCCGTTCGCGCAGCTTGCCCAGGCCGCCCTTGACCGTCGCCTTGATCGCCGAGGCCACGATCGCCAGGTGGGGGTCCCGGTCCTTGTAGCCGTCCATCGCGGTCAGGAAGTCCTCTGGAGCCAGGTCGGCGGCGACGCCCAGGTCTGCCATGGTCGCGAGGTAGGCGTCGCGCAGCCGCTGGTACCAGCCGTCCAGGTAGCGGCCGTTCTCGTACCGGACGTACGCCTCCGCCGGCTGCACCTCGTAGCCGAGCTCCACCGCGTACGCCACGGTGGGCGTCGCGTACCAGGCCGGCCCCTCCGGGCGGTCGCCCTTCGGTGTGAACGGGCTCGGCAGCAGGCTGCCGTCCAGTTCCACCCACTCCTTGCCGGCCTTCACCTTCGACAGGTCGACGTGGGACAGGTCCACCAGCCAGCTGCCCGGCAGCTTCGGGTCGAACACCGGGTTCACGAGGTGGGTGGGCGCGCCCAGGCCGACGGACAGTCCGTTGGCGCCTGCCGCAAAGGCCATGTTCACGTCGATGCCGACCAGATGCCCCACGAGGCACTCCGCGTCCGTCAACGGCCGCGCCCAGTCGTACGCCTCCTCGAACAGCTTCTCGTCGGGCCCGCGGACGTGAAACCGCGGCAGGTGCGACAGCAGCGGATGACCGTCCGGAGCCTCGCACGGCGCGCAGTCCACCGGTTCCTTGCCGAGACTGCTGGGGTTGCGCTCCGCGTGCCGCTTCCCCGCCGCGTCGGGCGCCGAGGCGCGCGTCGGCGGGTGCAGCGCGGTCATCAGCTCCAGGCCGGTGACGGCCGTGGAGCCGCGCGGCGTCATCACCCGGGAGGCGTACACGCCCAGGAGACGGGCGAGTTCCGCCGGCGGGAGTTGCCCGGCCTCGCCCCAGTGACGGGTGTCCAGCGCGTTCCAGGAGGGAACGCACAGCTGGACGCAGGCCCGCTCCGAACCCTGCGCGGGGCGGTAGATCCGCGCCCACGGCCCCAGGCCGCGCTTGGTCAGCTTCCATTCGGCGCGGGCCAGCTGCTTGACGACCTTGTGGTCGTCCGGGATCCGCCCGGCAAGCCGCTCCTCGTCGGTAAGGGTGACCGGCAGCCCGTAGCGCTCCAGCACGGTCTCGGTGAGGACGAGCAGCGGGTCGGCGTCCTTTCCGGGGCCGGAGAGCTTCGGCTGACCGAGTTTCGCCTCGCGCAGCGTCCAGTCCACCAGGGACGGCAGGGACTTGGCCGGCACGTCCAGGACCAGGCCGCCCGGGCAGTACGCCAGCACCTTCCCGTCCTCGACGTCCAGGACCGCCAGCGGACCGTTCTCGAACCGCGGGTCGGTACCGCCCGCCGCCTGCCATGACGTCCCGGTCCCGGCCGCCGCCTTCCGCCCGCCCTGACCACGCACCGCCGACGGCGGCCGGACGGCACGCACCTGTGCCGGTTCCGATGCCTGTGCCTGTGCCTGTGCCTGTGCCGTGGGAGAGTACGGCGCGACAGGTCTTTGGGCGCCTTGCGTGCCGTCAGTGCTCTGAGTGCTCTCAGTGCTCTCAGTGCTCCGAGGTGCCGGAGTCGCCGCCGGAGTCGCCGCCGGTTCCGATGCCTCGCCTGCGGGCAGAGGCGCCGGGGTCTCCGGTGTCGCGTTCACGGTGCCGGCGCGCGTCGCCGATACCGTGGGATCCTCCTCGGACGCGCCCACGCTTTCGGGGTCGGGGTAGAGCTTCGCGAGCCCCTCGAGGAGTCGTGCGTACGCGTCGCGCTCGGGCGGGCGGGGCTCGGTCTTGCCGGACTCCCAGCCGCTGACCGTGGCCCGGCGCACCTTGAGGGCGGTGGCCACCTCGTCGATCGTCAGGCCGTGCGCGGCACGCAGCCTCTTCCGTTCCGCCGGCGGCGGGAGCGGGGCGCGGGACGCGAGCAGCGCGTCGACGGCGTCGAACAACTCCGACATGACACCTCCTATGGCGCCAGCCTATCCCTCTGGAGCGTACATGTCGCGTACGTTTGCCGTACGTCATGCGTACGTGTCGCGTACGCCGTCGACACGCCTCGCAAACCGGCGATCCGCACGGCGCGTCCTCACCTCCTCGTCCCTCCCGGCATCCGGCCCCGGCGGCGATTTTCGGCCACCTGTGCGTCGCAGCGCGCCTGACTAGCGCAGCAGCGGTTTATGGTCATCGCCGGTCCGCGTGTCATGCTCGTGTTATGTCGGGGGATCGCCGTGGGGTGGCAGAGCCAGGGCCGGAGAAGAAACTCCTTGACGAAGGGGCTGATGCATCGATGTTCTCCTCGCGTCGGTACGTGGCCCGCCAAGGCGCACCGGCCAGAAGCGGCGAGCCCTCGGCGGAGCCCGCGTCGGCCGTTCAGGAAGTGCTCGACGGACTTCCTGGTTCCGCGATCTTCCTCAAGCCGGTACTCGGGACCGAGGGCGAGGTGACGGACTTCCGGATCATGGCGGCGTCGCCCGAGGCGGTCGACGTCGCGGGTCGCACCGGCAGGGAACTCGTGGGTCTGAGCGTCCTCGAGACCTATCCCAACGTGGACGGTTCGGAGCTGTGGCGTGGCTACCTCCAGGCCCTGGAGACGGGCACCGTCTACGAAGGGGAGCCGTTCGAGTACGAGGAGGTCCTCGCCGGCATTCCGCGGCTGTCGCGGTTCGCCGTGCGCGCGGCGGCGTGCAAGGGCGGGCTGGTCGTGTCCTGGGTACGCCTGGACACCGGCGAACGGGAACAGTGCCGCCTGGCGGTGCTGCAGCGCCTCGGCGGCATGGGCTGGGCCGACTGGGACCTGGTGCGGAACACGATCACCTGGTCGGACGAGGTCTACGTCCTCTTCGACAGGGATCCGTCCCGCGGTCCGATGACGCTGGAGGAACTGCCCCGGCACGTCGTCCCCGAGGATCTGCCCGCGCTGGGAGAGGTCGTCCAGAGCCTTCTGCGGGACGGCACGCCTGCCGACCACGTCTTCCGGATCTCCGCCGCCGACGGCGACACCCGCTACGTACGGATCGTGGCGGAGGTCGACGTCGACGCCATGGGCGCGCCCGTCGAGGTCCACGGCTTCTTCCAGGACCAGACCGCGGCCAAGCGGGCGGAACAGCAGTTGCTGGACCACGAGCGGGGCGCCCTGGTCCAGCGTGGCCTGCTGGCCGCCGAACGCGATCTCGCCGTCCGCCTCCAGCACGCGCTGCTGCCGCTGCCCGAGCAGTCCCTGCGGCTGGCCGGTCTGACCGTGAACGTGGCCTACCAGCCGCTCCAGGAACGACTCAACGTCGGCGGTGACTGGTACAGCGCCATCGAGCTGCCCGACGGCAGCGCCCTGCTCGTCGTCGGTGACGTCGCCGGGCACGGGCTCGACGCCGTCGCCACCATGGCCCAGCTGCGGTTCACCGCCAAGGGCATGGCGGTCACGGGCACGCCCCTGCCCCAGATCCTGGCTCGGCTGAACACGCTGCTGCTGCACAGCGCCGAGCGGAGCTTCAGCACGGCCACCATGATCATGGGGCGCTACGAGCCGGCCACTTCCCGCCTCACGTGGGTGCAGGCCGGTCACCTCCCGCCCCTGCTCGTCCGCGACGGCGAAGCCCGCTTCCTGCCCCCGCCCGAGGGTGTTCTGCTGGGCGCGATGGCGACCGCGCATTACGAGGCGTCCACGCTCCGGCTGCAGCCTGGCGATCATCTGCTGTTGTACACGGACGGACTGGTCGAGAAGCCGGGAGAGGACATCGGCGAGGGCCTGGACCGTCTGGCCCGGTCCACGGTGGAGTGCGCCGAGGGCAGTGGTTTCCTGGACGCCGTCATCGACGGTCTGCTCGATCCGGACGTCCGTCGCGACGACGTCTGCGCCCTGCACGTCAGCCTCTGACGGCCTTCCTTTGACGCTCTGCCCCTGACGGTCTGCCTCTGACGGTCTACCCCTGACGGTCCGCCTCTGACAGGTGGCAGTCGGCTTCCGTGAGCCGCCTCCCGCGCGGTCGCCCCGTGGCGGCGGGCGGAATCGGCGCGGCATGGCGGCGGTCGTGTGTTGCTGAGTGAACGCAGCGGGTCGCCCGGTGCCGCCCGTCCAGGTGGCAGTCGGCTTCCGCGCCGCTCTCGCCCACGGGTGGATGCCCGCGAACCCCGGCTCGGCGTTCCGTGCCGACGAGGCATGCGATGCCAACCGCGTTCCTGGCCAAAGAAGGCGTCTTCGCAGGCTGATTGTTGGCCGGGCGCCGCCCTGCTCTCACCTGCCAGGGCCTCTAGCATTCGAGCACCCCGCCCGTATCGGCGGGGCCCGCGAGGCGCACGTCTGGCATGTGCATGATAGTTCAACTGTTGCCGGCTGCACCACCCCGACCGCACGATCCGCGCCTCGATCCACCGCAGTAGGTCCGTGACGGCCGCCCGACACCGTGGCGCGCCGCACCCCCCGGCCCGCGACCGGACGCCTCCGCGTTCGTCCGGGCGCCGAAGCACTGGATGGGAGAAGGATGAGAATCCCCTTACTGGTGAGCGCAGCGAGCGTCGCCCTGTTCGCCTCGGTCCTGCCCGCGCAGGCCAGCCCTTCGTCGATCGCCGACCCGCCCCCGGACCGGATCGTCATCGACGTCGCCACGGTGAACGGCTCCGGCTGCCCCCGGGGAACCACCGCCATCGCCGTGTCCGAGGACAACACGGCCTTCACGGTCACGTACAGCGCGTACCTGGCGCAGGCGGGCGGTGGCTCCTCCCCCACGGCGGCCCGCAGAAACTGCCAGCTGAACCTTCTGGTGCACGTGCCCCAGGGGTTCACCTACGCGATCGCCAGCGCCGACTACCGCGGCTACGCCTCCCTCCAGCCGGGCGCGAGCAGCACCGAGAAGGCCTCGTACTACTTCCAGGGATCGCCCGCCACCGCGTCCCGGGCGCACACCTTCCGGGGCCCGTACGAGGACAACTGGCAGGCCACCGACGAGACCGACTGGGCTCAGCTCGTGTGGGCGCCGTGCGGGGTGCAGCGGAACTTCAACATCAACACCGAGCTGCGGGTGGACGCCGGCACGTCGAACCCGGCCCACACCAGCTACATGACGATGGACTCCACCGACGGAGACATCAGCACCGTCTACCACCTCGCGTGGAAGCAGTGCCCGAAGCACTGACGCGATGACGCCCTGACGCGCTCCGGCCGGGTACGGGGATGCTCACGTGCCCGGTTCCCGGCCGGGGGTCCGCCGCACCGCGGTTCGCTCGGTTCCCGCGTTCCCGCGCTAGCGGTCCGAGCCCCAGCGCCAGAGCAGTTGCCCGCCTTCCGGGACCGCCGTCCAGCGGGCGGCTGCGGCGTCCAGGCGGGGCCCCGTTCTCGCCAGCGCCTCGGCGTCCAGCGGCGCCGGGCCGACGCCGCGGCCCTCCGTGGACAGACCCCGCCAGACGCGGTAGGCCCAGTTCACCGACAGCTCGGCCGCCATGACGGCGTCGCCGCCCCGGCGCAGCACCTTCATCCCGGAGCGGCGGTGCCGTCCCGGGGTGACGAGCTCGAAGCCCTGGAACGTGGCACCGCGCGCCATCGCGCCCCAGAACCCGTCGCCGATGCCGAGCGCGGTCTCGACGACGGCGTGCACCAGGTCGTGCGGCATGCTCGGACCGTCCGGCTGGGCGGGGAGCCTCACGTCCGGCCCCTTGCGGGCGCGGACCAGAATCTCGTGCTGATTGCCCGGCAGCCTCCGGAAGACCATCTCCATCGCGCACGAGGGTAGACGCGGACGTGGCGGCCGCCAACCGATTTTCTTCCCGCTCGCCTGTGCTGGTTCCGGCCGCTCGCGCGTTCCGTGCACGGCGGGCGTCACGCCTGCCGATCCCGTCTGCCGGCAGGGCGGTCAAGGCCAGTGGAGCGCCTTGGCGCTCGCCGTTGGGGGCTTGGAGTGATCGGCGGATCAGCACGGCGTGCGCGCTCACCGGCGCCGGGGGTCCTCGTTCCTCCACCGGCCGTTTCCGCCGCTCGGTCGTCAGCCGAACCACACCACCAGGCGGACGTTCTCGTCGCCGTGCTCGGCCGCCAGTTCGCGCATCGTCGTCCAGACCGGTCCCCAGCGGTCGCCGTCCGGGGGCGCGAAGATCCGGGGCGTGACGTCGACGGGGCGGTACACCGCGCCGTTCAGGTGCACCTCACCGCCTTCCGGCCACTCCGGGGGCATCAGATCCTCGCCGAAGAGTTCCTCCGCCGCGTCGAGGACCTCCGCCGGCGTCCCGTACACGTCGTCCAGTTCCAGTTCGCCCCGCGGGCCCGGCAGCCACGTGCCGATGTGCGTCCAGGACGCTCCGTCGGTCAGGGGCGCGTCCCAGTCGACGGTCGCGACCTCGGCCCAGGTGGCGTACGAATGGCTGTGGTTGATCTCATCGTCCGGGACGTCGTCCGAGACGTCGTCCGGTTTGCCCCTCTGGTCGAACAACGCCCGGCCGATGTCCACACCGAGGCCTCCGCCGTAGCCGAAGAGACATTCCCGCGCGTATCTGTCGCGTACGAGCGCACAGTCGGGCAGCCAGTCCCGGGCCGTCCACCGGCCGTCCCGACCGCGCACCTCGATCAGGCCTTCTATGTCCGTCCCCATGGGTGTCGATCCTAGGCCCGGGGCCGGTCCGGATCTCCTGGACGGGGCGGGCCCGGGTGCCGTTCCGGGCGGGCACGTCGCGGGCGTCGGCGATCCGGTCGGTGAAGACGTCGTGCGGCGCCGTCCGGTCCCGGGGCGTGACGCGTCCCGCGCCATCCGCAGACGGTCATGTCCCGGTCTCGGTGAGCGGGGAGAGGGGGCGTTCGAAGAAGGTCTCCAGGACCACCGTGGCCTGTGTGCCGCTGACCCCCTTGATGGCGTAGATCCGCCGCAGCACGTCCTGGAGTTGCTCGGTGGTCCGGGTCCTCACCTTCACCAGCACGGAGGCGCTGCCGGCGATGACGTGCGCCTCCACGATCTCCGGGAGCGCGGCGAACTCCTGCGCCGAATCGCCCATCCAGGAGGTCGACTCGACCATCACGTAGGCGAGGACGGCGCTGCCCACGGCGGCCGGGTCCACGTCGACGGTGGTGCGCCGGATGGCACCGCGCTCCCGCAGCTTCCGCACCCGCTCGTGAGCGGCGCCGGCGGACAGGCCGACGGCCTGCCCGAGTGCGGCGTAGGACTGGGTGGCGTCCTGCTGGAGCTGCGCCAGCAGCGCGCGGTCGATGTGATCCACAACTCTCCATTCGGAATCGACTCGCCAGGACTGTATCTCATCTTGCAGTATGCGCTGAAGGCCGATTCTTGTTCGGTCACGGTGAGTTGGTGAGGAGTGGACTCGATGAACGACGAGCGCCCGGGGCTGTACGAGATGCTGGACGACCGGTTCCGGACCGGGAGGTGCATGAACGGTGACGAGGCGCTGGAAGTCCTCTTCACCGGCTGCCGTTGGGCCGAGGGGCCGATCTATCTGCCGGCCTGGCGGCAGGCGGTCTGGAGCGACATCCCCAACGACCGGATGCTGCGGTGGGACGAGGAGACCGGCTCGGTCGGCGTCTTCCGCCGGTCCGCCGGACACACCAACGGCAACACCCTCGACCGCGAGGGCCGGCTGATCACCTGCGAGCAGGGCAACCGGCGGGTGACCCGGACCGAGCACGACGGCACGATCACCGTGCTGGCCGACCGCTGGCAGGGCAAGCGCCTCAACAGCCCGAACGACGCGGCCGTGAAGTCCGACGGCTCGATATGGTTCTCCGATCCGGACTTCGGCATCACCAGCGACTACGAGGGATACCGCGCGGACAGCGAGATCGGGGCCAACAACGTCTACCGCATCGACCCCGTCACGGGTGAGGTGCGGCTGGTCGCGGACTGCTTCGGCGCGCCGAACGGGCTGGTCTTCTCCTCCGACGAGCAGCAGTTGTACGTCTCCGACACCCGCGCGGGGCTCATCCGCGTCTTCGACGTCCGCGACGACGGCACCCTGTCCGACGGCAAGGTCTTCGCCGAGGCCGGGGCCCGCGAGAAGGCGCGCTTCGACAACCTGCGCTTCGACGACGGCGGCCGGCTCTGGGTCGCCGCGATGGCCGACGGCGTGCACTGTTACGACCCCGACGGCACCCTGATCGGGCGTCTGAACGTCCCGGAGGCCGTCGCCAACATCTCCTGGGGCGGCGCCAAGCGCAACCGCCTCTTCATCGCCGCGGAGACCAGCCTGTACTCGGTCGTCATGGGTGTCACCGGCACCCACCCGACCGGGCCGGGACGGCGGCCCTGGAGGTAGCACGTGCCGGGCCCCGGAACGGCTCCGGCCTCGCGGGGCTCGATCCGACGGAGTCGCATAGCCCCTGAAGGCGCGGCGGTACGCCGTCGGTCCTGTCGCCCCCACGCCACAGCCACCCCGGTACGGCTCCGCCCTCTCCGTGTCCAGGGTGAGTCCGAGGTCCGCGCGCCGTCGGCGTCCTCGGGGGTGCCGTGGCCGGCACGAGGGTGGTGCTGTCCCGGCTCAGGGTGCCGTCCGCCGCGGGCCCGTCGGTGGGACGGTGAACACGGAGGTGTCCCGCCGCCCCACGACCGGGGCCTGTGTCATTTCCCTTCCTCCGCGCCCGGCCGGTCCTCGCCCTTGCGGCCGCCGGGCAGGAGTTCCTGCACCTTGGCCTTGAAGCCCTGCCGGATCATGGCGGCGCGGTCGCTGTCCCCCTTGAGGACGGAGGAGGCCGCCGCCTCGATCTGGTCGAGCGAGGCGTGCGGCGGGATCGGCGGCACCGCCGGGTCGGTGACGAAGTCGAGCACGCAGGGCCGGTCGGCGGCCAGCGCGGTCTCCCACGCGGCCTGGACCTCGCCGGGCTTCTCGACCCGGATGCCGTGCAGGCCGGCGAGCCGGGCGACGTCGGCGTACGGGAAATCGGGGATCGACTGGGACGGCAGAAACTGGGGTGCGCCGGACATGGCGCGCATCTCCCAGGTGACCTGGTTGAGGTCCTGGTTGTTGAGGACGGCGACGATCAGCCGCGGGTCCTCCCACTCGCGCCAGTACTTGGCGACGGTGATCAGCTCCGCCATGCCGTTCATCTGCATCGCGCCGTCGCCGACGAGGGCGATCGCGGGCCGGTCGCCGTGCGCGAACTTGGCGCCGATGACGTACGGCACGCCGGGCCCCATGGTCGCGAGCGTGCCCGACAGCGAGCCCCGCATCGCGCCGCGCAGCCGCAGGTGGCGCGCGTACCAGTTGGCGGCCGACCCCGAGTCGGCGGCCAGGACGACGTTCTCGGGCAGCAGTTCGTCGAGCGCGTGGACCACGTATTCGGGGTTGATCGGGTCGGCGTCGACGGCGGCGCGCCGCTGCATGACCTCCCACCAGCGGGCGGTGTCCTTCTCGATCTTCTTGCGCCAGTTCTTCTTGTCCGGGCCCGCCTTCAGCAGCGGCAGCAGCCGGGTCAGCGTCTCGCGGGCGTCACCGACCAGGTTGACCTCGAACGGATAGCGCAGGCCGACCATGTGCGGGTCGATGTCGATCTGAACGGCCCGCGCCTGCCCGAACTCCGGCAGGAACTGCGTGTACGGGAAGGAGGAACCGATCACGAGGAGGGTGTCGCAGCCCGTCATCAGCTCGTACGACGGCCGGGTGCCGAGCAGGCCGATGGAGCCGGTGACGTAGGGCAGGTCGTCGTCCAGCGCGTCCTTGCCGAGCAGTGCCTTGGCGACGCCGGCGCCCAGCCGGTCGGCGGCCTCCATCACCTCCCGGCGGGCGCCGCGCGCGCCCTGACCCACCAGGATCGCGACCTTCTCGCCGGCGTTGAGCACCTCCGCGGCGCGCGCCAGATCGGCGTCGCCGGGCACCGGCGCGTAGGAGGGCATGCCCAGGCTGGACGGCACCATCTTGAAGGCGTGCTCGGGCGGCGTGTAGTCGAGTTCCTGCACGTCGGCGGGGATGACGACCGCCGTCACGGAGCGCCGGGCCATCGCGGTCCGCATCGCGCGGTCGATCACGTTGGGCAGCTGCTGGGGGACGGTGACGGTCTCGCAGAAGTCCGAGGCGACGTCCTTGTACAGGCCCATCAGGTCGACCTCTTGCTGGTACGAGCCGCCCATGGCGCTGCGATGGGTCTGGCCGACGATCGCCACGACCGGGACGTGGTCGAGCTTGGCGTCGTACAGGCCGTTGAGCAGGTGGATGGCGCCCGGTCCGGACGTGGCGGCACAGACGCCGACCCTGCCGGAGAACTTCGCGTAGCCGACGGCCTCCAAGGCGGCCATCTCCTCGTGGCGGGCCTGGATGAACCTGGGCCTGTCGTCGGCCCGGCCCCAGGCGGCGAGGAGTCCGTTGATGCCGTCGCCGGGGTACGAGAAGACGTACTCGACGCCCCAGTCCCGCAGACGTTCCAGTACGTGGTCGGAGACCTTGATCGACATGGTGTGAACCCTCCAGAGGCCGTGTCGGCTGCGCGTCGTTCTTCTCTGTGGTCGGTGCCTATTCCTGTGCCTGTGCGTGTGCCTGTACCTGTGTCGGTGTCTATTCCTGTGCCTGTGGCCGTGCCGGTGTCCGTCTCGGTGTGGCTTCCTCCCGTCGGTCGTCGTCGAGACCGAGGGCGAGGGCCTCGGCGAGGTGCAGGGCCCGCCGGCCACCGGCGCCCTGCTCGATCTGGGTGCGGCAGCTGAAGCCGTCGGCGAGGACGAGGCTGTCGGGGGACACGGAGCGGACCGCGGGCAGGACGCCCTGTTCGGCGACGGCCATGGACACGGCGTAGTGCTCGCGTTCGAAGCCGAAGTTGCCCGCGAGGCCGCAGCAGCCCTCGTCCAGGACCTGGGCGTCGAGGCCGGCCCGGCGCATGAGTTCGCGGTCGGCGTCGAACTTCGTGATGGCGTGCTGGTGGCAGTGGGTCTGCACGAGCGCCGGCCGGGCGACGTGGGGCGGGCGCCATCCGTCGGGCGCGTGCCTCGCGAGCTGTTCGGCGAAGGTGCGGACCTGCCCCGCGAGGCGTTTGACGTCCTGGTCGGCCGCCATCAGCTCCACCGCGTCCGCGCGGAGCACCGCGGTGCAGGAGGGTTCGAGTCCGACGACGGGCGTTCCCGCCGCCAGGTACGGCCGCAGGACGCGCAGGGTGTGCCGCAGCACCTTCTTCGCGGTGCCCAGCTGTCCGGTGGAGATCCAGGTCAGTCCGCAGCACACGGGCGCGGACGGGACGGCGACGGTGAATCCGGCGTCCTCCAGGACGCGGACGGCCGCGATGGCGATGGACGGGTGGAAGTGGGTGGTGAAGGTGTCCGGCCACAGGACCACGGTTCCCGGGTCGGCCGGGTCGGGCGCGGCGGCCTGGCCGGACGGAGTCGGTGTGCCCGCCGCCTCTCGTCGCCGCCACCACTCGGTGAACGACTCGCGGGCGAAGAGAGGGGTCTGCCGTTCCGGTGCGACGCCGGCGGCGCGTTTGGCCAGGGCGGCGAGTCCGGGGGCCCTGAGCAGGGCGTTGACCGTCGTGGGCGAGACGCGGGCGAGGCGGGCCCACAGCGGCAGCCAGCCCAGCGAGTAGTGCGCCGCGGGGCGCAGCCGGCGCCGGTAGTGGTGGGCGAGGAACTCCGCCTTGTACGTGGCCATGTCGACGCCGACCGGGCAGTCCGACCTGCAGCCCTTGCAGGCGAGGCACAGGTCGAGGGCGTCCTTCACCGCGGTGGACCGCCAGCCGTCGGGGATCGCCGTGTCCTCGTGGCCGCCGAGCATCTCGAACAGCAGCCGGGCCCGGCCGCGGGTCGAGTGCTCCTCCTCCCGGGTGGCGCGGTAGGACGGGCACATCACTCCCCCGCTGTGGCTCCGGCAGTTGCCGACGCCGACGCAGCGCGTCACCGCGCGGTGGAACGAGTGCTCGTCCTCCGGGTAGTCGAAGTGGGTGGCGGGCGTCGCGGGCCGCCATGCCGGGCCCAGGCGCAGCTGCCCGTCGACGGGGTTGGGGTCGACGATCTTGCCGGGGTTCATCCGGTCGTCCGGGTCGAACAGCCGCTTCAGTTCGCCGAAGGCGGCGACCAGTCGCTCGCCGAACATCCGGGTGAGCAGCTCGCCCCGGGCCTGTCCGTCGCCGTGTTCGCCGGAGAGGGATCCTCCGTAGGAGGCCACCAGGTCGGCGGCCCGTTCGACGAAGCGGCGGAACCGCGCGACGCCGTCGGCGGTCTCGAGCTCGAAGGGAATGCGGGTGTGGACGCAGCCCTGGCCGAAGTGCCCGTAGAGGGAAGGCCGGTCGTAGTCGAACTCCTCGAAGAGTCGCTTGAGGTCGCGCAGGTAGTCGCCCAGTCGCTCGGGGGGTACGGCGGAGTCCTCCCAGCCTTCCCAGGTGTCCCGGTCGTCCGGCGGCCGCGCGGTGACGCCGAGCCCGGCCTCCCGTGCGTTGAGCATCTCCTGCTCGCGCTCGGGGTCGTCGGAGAAGGCGACGTCCGCGTCGTGCTCGCCGCGGCCGAGGGTGCGCAGCAGCTGCCCGGCCTGCCTGTCGACGCCTTCCTGGCTGTCTCCGCTGAACTGGACCATCAGCCAGCTGTCGCCGGCGGGAAGGACGCGGAGGGAGGCGAGGTGGGTGCCCTCCTCGCGCATCAGCTGCGCCATCCGGCCGTCGAGTGCCTCCAGCCGGCCGGGCGAGCAGTGCTCCAGGATGCGGGGCACGTCGTCGGCGGCGGCGCAGATGTCGTCGTATCCGAGGACGAGCAGCGCGTGGTGCGGCGGTACGGGGACGAGATCCAGCTCCGCCCGCAGCACGGTGACCAGGGTGCCCTCGCTCCCGACGAGCGCCCTGGCGACGTCGAAGCCGTTCTCGGGGAGCAGGGCGTCCAGGTTGTAGCCGGAGACGCGGCGCGGGATCTTCGGAAAGCCGCGGCGGATGTCGGCCAGGTAGGCGCCCACCAGGCGCTCCAGGCCGGCGTAGAGTTCGGCCTTCCGCCCGCCTTCGGCGGCGATCCCGGCGCGCTCGGCCCTGGTCGTCGGGCCCACCCACGTCCGCAGGCCGTCGTACGTCAGGATCTCCAGGCGGCGCACGTGGTCGACGGTCTTGCCGTAGGCCTGCGCCGACGCGCCGCAGGAGTTGTTGCCGATCATGCCGCCGAGGGCGCAGTGGCTGTGCGTGGAGGGCTTGGGGCCGAACTGCAGCCAGTGGCCGGCGAGTCGCGCGTCGAGTTCGTCGAGCACGATGCCGGGCTCGACGACGCAGGTCCGGGCGTCGGGATCGACCGAGATCAGGGCGTCGCAGTGCTTCGTCCAGTCGATCACCACCGCGGCGTTGGTCGTCTGGCCGGCCAGGCTTGTGCCGCCGCCGCGCGAGAGGACGGGTGCCCCGTAGCGGGCACAGACCTCGACCGTTCGCGCTCCGGCGTCCACCGAGCGCGGGACGACCACGCCGAGGGGCACCTGGCGGTAGTTCGAGCCGTCGGTGGCGTACGCGCCCCTGCTTCCCGCGTCGAACCGTACTTCTCCGTCCACGTCCCGGCGCAACGCGTCCGCGAGGCCTGCCGTGTCCACGGACGGGGCCCCGAAGGGCCTGCCCGGCGACGCCGTGCCCGCCATCGACGAATCCCGCCTTTCCCGGTTCGGCCGTGCGGCAGATCGGCGGATCTGCCGGGCGACCGCCTGGTCGCCGCGACCTCCCTGCACGTCGGCTACCCCGGTTCGCGGCGGGCATGGGTGCGTACCCGAGCGGGCGGTCGAGGACGCGGGGGCGGGGCGAAGGCGGGTTTCAGGACGGGCGGAAGGCCTCTGGGGCGGCCTCGCAGGTCACGGAGCCCGGGCATGCCGCGCCGGGAGGACGCCCGAGCGGGACGCCGTTCGCGCGCAGCACCGCGCGGAGTTCCAGGATCGGCGCGAAGACCTCGTGGTTGCGGTCTTCCCCCTGCTCGTCCCAGGCCTTCTGCTCCGCCTCGACCGCGAGGCGGTCCTCCGCGAAGACGCGCTCGGTGAAGTGCCGGACGAACGGCCAGGCCAGGAGGAGGGCGGCGGGGATCTTCGGCTTCTCGATCATGAGGAGTCCGTAGACGTGGCTCCTGCGCTGCTGCGCGTCCTCGGGGACGTAGGCGACCCAGAGCCGGAAGGCCGGGTGGTCGGCGTTCTCCGGGACCAGGTCGAGAGTCTGGTACGGGTACCCGGTGCGGATGGTCATGACGTCGCTGGACGTGGCGCCGCCGATTCCCTCGTGGGCCAGCAGTCCGGCGCTGCGATCGCGTTTCCCGCCCGTGTGGCTGAACAGGTACCGGGCCTCCACCGAGCGTTCGTCGCTCCGGAACCGCAGGAGTTCGGGATGCAGCCTGCCGACGACTCCGCGGTGCAGGAACTGGTGGTTCATGTCCAGCAGGTTCTCGTGGAGGAACGAGTAGTGGCAGTGGACGGTGCGGGAGTAGGTCATGGTCCGGTAGCGCGGGGAGCCGAAGGCGGGCAGCTCGGGGAACGGCGCCGCCGCCGCCTTCTCGGGGTCGCCCGGGAAGACGAAGACCAGTCCGTACGCCTCGCGGACGGGGTACGCGCGCACTCCGCGCGGCGGGCGGCCGTCGCCCTTGGCGAGGTAGGGGATCTGGGAGATGCGGCCGTCGCCGCGGTAGGCCCAGGCGTGGTAGCAGCAGCGGAGGACCTCGCCCTCGACGACGCCCAGGCTCAGCGGCACCTGACGGTGGGCGCAGCGGTCCTCCAGTGCGTGGACGGCTCCGCTCTCCCCCCGGTAGAGCGCGATGCGCTCGCCCGCGAACGCGGTCGCGAACGCCTTGCGCCGGCGGACGCTGCGGGAGAGGGCGACCGGGTACCAGTGATCGGGATGTGCTCCGATGCGCCGGAGATCCGTCTGGGCCGGCTCCGTGGCGGCCTGGGCCGGCTCCGTGGCGGCCTGCTCCCGGAGTCGAGCGGTTCCCGTTCCGTCGCTGTCGGTCACGGCGCGTTCCCCCTACGAGGTTGGGACGGAACACCCATCCTCGCCATGGTGCCGGGTCCCCGCCCGTCGGAGGGTCCGAATGGGGTGGGTCGCGGTGTCGCGCCGTCCGGTTACGGGCCGGGTTCCGGGTCGCCTCCGGTGGTGAGGTCCTTCGGCGGGGGCCAGCCGCGCACGATGAAGACGTACTGCGCGCCGGTCGCGCGCAGGAGGCGGGCGACGGGGCGGCTGAGCGCGGTCAGCACGAGGGTCTTTCCGGCCTTGTGCGCGAGCCGGTTCAGGTCCCCGAGGACGTGCACGCCCTGGCTGTCGCAGAAGGTGACGGCGGACAGGTCGATGTCGAGGCCGCGGATGCTGCCCTCCAGCGCCGCGGTGAGGTCCCGGCGCAGGCCGTCGGCGTTCTCCATGTCGATTTCGCCGCGCACACGGGCCACCACCCGCTGCGGCCCCGGTTCGACGACCACGGAGACGACGGAGGGGCGCAGGGTGCCGTTGACGTGCTCCACCACTGCGGGGAGCGGGCGGTCGAAGTCGGGGGGCATGGCCTTGCTCCCTTCGGACGCCGGAACGCGAAGGAGGGGGCGGGTCGCCGGTGGTTCAGCCGTGGGGGTCGCGTTCACCGTGATCACCGTCCGGGTGGCCGGCCGCGTCGGCGGGCGGGTCGAGGGCGGCCAGCAGGTGGAGGAGGTCGGCCACCTCGTGACGGCCCTCGGCCGGATGGCGGAAGAGGGTTCCGGGCGTGACCTCGTAGTGGTTGCGGCGGCCGTGGCGCACCCGCGTGAGGTATCCCGCGCTCTCCAGGTCCGTGACGATCGCCTGGGCCGCCCGTTCCGTGATCTGACAGCCTCCGGCGAGGTCGCGGAGCCGGATCTCCGGATCCCGCAGGATCATGGCGAGGATCCGGGCGTGGTTCGTGACGAACGTCCAGTTGCTCCGCGGTTCCGCCGACGACTCCATGTCCGAATTATACGAATTGCGATACCGGTTTCA
Source organism: Streptomyces roseicoloratus (assembly GCF_004117935.1). Classification (GTDB taxonomy): domain Bacteria; phylum Actinomycetota; class Actinomycetes; order Streptomycetales; family Streptomycetaceae; genus Streptomyces; species Streptomyces roseicoloratus. The sequence continues at coordinate 44,771 of NZ_SDOY01000153.1, read as the reverse complement.
CCAGACCGGAATCCGTAATTCCGAAATGCGCTTCGGACGGCGGCCGCTGCGCGCCGAACCCTGCTCCGCGCGCTCAGATGCCGTGCTGGACCACTCCGCGTGTGGAGAAGGTGACCGGGTCGCGGCTGGTGAAGTCGCCCGGCGGGATGCCGGGGTGGTGCCCTTCGGCGGACGCCGCGGGTTCCGCTCCGGGGCCGAGGGTCAGACGGGAGACGATGCGGTAGCGGTCGCCGCGGTAGAGGGAGTGGACGTACTCCACCGGCCGGTCGCGGGTGTCCATGGTGAGCCGTTCGAAGAGCAGCGCAGGGGAGAACTCCGGGACGTCGAGCAGGTCCGCCTCGGCGCGGGTGACGACGGTGGGTTCGATGGACTGCACCGCTTCGCCGACCTGGATGCCGTGCCGGTCGCGCAGATGCTCGTACAGGTCGCCCTGCTCCAGGTCCTCACCGGTCAGGTCCGGCACCAGGTCGGCCCGGATGTGCAGGTGCTCGATGGCCATGGGAGAGCCGTCGACCAGTCGGAGCCGGGCGGCGTAACGGATCTCCGCCGTCGGCGAGACCCGCAGCCTGCGCCCGACGCGCGCGCCCGCCGGAAGCGTACGGAGCTCCAGGAGCCTGCTGGTCCACACGCCACCCGCCGGCGGCAGACTGAAGGCGCTCCGGTCCGAGACCAGTTCCTGGGTGATCTTCTCCTCCGCCACGAACATGCCGCGGCCGTGCTCGCGGACCAGCAGTCCGGCGACGACCAGTTCGTCCACCGCCGCCCGCAGGGTCGGGCGGGAGACCCCGAGTCGTGCGCACAGCACCCGCTCGGAGGGGATGGCGTCACCGGGGCGCCGCGCCTCGACCAGTTCGAGGATCGCCTTGCGGACGCGTTCGCGCTTGAGCATCGCCCCGGAGGCGGCGGTGTCGATCTCCACTGGGTGCCCTCGTTCACGGGACGATGACTGGTCATCGCCACTGGTCTGCTGGTCAGGTCAGTCTAGACGGCGGACATCGCCGCGATCCAGCCTTCGAGTCGTAGCGGTTCGTCAAATCCCTTCGGAACCAGGAGGGTTGACGGCGACATTGGTCCATGCCACCTTCGTCTCGCGCCAACTGGTAAACCTCATGCGGTCAACTGGTCAAGCAGGGGTGCCGTGTGTTCCCGCCGTTCCTCCGTGCTTCCCGCCGAACTCGCACGGACCCGCCTCGACGCGCCGGGCGTTCCTCACGCCGTGCCGCCCACGAGCGAACCGTCCGCGCCGCCCCGCCCCGCTCCTCCCGCGCCGAGCGGGAGTCACCGAAAGGAACAAGGATGACCACTCGTTCCGCCCGCGGCCGATCACGTGCCGTCCGGTCCCGTGCGGCCTTCGCCCTGGTCGCGCTCATGGGAAGCGCCGCCCTGGCGACCCTGCCCGTCACGACGGCCTCCGCGAGCGCCGACGCGGTGGCCTGCAGTACCGCACCAGCGCCTCCGGAGCCACGGCCGACCAGAGCGAGCCCTGGTTCACGGTGCGCAACACCGGGACCGGCACGATCCCGCTCAGCCAGGTGAAGGTCCGCTACTACTTCAAGGCCGACTCCCCCACCGCCACCTACCGCTTCGCCTGCTCCTGGGCCGTGCGCGGGTGCGCGGCGATCACCGGCACGTTCGGGACCCTGGCCCATCCCACCGCCACGGCCGACCGCTATCTGGAGATCGGCTTCACGCCGGGCGCGGGATCGCTGGCGCCGGGAGCGGACACCGGCGACATGCAGTTGCGCTTCCACCGGACGAACTGGCAGACGCTGCGGCAGAGCGACGACTACTCCTTCGGCGCGACGCAGACCGCTTACGCCGACTGGTCCAGGGTCACGGCCCAGGTCGGCGGCACCACCGTCTGGGGAACCGCGCCCGACGGCAACGGCCCGACGGATCCCACCGACCCGACCGATCCCACGGACCCGACCGACCCGCCCGGCGGCCAGGCCCTCTTCGACGACTTCAGCTACGCGTCGCACACCGACCCGGCCCTCTCGGCCCACGGCTGGAGCGTCCGCTCGAACTCCGGCGGCCCCGGTGTGCCCGGAGCGACGTGGGACCCGTCCAAGGTCACCTTCGTCGACCAGTCCGGGAACACGGTGATGAACCTGGAGACGTCCACCGGCGGCACCGGCGCGTCCACCCGGCACACCGAAGTCCTCACCCAGGCCATGAAGTTCAGGAACGGCACCTACGCCGCCCGCGTGAAGTTCTCCGACGCCCCCAGGAGCGGGCCCGACGGCGACCGGATCGTGCAGACCTTCTTCACGATCAACGACCTCAAGGCGCCGATGGCCGACGACTACGCCGAGTACGACTTCGAGTACCTGCCCAACGGCGGCTGGGGCGAGCCGGCCGGCATCCTCTACACGACCTCGTGGGAGACGTACGACCCCGACCCGTGGCAGGCGGTCAACCAGCACAGCGAGAGCCGGCAGAGCTTCGCCGGCTGGCACGACCTGGTCGTGACCATCGACGACGACGCGATCACGTACTACGTCGACGGCCGGCTCTTCGGCACGCACGGCTCCGCCTTCCTGCCGGAGCGACCGATGTCGATCAACTTCAACCAGTGGCTCATCGACCTCGACGGCCAGACCTCGACCACGCCCCGCGCGTACGACCAGCAGGTCGACTACGTCCTGCACGTCAAGGACCAGGTCCTCACGCCGGCCCAGGTCGCGGCGAAGGTCGCGGCCTACCGGAACGCCGGCACGGCGTTCGTCGACGAGGTCCCGGCCGGCTGACCCCGCCGGGAGGGAACGCGCGGGACACGGTACGGCCTCCGCCCGGTCGCCGGTGGGGGCCGGGCCGTCCGCGCGGGCGGTGCGAAGGCCCGACAGTCGGGCCCGCCGCCGGTGCCGCCGCCGGCGACGGCACCCCTGCCACCCGCTCGGACATGACCGGCGGCCGCCGGATGAGGTACGACATGCTGCGTGAATGATCAGTCCATCGGCACGGCCACCGGCGCGACCATCCGCGTCTTCATCGCCCTCGCCCCGCCCGACCACGCCAAGGACGAGCTGGCGCGGCAGCTGCGGCCCGCCCTCGACACGTACCCGCTCCTGCGCTGGAACCGCATCGAGGACTGGCACATCACGCTGGCCTTCCTCGGCGAGCTGCCGGTCACGGCGGTGCCGCCGCTGCACGGCGCGCTGGCGGGCATCGCCGCGACCCGCCGGCCGCTGGAGCTGGCCCTGCGCGGGGCCGGTCACTTCGACGAACGGGTGCTGTGGAGCGGCATCGAGGGCGATCTCGAAGGACTGCGGCTGCTGACGTCCGAGGTGCGGGCCGCCGTCGAGGACTGCGGCATCCCGTACGTGGACCGGCCGCTGCGCCCGCACCTGACCCTGGCCCGGGCCCGGCGCGGCGACGCGTCCTCCGTGACGGCGCTCGCGGCGGACCTGGCGGACTTCTCCGGCCGCGGCTGGCCGACGGAACGGCTGCACCTGGTCGGCAGCAACTTCGGGCGCGGCCCGGGGCCGATCCGTTACCGGGACATCGAGTCCTGGCCCTTCCGGAAGCGCTGAACCGCCGGGCGCACGCACCCGCGCGATCCCCTCGCGGCCGCCCTGGAGGTGAGTCGCGTCTCATCACGCCGGGCTTGCTATGCAACAAGGTGCATAGCAAGATCGGAGGCATGGCACTCGACCACGCGATCCTCGTGTCCCTGCTCGAGAAGCCCGGATCCGGATACGAGCTGGCCCGGCGCTTCGAGCGGTCCATCGGGTACTTCTGGACCGCCACCCACCAGCAGATCTACCGCGTGCTCAAGCGGATGGAGGCCGAGGGCTGGGTCGACGTCCGCGACGTGCCGCAGTACGGGCGGCCGGACAAGAAGGAGTACTCCGTCGCCCCTGCCGGGCGGGAAGCGCTCTCCGCGTGGCTGGCCGCGCCGATCGAGCCCGAGAGCGTACGGCACGATCTCGCCGTGAAGATCCGGGGCGCCGCCTTCGACGACCCCGCCTCCCTCATCGGCGAGGTCGAACGGCACCGACAGGCCCACCGGGACCGCCTCGCCCACTACCTCGTCGGCGAGACGCGCGACTTCGGGCAACCGCCGGAGCCGGAGGCCGCCGGTCCGCTCGATGCCGAACGGGAGCTGCAGCACGTCGTGCTGCGCGGCGGCATCGCGTACGAGCGGATGATGATCGACTGGCTCGACGACGTCCTCGCCACCCTGGCCCGGTTCGAGCCGGGAACGGATCCGGACACCGGGCCCGCCGGCTGAGCCCCGGGCGCCGGGCCGGTCGGCCGCGCGCCCGCGCCGGGCCCGGCCGCCTGACCCCGGGGCGGGCCCGAGCCGGGCACGAGCGCGAGCGTGAGCACGAGTCCAGGGTCCGGGCCCCCGGTCCGGCACCCGGGGCCAGGCCCCGCCGAAGCCCTGACCGGCGCTGGGCCCGGCGCCTGGCCCGGCGCCGGGTCGAGAACCCACCGCACCACCCCCACCCCCACCTCCAGCACCACCACACCCCTCATCCCGATCCGGAAAGGCGGACGTCATGGCCGACCCGCTGCTGTTCAACCCGCACACCTACGACCCGGCGCACTTCGACCCGGAGACGCGCCGCCTGCTGCGTGCCACCGTCGACTGGTTCGAGGCGCGCGGGAAGCGCCGGATCATCGAGGACTACCGGACCCGGGCCTGGCTCGGCGACTTCCTCGCCTTCGCCGCCGAGGAGGGTCTCTTCGCGACCTTCCTCACGCCCGCCTCCGCCGCCGGCGAGACCGAGGGTGACAAGCGCTGGGACACCGCCCGTATCGCCGCGCTCAACGAGATCCTCGGCTTCTACGGCCTGGACTACTGGTACGCCTGGCAGGTGACCATCCTCGGTCTCGGTCCGGTCTGGCAGAGCGACAACGCGGCCGCCCGTGCCCGTGCCGCCGAACTGCTCGGGCAGGGCGAGGTGTTCGCCTTCGGCCTCTCGGAGAAGACCCACGGCGCCGACATCTACTCCACCGACATGCTCCTGGAGCCCGACGGCGAGGGCGGCTTCCGGGCTACGGGCTCGAAGTACTACATCGGCAACGGCAACGCGGCCGGTCTCGTCTCCGTCTTCGGCCGCCGGACGGACGTCGAAGGCCCCGACGGCTACGTCTTCTTCGCCGCCGACAGCCGGCACCCGGACTACCACCTCGTCAAGAACGTCGTGGACTCCTCGAAGTTCGTCAGCGAGTTCCGTCTCGAGGGCTACCCCGTCTCCGCCGAGGACGTCCTGCACACCGGCCGCGCCGCCTTCGACGCCGCGCTCAACACCGTGAACGTCGGCAAGTTCAACCTCTGCACCGCGTCGATCGGCATCTGCGAGCACGCGATGTACGAGGCCGTCACGCACGCGCACAACCGCATCCTGTACGGCCGGCCGGTCACCGCCTTCCCGCACGTGCGGCGCGAGCTGACCGACGCGTACGTCCGGCTCGTCGGCATGAAGGCCTTCAGCGACCGCGCCGTCGACTACTTCCGCACCGCTGGTCCCGACGACCGCCGCTACCTCCTCTTCAACCCGATGACGAAGATGAAGGTGACGACGGAGGGCGAGAAGGTCATCGACCTGATGTGGGACGTCATCGCCGCCAAGGGCTTCGAGAAGGACAACTACTTCGCCGAGGCGGCCGTGGAGATCCGCGGGCTGCCCAAGCTGGAGGGCACGGTCCACGTCAACCTGGCCCTGATCCTCAAGTTCATGCGCAACCACCTGCTCGACCCGGTCGCGTACGAGCCCGTCCCGACCCGTCTCGACGCGGCCGACGACGACTTCCTGTTCCGTCAGGGCCCGGCCCGGGGCCTCGGCTCGGTCCGCTTCCACGACTGGCGCCCGACCTTCGACGCGTACGGCCACCTGGCGAACGTGACGCGCTTCCGGGAGCAGGCGGACGCGCTCTGCGACTTCGTGCTCAAGGCCGCGCCGGACGAGGAGCAGAGCCGCGACCTCGATCTGCTCCTCGCCGTGGGCCAACTCTTCGCGCTCGTCGTGCACGGCCAGCTGGTCCTGGAGCAGGCCGCGCTCACCGGCCTCGACGAGGACGTCCTCGACGAGCTCTTCGCCGTCCTCGTGCGCGACTTCTCGGCCTATGCCGTCGAGCTGCACGGCAAGGACTCGGCCAATGAGCAGCAGCAGCTCTGGGCCCTCGGCGCCGTCCGCCGCCCCGTCGTCGACGAGGCGCGCTCTGCCAGGGTGTGGCAGCGCGTCGAGGCCCTCTCGGGCGCGTACGAGATGAACCCCTGACCCGCCCGGGACCGGCCGCCGCCGAGCGGGCGGTCGGTCCCGGCGACCGGGCCCGGCGGCGTGACGCGGCTCCGCCCGGTCGTGCCGCCGTCCGCGCCGGCGCATAGGGTCGTCGCATGGAACGCGGCGATGTCACACGGGGCGACGGCACATGGGTGGGACTGTCGCTGGACGTGCGGGACCGCCGCCTGCCGGGGCTGTGCGTGTTCAGTGCCGGATCGCGACTGCTTCTCGCCCAGCAGTCGCGGCCGGTGCTGCTCGCCGTCGTGGACGAGCAGCACCACGGCGTGGACTTCTGGCGGACGGAGGAGTACCGCTCCTTCGTCCCGCCGCCGCGCGCCGACATGGCGCGCGCCCTGGCCGGCGACCCGCAGCGGTGGGCTCATCGCTTCGCGCGCCGTCTCGCCGACTCACCGGGCAGCCCGTTGCACGAGGGGCGCTGGCTTCTCTCGTGCGAGAACACGTTCCGGCGGTGGCGTGATCCCGCCGAGTCTCCCGGCGAGCACTGGAGTTCGATGCTGGTCGAGGGGCATCCGGACGGCTTCATCGACTGGTTCGTCCATGCCGGATCGTGGGAGGTCCTTCCGCTGCGGCCCCTGCCCGACGCCCGGGACGGCCGGGTCAAGGCGTATCGCAAGCAGGCGCGTGAAGGAACGCTTCCGCCGGTCCTGCTGTGGTGGGTCAGCGGCCTGGACTGTCATCTGATCCTGGACGGCCACGCGCGGCTCGCCGCGGCGATCGCGGAATCCGTCGAGCCGCCGCTGCTGCACGTGCACCGCTTGTTGCCACGCGACGAGCTGGCAGCGCGCACGAGCGAGGCCGTGACCCTCTACGAAGGCGAGCTGGCGCGCTTCGCGGAGCTGCGCGCCGTCCACGGTCCCACCGTGCCGGACGGCGCGGCCACGGCGGGCCCCCGGCTCGTCCGGCGCCTCCACGACCTGGACACCGTGCCGCGGTCGACCTGGTCCTGGCCCCTGCCGGGCGGGGAGGACGCGTGGCGCCGGATCGCTCGCGAGGCGACGGCCGGCCGGCGGTGGCCCGACGCCTGAGCGCCGTGGTTCTCCCTCCCGGACACACCCCGGTTCATGCCGTCGCCGCGGCCGGCCGGCGCACCGTCGTGGCCTCCGTGAGCCCCTGAGGACGGACGGCCGGGGCGCCTGGGAGCCATAGCGGCCGAAATCAGCCCTGGCTGGGGTGAACTGGTGACTACGCACTGGTAACTTACGCGAGTTGATCAAGGTCGACGGCTGCGTTCAGCGAGCCGCCGACCCGCGCCACCCCCCGACCGAGGAACCACATTGGCACGCACCATCCGCACGACGGCCCTTCCTCTCGCCCTCTCCGCCCTCCTGCTGTCCGCCGCCCCGGCGGCCGCCGACGCCGCCCCCACCCCGCACCTGGACGCGGTGGAGCAGACCCTGCGTCAGGTCTCCCCGGGACTCGAGGGCTCCGTCTGGGAGCGCACGTCCGGGAACCGCCTCGGCGCGTCCGCCCCCGGCGGCTCGGACTGGCTGCTCCAGACGCCCGGTTGCTGGGGCGACCCCACCTGCGCCGACCGGCCCGGCTCCCGGCGCCTGCTGGAGAAGGTGCGCGAGGACATCGCGAACGCCCGGCAGAGCGTGGACATATCCACGCTGGCTCCCTTCCCCGACGGCGGCTTCCAGGACGCCATCGTGTCCGGCCTCCGGGAGGCGACGCAGAAGGGCAACCGGCTCCAGGTCCGCATCCTCGTCGGCGCCGCGCCGGTCTACCACGCCAACGTGATTCCGTCGTCCTACCGCGACGAGCTGGTGAAGAAGCTCGGCCCTGCCGCCGCGGGCGTCACCCTCAACGTGGCCTCGATGACGACCTCGAAGACGGGGTTCTCCTGGAACCACTCCAAGCTGGTCGTGGTGGACGGGAAGTCGGTGATCACCGGCGGCATCAACAGCTGGAAGAACGACTACCTCGACACCACGCACCCGGTGAACGACGTCGACCTCGCGCTGTCCGGTCCGGCGGCGGGCTCCGCCGGCCGCTACCTCGACACGCTGTGGGACTGGACCTGCCGGAACAAGAACAGCTGGACCTCCGTCTGGTTCGCCTCGTCCAACGGTGCCGGATGCATGCCCACGCTGCCCCGGACCGCCGTCCCGGCCGCGGACGGTGACATCCCCGCCCTGGCGGTGGGCGGCCTCGGCGTCGGCATCCGGCGCAACGACCCGGCCTCGTTGTTCAAGCCCGTCCTGCCGACGGCCTCCGACACCAAGTGCGGCTTCGGTGTCCACGACTACACCAACGCCGACCGCGACTACGACACGGTCAACCCGGAGGAGAGCGCCCTGCGGGCCCTGGTCGCGAGCGCGACCGAGCACATCGAGATCTCGCAGCAGGACCTGCACGCGACCTGCCCGCCGCTGCCCCGTTACGACGTCCGGCTCTACGACGCGCTCGCCGCGAAGCTCGCCGCCGGCGTGAAGGTGCGCATCGTCGTCAGCGACCCCGCCAACCGGGGCGCCCTCGGCAGCGACGGCTACTCGCAGATCACGTCCCTGTCCGAGGTGAGCGACGCGCTGCGCGGCCGCCTCAGGGCCCTGACCGGTGACGAGCCGAAGGCGAAGGCCGCGATGTGCGGGAACCTCCAGCTGGCGACCTTCCGCGCCTCGGACAAGCCGACGTGGGCGGACGGCAAGCCCTACGCCCAGCACCACAAGCTGGTCTCGGTGGACGGGTCCGCCTTCTACATCGGCTCGAAGAACCTGTACCCGTCCTGGCTGCAGGACTTCGGGTACGTGATCGAGAGCCCCGCCGCCGCCCGGCAGCTGGCTGACGGACTGCTCGCTCCGCAGTGGACGTACTCGCAGGCCACCGCGACGTACGACTACGCGCGCGGCATCTGCCAGGGCTGACGCCCACCGCGCGCACCCGGCCTGCGGACGCCCGGCCCGTTCCCTCCGGACGTGACCGGGTCGGACCGGGCTCCGCCGCCGGCGCGACCCGGGTCGGGTCCGGCTCCGGTCCGGGTCGGTCCGGGTCGCGGGTCCGGTCCCGGCGAGAAGCGGCCTACCCGCCGCGCCGCACGCGGGCCGCCTTGCGGGCTTCGGCGGTGCGCCGTGCTTCGGCGGACTTGCGCGATTCATTCTTGGCGCGGCCGGGCCGTCCGGGGACGGTGCCGATGCCGCGGAAGGCCGCGCCGCCGCGCCGGCCCTGGCCGGCGGCGGAGGGACCGCCGGCGACGGCCCTGGCTCCGGTGATGCGGAGCAGCTCGGGATCGCCGGGGCGGACCTTGGTGGTGCGGGCCCGGATGCCGGCGTCCGTCAGCAGCCGGGCCAGGTCGCGGCGCTGGTCGGGCAGCGCGAGGGTGACCACGCTGCCCGAGGCCCCGGCCCGTGCCGTACGGCCGCCGCGGTGGAGGTAGTCCTTGGGGTCGGCGGGCGGGTCGACGTTGACGACGAGGTCGAGGTCGTCGACGTGGATGCCGCGGGCCGCGACGTTCGTCGCCACCAGGACGGTGACGGACCCGGTCCTGAACCGCTCGAGCGTGTCGGTGCGCTGGGGCTGGGACTTGCCGCCGTGCAGCGCTGCGGCCCGTACGCCGCCGGCCACGAGGTCTCGGGTGAACCGGTCGACGGCGTGCTTGGTGTCCAGGAACATGATCACGCGCCCGTCCCGCGCGGCGATCTCCGTGGCGACGGCGAACTTCTCGGCGCCCTGGACGTGGAGCACGTGGTGGTCGACACCGGGGGCGGTCCCGCCGGCGAGGTCGGTCGCGTGCACCACCGGGTCCCGGAGGTAGCGGCGGACCAGGAGTTCGACGTCCTGGTCCAGCGTGGCCGAGAACAGCATCCGCTGGCCCCCGGGCCGTACCTGGTCGAGCAGTTCGGTGACCTGGGGCAGGAAGCCCATGTCGGCCATCTGGTCGGCCTCGTCGAGGACCGTGATCTCTACCTGGTCGAGGCGGCAGGCCCGGCGCTCGACGAGGTCCTTCAGGCGCCCCGGAGTGGCGACGAGGACCTCGGCCCCGGCCCGCAGCTCCGTCGCCTGGCGGCCCGACTGCAGACCGCCGACGACGGTCGCGAGGCGCAGCTTCAGGGTCTGGGCGTACGGCGCGAGCGCCTCCGTCACCTGCTGGGCGAGCTCGCGGGTAGGGACGAGGACCAGGGCGAGCGGCTTCTTGGCGTCGGCGCGGCGGCCGGACGTGCGGGCGAGGAGCGCGAGCCCGAAGGCGAGGGTCTTCCCGGAGCCCGTACGCCCCCGGCCGAGGACGTCCCGGCCCGCGAGGGCGCTGGGCAGGGTGGCCGACTGGATCGGGAACGGGCTGGTCACGCCCTGCTCGGCCAGTGTCGTCAGGACCGCCCCGGGCAGCTCCATGGCGTCGAAGCGCTCCGCGGCCGGGAGGGCGGGAGTGCCGGCGTGGCCGGTGAGATCGGCGAGGCCGGTGGGGTCTCCCGTACGGGCCGAGGGGTTCATGGATGCCATGCCTTCGTCGATGGGGTGCCCACCAAGGAGAACACGGCGGGGCGCGGTCGGTCGAATCCCGGCGGCACGGCGCGGAAGACCCGGTCCGGACAGGTCCGGGCGCCGACGCGGCACCCGACTGCGCCCACTCGGACCCGCGGCCCTACGCCCTGCCCGGGTCCGCCGCCCCACACCCGTCCGGGTCCGCCGGCGCGGGCTCCGGTCCCCGCGGCCCGGCGGGGCCGCGTCTGCGGGATCGCACGAAGCGCACCAGGCGTGCGATGACGTAGGCGAGCAGCCAGGGCAGCAGGGTGATGCCCCCGACGTAGCCGGCCAGGTAGCCGAAGACGTCGGTCAGGTGGGGCCGCGGGCCCGGGGTTCCGTCCTCCAGTACGGCGCGGTCCCACTGGCTCAGCGGGAAGATCATGGGGATCGACGAGCTCACCACCGGGTACGACGGCACCAGTACCGACCACCACCGTGGCCGCGGACCGGGCGCCGAGCCGCACCACGCCCCCAGCGCCAGCATGGCGAACGGCCCGAGGAAGATCCACCACACCACCGGAACGAACAGCAGCACCCACCACTCGTCCTCGCCCCCGAACATCATCGGCGCCCCCGTCGTCGGCTTCGGCACGAGGCGTTCTCCTCCGTGCCGTGACCGGGTTCGTCCGGCTCGCCCGTCCAGGCATGCCCCGGTCGGGCACAGCGACGCGCGGAATCCGCGTGGCGGTTCCCGGCCGGCTCCGAAATTCGATGGGCCGGAGGCGGCGCCTGGGGCACAATCCTCAGTGATGATCTTCACCGCTGACGAGTTCCTCGCCGTCCTCGATGCCCTGCCGCACGCCGAGCGCCTTCGCCGGACCGCCACCACCGCCCACCGGCTCGCCCGTCACGGGACCCTGCGGCCCCTGCTCGCGTCGCTGGACGAGCGCGGCCCCTACGAGCGGCGGCTCGCGGCGCTCGCCGCTCTCGCCGGCGAAGACGCGGAGCATCTCGCGGCGCGGCTCGCCGATCCCGATCCGGTGGTGCGCCGGTACGCGCTGCGCGGCGCCAGGAGGCTTCCCGTTCCCGACGCCGCCGTCGAGGCCGCTTACGGCGACGCCCCCGCCGTGGTCCGCGTCGCTCTCGCGCGACTGCTGCGCGACGGGCGGCGGGCCGGGCTCGCCGAGCGGCTGGTGCCGGTGGCGCGCGCCGAGTACGGGGAGCGGGACGCCGCACGGCTGCTGCCGGGCTGTTCGACGGAGTTCACCGCGAGGCTGCTGCCCGAGCTCGCCGGGGCGCTCGCGTTCGAGGACTGGAGCACGCTGGCCGTGCGGCATCCCGGCGCGGTGCTCGACCACGTGGAACGGGAGCTCGCGGACCTGCCGCAGCGGCTGCGGAACCGCTGGTGGCAGCAGCACGCCACCGCGATCGCCGCGGCGCTGCCCGCCGGGCCGGCCCGTGTGCTCGACCTGCTGGAACGGTACGGGCCCGACCACCTGCCGGGTCCGGTGAACGACCGGCTCGGTGAGCTGGTGGCGGTGGACGCCGAGCGCGTCACGCGCTGGCTGGCCGATCCGGGGCGACCCACCGTCCGGTGGGAACGGACCCCGCGCCGTGCGGTCCTGCGGCGGCTGGTGGCGGCGGGCCCGCCGTCCCTGCCGGTGCTCGCGGCCCGGTGGTTCAACCGGGAAGCGTTCGACGTACTGCTGCGGTCGGTACCACCGGCGCGCCGGGCCGCGTTCGTGGACGCCGTCACCGCGGTGGGTGATCCGCGCCGGGTCCACCCGCACGCGAACGTGCTGGCGGCGCTGCCGGCGGCCGAACGGCACCCCCGGGTGCGGGTCGCCATAGAGCGGTCCCGCGCCGAACGCCACTCGGGCGGGGAGGAACGGGACCTGCTCTCCCTGCTCCCGCCCGCCGAGGCCCGGCCGGGCCTGTGCGCGGGCCTCGACTCCGCTGACGCCGAGTGGCGCGGGGCGATCTGGAACTGGCTCGTCGTCAACGCCGGTCACAGCCGGGACCCGCAGGCGGTCGCGGAGGTCCTGGCCCTGGCCGCCGGCCGGTTGGGGAACGAGCGGGACCTCGTGCGCTGGGACGCCCTGTCCGGCCTCGCCGCTCTCCCCGCTCCCCTGCTCGCGGCATCGCTCGACATACGCACGCCCGGGACGGGTGCGGCCGTCGTGCCATCCGGGACGGGCGTGGCCTCCACGCGGACACCCGAGGCCGGCGTGGCCGGCGTACGCGCGTCTGCGGCAGAGGCGTCCGACGGGGGCCGCACCGGCGCCGAGTCCCTGGAACGGCTGTGCCGTGATGCCCTGCGGGCTCGGGACTGCTCCCACCAGACGCGGGAGTCGATCCGGGACCTCGCCCTCGTGCTGCTCGACGGCGCCGCCGCCCCGCGTCGACCGGGTGGCGCCACGGCCTCCGTGGAGACGGCCGCCGGACCCGAGAGGGCCGAGAGCGCCCGAGGCGGCGGGGCGGCCCTGCGGACCGCCGTACGCATCATCGAAGCGCTCACCGCTCATACCGGAAAGGCCGACCTCTGCCCGCCCGGCGGCATGGCGCACCTCGACGCGCTCGACGCGGTCCTGGACGCGCTCGGTCCGTGGCTGGACCGGGCCGCCGACGGCGGAGACGTCGTTCCCCTGCTCGCGCTGGTCCGCGCCTGCGGGAAGCGCGCGTACCGGATCCCTGGACTCCAGGACCGCCTCGGGCGCGCCCTGCGCACCTGCCCGGACGGTGTGTTCGGCGAGGTCGCGGCGGCCTGGCTGGCCGATCCCGCGTCCCGCGGCGAGCGCGTCGCCGAGCTGCTGGCGTGGGAGCCGACGGCGGCGTTCCTGCCCGAGGTCCTCGCCGTCCTGTCCGAACAGCGCACCGATCTCCTCGACGGCGCGCTGTCCCCCGAACTGCCGCAGGGTGGCGGCCGGTTCCCGGTCGCCGGCGTTCGCCGGCCGCTTCCGCTGTTCCGCTACGCCGACCGGTGGCTGCCCCGGCAGCAGCGGGCGGCGGTCCGGCTGGCCGCCGACGCCGTCGCGGACGCCGGCCGCGGGATCGACGAACGCGCCGCCCTGCTCCGCGCGGTGGCGCCGGTGCCGGAGCACGGACGGATGCTGCTCCGGCGGTACGCCGCCGACCCGTCGTCGGAAGCCGGCGGACCCGAGGGCGGCACTCGGCCCACCGGCGTCCGGGAGCCGGGGCAGCCCGATCGGGCAGGGCAGGGCGAGGAGGACGAGGACGCCGAGCAGGGCGGCCAGGGCGAGCAGGCCGAGGCCGCTCTCGCGGCGGCGGCGCTGGACGCCGCCGCGCACACGGACGACCCCGCCGCCGCCCTCGGCGCCCTGCTCGACCACGCCGGGGACGACCGGGCCGCGGCCGCCTGGTCGGCGGCCGGCCGCGCCGCCGCGCACGCCCGGCCCAGTCGGGTCGCGGCGCTGATCCATGACGTCCTCACCCTCGAGAGCGGCGTGAAGGTCACCGTCCGCAAGGCCGCCGTCCGCCTCGCGACCGGCCATCTGGCGCCGCGAGCCGCCATCGCACTCCTGTCCGCCGCGGGCCGTGCCCCGGGGGTCCACCCGGACGTGCACGCCACGGTCGTCCGGATGGCCGCAACACTGCTGCCGGCGGAGGAGATGTGGGATCTGCTGGGGTCGGCGGCGGCCGAGGGGCCGGACGTCAGCCGGCGCGCGCTCCTGGACGTCCGTCCCACCGACCTGGCCCCGGCCCACCGGCCCCGCTACGGCGAGCTGCTGGCCCGGCTGCCCGCCGTCGCCGAGGAAGCGACGGCGAACGAGGCGCTGTCCCGCCTCGGTGACTGGGCGCCCTACACGCCCGCCGCCGGCGCGGCTCTCGCCGACGTCTGCACCGATCTCACCTCACCGCTCGCCCTGTGGCGTGCGACCTCCGGTCTGCTGGAACTGGCTCGGTCCGACCTGCCTCACCCCGTCGGAGGCATCGGGCCCGGCAGCCTGTTCCACGGTGTCGTCGACCGGCTCCTGACGCTCATCGCCGCCGGCGAACCGGAGGGCGGCGGGCGGGGCGGTGACCTGCCGGCCCGTCGTCGTCTGCGTTCCGTCATCGGCTACGCCTACGACCACCGGACGTGCGCGGCGCTGGCCCGGCAGCTGGAGGCCGAACCGTCGCTCAGGTCCGTGCGGACCGATCTCCTCCTCCGGGCGATCGACCTGGAGGCGGCGGAGCCCGCGCTGCTCGACGCGCTGCGCGACCTCGTCGCGGCGATCGGGGACCGCCCCGTCCTCGCCGGCCGGGTGGCCGAGAAGGTGAAGGGGACGCACCGCGGCGGCCCGCTCGCGGACTCCGCCTCCGGACTCGCCGCGGTCCGTGCCCTCGGCGCCGACGGCGGTCTGGTCGAGGGCCTCCTCGCCCTCGGGCTCGCCACCGCGATCGGACCCCGGCAGAGCTGGCCGGAGGTCTGGCGGGCGAGCGTCGTCGAGCTCCGCCGCCATCCGCAGCGGGAAGTCCGCGAAGCGGCCTGGGACACCGAGCTGGGCACCGGCTGAAGCCGGGGTGACGGCCTCAGCCGGTGACGGCTTCAGTCGGCGGCGCTTGGGCGAGGGGCGCGGCCGGGGTTCCCGGCCGGTTGCCGGGCCTGCCGAGCCGGTCGCGGCCGGGTCGACTGGTCGGCTGGTCGGCTGGTCGGCTGGTCACCGTTTCGGTTACCGGGCCGACGGGCGGAACCGGTCACCGGGCCGGCCGTGGGGCTGCTCGTTCAGTGCTTGCCCGGGCGCAGCTTCTTGAGGGTGCCGCCGACGGGGATGAGGCCGTCACCGTCCGGCCTCATCTCCTTCGGGTTGACCGGGAGCGTCTTCGTGACGGGGGCCGCGGTGTCGAGCGGCAGCGCCTCGGCGACGTTTCCGACGCCTCCGGCGTGCGCGGGGGCGGCGATGGCGACGCCCGTGAGCGTGAGCATGGCTGCTGTGACGATCTTCTTCATGCCCGGTGGAACGATCGGCTCCGGCCGCGGTCACGCCCGGCCGGACGACGCCGCCGTGCTGCGGTGCCTGATGTTGACGGCTGCCGCCCTGGCGAGGGCGAGGGGGCTCAGGAAGCGCATCGGGCCGATGAGGCGGGAGGCGAACAGGAACATGTGCCGTGCCATCGCCTCGTCACGCGCCGCCGCAGAGAACATCAGCTGCTCGCCGGGGTTGAAGGGGCGGGCGGTCCTCGCGTAGTCGGCGGCCAGTCTCTGGTGGCCGGTGAGCCGGCGGCGGTGCGTACGGGCGTAGGCCGCGAGCGACCTGTCCAGGTCGCCCCGGCCGGTCGCGGCGGAGGCGACCGCTTCCGCGAGCCAGTGCGCGGACTGCAGGGCCCAGCCACATCCCACGCCCCACAGCGGATCGCCGGTCAGGGCCGCGTCGCCGACGAGCGCGAGGCCCGGTGCCGTCGGCTCGCGGGTGAGCAGCGGGTAGTCGACCGTTCCGATGATCTTCGAGACGCGCTCGGCGGTGTCGACGGGCGGCGCCTCCGGCAGGCCGCGGACGAGGTCCAGGAAGCTGCCCTCCAGGTCCTCCCGGAAGGCCGGCAGGCGCTTCTTGTCCGGGAGGACCGCGACGACCGTGACCCCGTCGTCGTTGGGGAACGCGTACGCCGTGTCGGGTTCGAGGAACCAGGCGTGGGCGATGCCGTCGCGCAGGGGCAGGCCGCGGAAGTGGGCGAGATAGCCGAACCGCGCGTTCTCGTGCCGGCGCACGGGCACCTCGGCGTACTTCGCGACGGCCGAGTCCTTGCCGTCGGCACCGACCACGAGGCGGGCGCGGATCTCCCGCTCGCCCTGGGCGGTCGATACCGTGACTCCCACGGTCCGGCCGCTCTCGCCGACCAGGCCGGTCACCTGGTGGCCGAGGAGCAGGTCGACCCCGGGTGTCCGGGCGGCGTGGGATCTGACGAGCGGGTCGAGGGTGCTGCGCCGGACGTTGTAGCCGTACGGGAGTTCGGGGCCCGAGGGCGCCGCTCTCGGTTCTATCCATCCCCAACGGGTGTACCAGCGGGCCTCGTTGCGGACCGCTCCCGCTTCCTCCAGTGCGGGAACGAGGCCGAGTTCGTCGAGGACGGGGTAGGCGTTGGCCGTGAGGGAGTGGGTGCACAGCACCTTGTACGCGTCGGGGTCGGAGCGGCGTTCCAGCAGGGCGACGCGGGCGCCGCGGCGGGCGAGCAGGATCGCCGCGGCGCTGCCGGCGAGACTGGCTCCGCTGATGACGACGTCGTAGTCCTGTCCCGCGCTGTCGGGCTTGGTCATGCGCTGATCGTCCCCTTCGGTTCACGTGCCGTTCACGGGAGGTGCGGCAGTGCCACTGGTGTCAGGAGCATGACTGGCTGTCAAGGGCGTCCCGGCGAGGCCGCGCCGCGGCGGGCGGTGGCGGCTTCCCGCATCGGGACGCCGTCACGCGTCCGCCGCGGCGGCTGCCCGCGCTGCCCGGCCGCCGTCCTGCTCGAAGGTCCGGAGCAGGTCCGCCGCGACGCTCACCGCGATGGTGGCGGGTTCCTTGCCGGTGATCCCGGGCGTTCCGATCGGGGTGGTGATCCGGTCGATGGTGGCGTCGTCGTGGCCGCCCTCGGTGGCCAGCCGCTGCCGGAAGCGGGACCACTTGGCGGCCGAACCGATGAGTCCGATCGTGCCGAGACCTTCGGTGCGCAGGGCCGCGTCGCACAGTGCGGCGTCCTCGGCGTGGTCGTGGGTCATGATCAGGACGTGGGTGCCGGGTGCCAGCTCCGCGAGCACCTCCTCCGGGAGGAGCGGGGTGTGGTGCACGCGGACCTGCGCCACCGCGTCGGCGAGCGGGACGCCGAGGCGTTCGTCGGTGAGCATGTCGGGGCGGCTGTCGACCAGGTGCAGGTCGAGGTCGTGGCGGGCCAGGATGCGGGCCAGTTCGAGGCCGACGTGCCCGATGCCGAAGATCGCGACGGCGGGGACCACCGGCAGCGGTTCGAGGAGCACCGTGACGGCTCCGCCGCAGCATTGCACGCCGTGCCGCCCGGTGACCTTGTCGTTGAGGGCGAACTCCATCAGCTCGGGTTCCGGGTGGTGCGTGGCGGTCAGCTCGCGGGCCCGGTCGACGGCGACGGCCTCGATGTTGCCGCCGCCGATCGAGCCCCAGGTCCCGGTCCGCCCGACGACGAGCTTGGCGCCGGCCCGGCGGGGCGCGTGGCCGCGCACGGTCGCGACGGTCACCAGCACGCCGGGCTCCCGGCGTGCCCGCAACCGCGCGACCGCGGCGACCCAGGTCATGTCAGGCACGGACCGAGGCGCCGGCGCCGGCGGGGTTCGCGATGCCGTCGCGCGCGCGGGTCCGCCCGCCACCCGGTCCCGCTCCCTCGTCCGTACGGGTGGCTCCGGCCGTACGCGCCGTCTCGATGGCCCAGTAGACCGCCTCCGGGGTGGCGGGAGAGGCGAGTTCCACGCTGACTCCGGCGGGCCCGAACGCCGCGGCGGCCTCGCGCAGGGCTTCCCGTACCGAGAAGGCCAGCATCAGCGGAGGCTCGCCGACGGCCTTGGAGCCGTACACCGCGCCCTCCTCGGTGGCGTTCTCGAGCAGGGTGACGTGGAACTCCTCCGGCATCTCCGAGAAGCTCGGCAGCTTGTACGTGCTCGCGGCCTGGGTCAGCAGCCGGCCGCGGTGCGGTCCGTCGCCGGTGTCCCAGCGCAGGTCCTCGAGCGTGAGCCAGCCGGCTCCCTGCACGAAGCCGCCCTCGACCTGACCGATGTCGATCATCGGGGACAGGCTGTCGCCGACGTCGTGCACGATGTCCACCCGACGGATGCGGTAGGCGCCGGTGAAGCCGTCCACCTCCACCTCGGTCGCGGCGGCGCCGTAGGAGAAGTACTTGAACGGGGAGCCCTGGAAGGCCCGCGCGTCCCAGTGCAGGCCCTCGGTCCGGTAGAAGCCCGCCGCGGACAGCTGCACGCGCTGGAGGTACGCGGTGCGCACCAGGTCGTCCCAGGCGAGCTCCGCGTCGCCGCCGAGGGCGCGGGCGACGCCGTCGACGACGCGTACGTCCCCGGCGGGGACGCCGAGCCGCGTGGCCGCCACGTCGAGGAGCCGGGTGCGGATCTGCTCGCAGGCGTTCCTGACGGCGGCTCCGTTGAGGTCCGCGCCGGAACTGGCGGCGGTGGCCGACGTGTTGGGGACTTTGTCGGTACGCGTCGGGGCGAGCCGCACCCTGTGGAGCGGGATGCCGAGGGTGGTCGCCGCCACCTGCAGCATCTTGGTGTGCAGGCCCTGTCCCATCTCGGTTCCGCCGTGGTTGATCAGGACCGAGCCGTCCTTGTAGACGAGGACGAGCGCACCGCCCTGGTTGAAGGCGGTGAGGTTGAAGGAGATGCCGAACTTGATGCCGGTGAGCGCGAGGGCCCGCTTGGTGTGCGGGTGCGCGGCGTTGAAGGCCGCGATCTCGCGCCGGCGGCCGTCGATGCCGGCGTCGTCCTTGACCTTCCGCCAGACCGTGGCGATCCGTTCGGCCTGGGTGACCGGCTGTCCGTACGGTGTCGTCTGGCCCTGGCCCGGCCGGTAGAAGTTGCGCTCCCGGAGTTCCGTCGGGTCCAGGCCGAGCAGCGGGGCGCAGCGGCCCATGATGTCCTCGATCACCAGCATGCCCTGCGGGCCGCCGAAGCCGCGGAAGGCGGTGTTGGACACCTTGTTGGTCCGCGCGACGCGGCCGGTGACGCGGGCGTTCGGGATCCAGTAGGTGTTGTCGACGTGGCACAGCGCGCGGGCGACGACGGGTTCGGACAGGTCGAGGCTCCAGCCGCCGTCGGCGGTCAGGGTGGCGTCGAGGGCCTGGATGCGGCCCTCGGCGTCGAAGCCGATCTTCCAGGCGGCGTGGAATCCGTGTCGCTTCCCGGACATGGTGATGTCCTGGGTCCGGTTGAGGCGGAGCCGGACCGGCCGTCCGGTGAGCCGGGCGCCGAGCGCGGCGACGGCCGCGAAGCCGTGCGGCTGCATCTCCTTGCCGCCGAAGCCGCCGCCCATCCGCAGGCACTGCACGGTCACCTCGTGGCTGGGGAGGCCGAGCACGTGGGCGACGATCTCCTGGGTCTCCGAGGGGTGCTGGGTGCTGCTCTGCACGAACACCTGCCCGGCCTCGTCGACGAGGGCCAGCGCCGCGTGCGTCTCCAGGTAGAAGTGCTCCTGGTCGGAGAACCGGAGCTCGCCGGTGAACACGTGCGCGGAGTCGGCGAAGCCGGCGTCGACGTCGCCGGCCACCATCGTGGGGCGGGCGCCGTGGAAGCTGTCGGCGGCGATCGCGTCCTGCAACGTGATCAGCGAAGGCAGTTCGTCGAGTTCGACCTCGACGGCGGCGGCGCCGAGCCGCGCGGCCTCCAGGGTCTCGCCGAGCACCCAGGCGACCGCGTGACCGTGGAACATGACCTCGTCGGGGAACAGCGGTTCGTCGTGCTTCATGCCGGCGTCGTTGACGCCGGGCACGTCGGCGGCGGTGAGCACGCGGACCACCCCGGGCACGGCGAGCGCGGGCCCGGTGCGCAGCGCGGTGATCCTGCCGTGGGCCTTCATGACCTGGACCGGGTAGGCGTGCAGCACGTCCTTGGTGCGGTGGACCAGGTCGTCGGTGTAGAGCGCGGTGCCGGTGACGTGCAGGTGGGCACTCTCGTGCGGCATCGGGAGCCCGACGACGGGCTTCTCGGGGCGCTGGGACAGCAGGCTCATGACGACACCCCCTCGGTGGTGGTCGTGTTGGTCGTGGTGGTGGCCGCCGTGGCTGCCCTGGCCGTGGTGGCCGTGCCGGGCGTAGTGGCCGCCGTGGTCGCCGTAGCCGTGGTGGTCCGTGCGTAGGTCTTCCGCAGGGTCTGGCCGAGCATCGCGGAACGGTAGGCGGCGCTGGCGCGGTGATCGTCCATGGGCGTGCCCTGGGCGCTCAGCACCCGGGCCGCGGCTTCGACGGTCTCCGCCACCCATGGCCTGCCCTCCAGGGCGGTTTCCGCGGCGAAGGCGCGGATCGGGGTGGCGGCCACGCCGCCGAGGCCGATGCGCGCCTTGCGGACGATCCCGTCCTCGATGACGAGGGCGAAGGCAGCCGCGACGCTGGAGATGTCGTCGAAACGGCGCTTGGCGATCTTGTGGAAGGCCACCACCGGCGCCGGCGGCAGCGGGATGCGCACCGAACGGATCAGCTCACCTGGGCGGCGCACGCTCTGCCGGTAGCCGGTGAAGTAGTCCGCGAGCGGGACCTCGCGCTCGCCGTCGGGTGCGGCGAGCACCACGGACGCCTCCAGGGCGAGCAGGGCGGGCGGGGCGTCCCCGATGGGGGAACCGGTGCCCAGGTTGCCGCCGAGGGTGGCGCTGTTGCGGATGAGCCGGGAGGCGAACTGCGGGAACAGCTCCGCCAGCAGGGGAACGCGGCCCTCCAGGCGGCGTTCGATCTCGGTGAGCGTCACCGCCGCACCGATCTCGATGTGGTCGGCCGCGACGCGCACCTCCCGGAGTTCGGGCAGCCGGTCGACGGCGACCACGCGACCGGCCCGGCGCGAGCGGATGTTGACCTCGACACCCCAGTCGGTGCCGCCGGCGACGACGACCGCGTCGGGCCGCTCGCGCAGCTCGTGCAGTGCCTCGGCCAGGGTGGCGGGGCGCAGGAAGACACCGTCGCCCTGGACGTACGCGGTGGCGACGGGCGGCGGCGGGGCCTGCTCCCGGCGCCGGGCCAGGAGGTCGTCGTCGGGGGGCGTGCCGACGGCGAAGGCGGCGTCACGGATGGGGCGGTAGCCGGTGCAGCGGCAGAGGTTTCCGCTGAGGGCGTGGAGGTCGAAGCCGTTGGGGCCGTGCTGGGGGCCGGCGCCCGAGGTCGTGTGGTCGTCCGCGGTGCCGTCCTCGGCGTCGGTCGCTCCCGCTTCCGCTTCCGCTCCCACTTCCGCTTCCGGGTCCGGGTTCGGGTTCGGGCAGCGGTCGGGGCGGTAGTACTCGGCGGCCATGCTGCAGATGAATCCTGGGGTGCAGTAGCCGCACTGGGATCCGCCGCGGACGGCCATCTCCTCCTGTACGGGGTGCAGTTCGGGTCGTGCTCCGGGCGCGCCGGGACGGCGGGCGGTGGCGAGGCCCTCGGAGGTGACGACCTCCTGCCCGTCGAGTGCCGCGACCGGGATGAGACAGGCGTTGACCGCCACCCAGTCGGTGGGCCTGTCCACGCCGGGGCGGGCCACGAGGACCGCGCAGGCACCGCATTCGCCTTCGGCGCAGCCCTCCTTGGTGCCGGTGAGACCGCGTTCGCGCAGGAAGTCGAGCACGGTCGTGTGGGGCGCGACGGGCGCGATCGGCGCTTCCTTCCCGTTGACGGTGATCCGCGCCTCTACCATGACATGTCCTCGTTTCGGTGCACGGCCGTTCCGAAGGTCGTCGTCGTCATTTCAGGAGCCTTCTGTGTCGGTGGCTCGCGGCCGCGGTTCGCGCTGCGGGCCCTGGCGTGGACCAGCACGTGGTGCCGTGTCGGGCGTGGACGTGGCGTGGACGGCGCGAACGGCACGCGCCATGCACGAGGTGCACGGCGTGCCGCGAGGGGTGATGGAGATCAGGAGACGCCGGTGTCCGCGATCGGGGACACCGGAAGGCTGGGAGGAAGGGGGCCGCTCAGCAGCCGTGCGCTACACGCCCGGGACCCCAGGCGGCCCGGCGAGCGAGGCGATGCAGGTCGGAGAAGAGGGACATCCGACGTCGCCTCCTTTCGACAGCTCACGAGCCGGTGCGCTCGAAAGTACGGTGCGCCGGGCTGATCGGTCAAGAGACCACACGGAGACCTGACGGGTGGTGACGGGCCGGGCGGAGGGCGCGGCGGGACCTGGCAGAGGGTCTGGCGAAGGGCCACGGCGGAGGGCGTGTCGTGGGGAACGCGCGTGGCGACTTCCGGACAAGGAGTGAGGGATTCCGCATCCGGGCGGCACGGGCGGGCAGAACTGCCTCAGACGAAGCGGACGTACACGATCCGCCGAACGGATCCGGACGTTCGGAGCCCGTGGGCGGATCCCGACGTCCGGGTCCCCTGCAGGCAGAACCCGGCCGGCATACGGATCCCGGCACACGGATCCCGGCATGCGGATCCGGACGCACATCCCGACGCACATCCCGACGTAGACATCCCGACGTGAGGAGACACGCGCAATGCGGACCTGGCCGCCGGCCGAAGAGCCGGTCTTCACCGCGGACTTCGGCTCCTCCGACCACTGGGTCGCGGGCCGCAGCTGGGCCTATCCGAACGGAGGGCCGGTCAACCCGGGCGACAACAAGCTGGACCATCTGGTCGCCGACCCCGCGTACAGCCGTACGGGAGTGTTCCGGGCGACGCGCCGGCGCGACGGCCTGTGGGACACCGGACTGCTGACCACCGAGGGCAGCCCGGAAGGCTTCGAGGTGCGCACCGGGGACGTACTGGTAGCGCGGGTGCGGCTCCCGGAGGAGACGGGGGCGTGGCCGGCGATCTGGACGTGGCGGGACGGGGGCCAGGAGGTCGACGTCTTCGAGTATCACCCCGACAATCCCGATCTCCTGGAGCTGTCCAACCGCGTCCGAGGCACCCACCGCTACCACCGGTCCCGCGCCGTACGGCCGGGCGGGTGGATCACCTTGCGCACGGAGTTCGGGGCGCGCTCGGTGGTGTGGTGGCTCGACGGCACCGAGGTCTTCGCCGACCACCGGGGCGTCGGACGCGGCTGGCACGCGGCCCTGATCGTCAACCTCTCCGTCTGCGCGGGCCGTTACCACCCGGCCCCGGACGACACGACCACGGAGATGTCCTACGAGGTGCGGGACCTGCGGGTGTTCCGGCCGCCGAGGTGACGGCCGGTCGGCGGGTCACGTGAGGTGCAGCGCCACGCCGCACAGGCCGAGTCCGTCGCGCACGGCGTTCCGCCACACACGCGCCGGACCGTCGAGGACGCTCTCCTCGTCCGCGCCGTAGGAGAGCCAGTCCCTTTCCTGTGCGGCGACCCGCTCGGCACGGGTGAAGGCGAAGGCCGCTTCGACGCGCGGAAGGGCCTGCCGCGCCTCGGCCGCGGTGAGGAGGAAATTGCCGCACCATCCGGGCAGCAGGGCGGCGCGCTCGGGGCCGATGGCGTGGAAGAGGGAGGCGACCGCGTACTCCTTGGAGTGCACCGACACGAAAAGGTGCTCCAGGTCCTGCCCGACCCACACGTCGTCGACGACGTAGAAGTCGGGGTCCGAGACGCCGTCGCAGAGGTAGTCGACGTGGCCTCCGGGTGCCGTCATGTCCCGGAACGCCTCGATCGCTTCCCACTCCTCGGTCCCGCGGGATCCCACGGCGTACCAGGTGCGGTGGTCGGGCAGCGGCGCCCGCTGCCAGGCAGCCCAGCGCTCCCGCGTTCCCGGCGCCGTTCGGTCCGCCTCCATCGCCGGCAGCAGGCGCGTGGCCACGTCCGCGATGACGGCGTCGGGGTGGGCGCTGACGCCCCAGGCACTCGTGAATCCCATGAGCCGCACGCTAACGTCCGCCGCCGACAGTCGCGGGCGCGCGGGCCCGTGCGGAGCTTCGCACCGCGGTGCCCGCGTCGCGACGCCGGCGGCTCTCCCGGGGAGAGCCGTAGGCCTGACGGAAGTCTTACGGGGCGGCGTGGATCGTCCCGGCGGCCGCTTGCGGCCGTAGCGTGCTCGGCATGCGTGTACTTGTCACCGGAGGGGCCGGGTTCATCGGCTCGCACATCGTCGGCGCACTGCTCGCCGCGGGCCATGAGCCCGTGGTCCTGGACGCGTTGCTGCCGAGCGCGCACCCGGCATCGCCCGAGCCGTCGCCCGTCGGGTTCACCCACGCCGACGTCAGGGACGCGTCGGCCGTACGGTCGGCGCTGACCGGTGTCGATGCGGTCTGTCACCAGGCCGCGATGGTCGGGCTCGGCAAGGACTTCGCCGACGCGGCGGCGTACGTGAGCTGCAACGACCTCGGCACGGCCGTGCTGCTCTCGCAGATGGCGGAGGTGGGCGTGCGGCGGCTGGTCCTCGCGGGTTCGATGGTGGTGTACGGGGAGGGCCGGTACGAGTGTCCCCGGCACGGTCTCGTCCGGCCGGGCGCCCGCCGCCCCGAGGACCTGGCCGCGGGCCGCTTCGAACCGCGCTGCCCCGCCTGCGGCTCCGACCTCGCACCCGGGCTGGTCGGAGAGGAGGCGCCGGCCGACCCCCGCAACGTCTACGCCACCACGAAGCTCGCCCAGGAACACCTGGCCTCGGCATGGGCCCGGGCGGTGGGAGGGACGGCGGTGTCGCTGCGCTATCACAACGTGTACGGCCCCGGCATGCCCCGGGACACCCCGTACGCGGGTGTGGCCTCGCTGTTCCGCTCGGCACTCGCCCGAGGCGAGACGCCCCGCGTCTTCGAGGACGGCGGACAGCGCCGTGACTTCGTGCACGTCCGGGACGTCGCGGCGGCCAACGTGCTGGCCCTGGAGGCCGCCGCCGGGCTGCCGTCCGGCGTCCTCACCCCGTACAACACCGGCAGCGGCGAACCCCGCACGGTGGGCGAGATGGCGGCGGCGCTCGCACGGGCGCACGGCGGGCCGGCTCCGGTGGTGACCGGGAAGTTCCGGCTCGGCGACGTCCGGCACATCACCGCGGACTCCGCCCGCCTGCGGCGCGACCTCGGCTGGAAGCCGGCCGTCGGCTTCGAGGAGGGCATGGTCGCCTTCGCCCGGGCGGGACAACGGGGCCCGGCGCGGCTCGGGCCGACGGGGCCGTCCTCGGGCATGTCGTCTTCGAACGTGGCGTCCTCGGACATGTCGTCTTCGACCTGTCGTCCTCGGACGTGAGGTCTTCGGCCATGACGCCTTCGGTCATGACGCCTTCGGACGTGAGGTCTTCGGTCATGACGTCTTCGGACGTGAGGTCGTCGGTCTTGACGTCTTCTGGCGTGAGCGCTCGTCCGTCGGCGGGCGAGGTCTCGGGCTCGTCGGCGCGGAGTGCTGCGGCCTCGTCGTCGCAGGCGCTCCCGAAGGAGGCGTCGGGCCTGCCTCAGGCCCGTCCCAGGCGTTCCCGTTCCTCGTGGGTTCAGCCTGCCGCGGCCGGGAGGACGACCTCGAAGCGGCAGCCGCCGGGGACGTTGCGCACCTCGGCGCTGCCCGCGTGTGCTTCCACGATGCCGCGGACGATCGCGAGGCCGAGGCCGGCGCCCGCGGGTGGGGTGCGGGCCTCGGTGCCGCGCCAGCCCGTGTCGAAGACCCGGGGAAGGTCCGCGTCGGGGATGCCGCCGCAGCCGTCGGTGACGGACAGGACCACGGCGTCGTCGCGGCGTTCGGCAGTGACGGCGACCGTACCGTCGGCCGGCGTGTGGCGGATGGCGTTGCCGAGGAGATTGGCGAGGACACGGGTCATCTCCTTGCCGTCGACCTCCACCGGAACGGCGTCGACCTGCTGCCCGACGAGGCGCACACCGTGCTCGCGGGCGAGCGGGTCGGCGCCGCTGAGCGCGTCGCCGACCAGGTCGTAGACGGAGATCCGGCTCGGGGTGAGGGCGAGGGCGCCCGCGTGGATGCGGGAGAGTTCGAAGAGGTCGCCCACCATGCCGGTCAGGCGTTCGACCTCGGTGCGGATCTGCCGGTGGTAACGGGCGGGATCGGCCGCCACGCCGTCCTCCAGCGCCTCCGCCATGACCCGCAGCCCCGCGAGCGGCGTCCGCAGGTCGTGCGAGATCCAGGCCACGAGCTCGCGACGGGATGCCTCGAGGGAGCGCTCGCGCGCCCGGGACGCCTCCAGCTTGGCGCTGGTCGCGGCCAGTTCACGGGTGAGCGTCGCGAGTTCGGCAGTGGCGTCGCCGTCCGGGGCGGAGAAGCTGCCTCCGTCGCCGAAGTCCCGTGCGGCACGGGCCAGCGCCCTGCTCCGGGCCACGACCCACCGGCCGAGGACGAGGGCGGTGCCGAGCGAGACGAGGGCGGCCATCGCGACCACCACGGTCACCACCCACAGGTCGTGCGCGGACAGGAACATCGCCTGGGCGACGGCGAGCGTTCCGGCGAGCATCGCGGTGACGGTGACGGCCGCGACGACGGTCAGCGAGACGGCGACCGAGCGGCGACGGACGAGGCGCAGGACGGCCGCTCCGGCGAGGCCGGCGCACACGGCCCCGGCGAGCGCGAACGCGGCGATGAGCAGGACGTCCTTCACGCCGCCCCCTCGGCACCGCGCGCGGGCACCGGCTCGAATCGGTAGCCCACGCCCCACACCGTCTGGATCAGCCGGGGTCTGGCCGGGTCCTCCTCGATCTTGGCGCGCAGCCGGCGGACGTGGACCGTCACCGTGGACAGGTCGCCGAAGTCCCAGCCCCACACCCTCCGCATCAGATCCTCCCGGGTGTGCGCCGTTCCCGGGTGTTCCAGGAAATGCGCCAGGAGGTCGAACTCCCGCAGGGTGAGGGCCAGTTCCTCGCCCGTACGGGTGGCGCGGCGGGTCACCGGGTCCAGGGCGAGGTCACCGGCCCGGAGCACCGGCCGCGTCCGGGCAGCGGTGGCGGCGGCCGACGCGCGGCTGCGGCGCAGCACGGACTCGACGCGCAGCACCAGTTCCCGCGGGCTGAACGGCTTCGTGACGTAGTCGTCCGCGCCGACCTCCAGGCCCGTGATCCGGTCCTCCTCGTCGCCGCGCGCGGTCAGCATGATCACGGGGACGGGTCCGGAGGCGCGAAGTCTCCGGCACACCTCCAGGCCGTCCAGGCCCGGCAGCATGAGGTCGAGCACGACGAGCTCCGGCCGCCGTTCCTCTGCCCCGCGCAACGCGTCGAGGCCGTCGGCGGCGTGCTCGACGGCGAAACCGGCCCGCTCCAGGTAGCCGGTGACCACCTCGGCCACCGTCGGGTCGTCGTCCACCACCAGGATGCGTGCCCGGCTCTCCGGGCCTGTGCTCTCGCTCATGCCGCCCAGCCTCGCATCCGCCGGTGCGACGGTCACGGGCCTCCCGGAGCGGCCGGGGTGACGTCCGCGTTTCGTAAGGACTTCCGGCGCTCCGATCCGCCCCGTGCTTCCTACGGTGGGACGCGTGACACCCATGACCGTAGACGTCGTCCTTCCCTGTCTCGACGAGGCCGGGGCCCTGCCCTGGGTCCTCGGCCGCGTCCCCGCCGGCTGGCGGGCCATCGTGGTCGACAACGGCTCCACCGACGGCTCCGCCGAGCTGGCCCGCAGCCTGGGCGCCACCGTCGTCCACGAGCCCCGTCGCGGCTTCGGCTCGGCCTGCCATGCGGGACTGCTCGCCGCCGACGCCGAGTTCGTGTGCTTCTGCGACTGTGACGCCTCCCTCGACCCCGGCCTGCTGCCCGGCCTCGTCCGCACGGTGGCCGACGGTGATGCCGAGCTGGTCCTCGGCCGGCGTCGTCCCGCCGGGCGTGGCGCCTGGCCCGCGCACGCCCGTGCCGGGAACCTCGCGCTGTCCTGGCTGCTGCGCCGGCGCACCGGGCTGCGGCTGCGCGACCTCGGTCCGATGCGGGCCGCCCGCCGTGAGGCGCTCCTCGGCCTGGAGCTCACCGACCGCCGCAGCGGTTACCCCCTGCAGACGGTCGTGCGGGCCGCGGACGCCGGCTGGCGGGTGCGCGAGGTCGACGTGCCGTATCTGCCCCGGTCGGGCCGGTCGAAGGTCACCGGCACGTGGCGGGGCACCTGGCAGGCCGTACACGACATGCGGAGGGTCCTCGCCGAAGCCGCGCCGACGCCCGGAGCGGCAGCCACCGGAGCCGCCGCGTCCGCGACCGTCCCGTCACCGGCCGGCGGTGACCGCCCGTGACGACCCTGCTCGTCATCGCCAAAGAGCCGCTGCCCGGCCGGGTGAAGACCCGGCTCACGCCTCCGTTCACCCCGGAGGAGGCGGCCTCGCTCGCCGAGGCGGCGCTGGCCGACACCCTGGCCGCCGCGGCACGGGTGCCGGCCGGCCGGCACGTCCTCGTCCTCGACGGCGCGCCCGGACCGTGGCTGCCGGCCGGCTTCGACGTCGTGCCCCAGGCGGCGGGCGGGCTCGACGAGCGGCTGGCCGCCGCGTTCTCCGCCTGCGCCGGTCCCGCTCTGCTCATCGGCATGGACACCCCGCAGGTCACCCCCGGGCTGCTGGCCCCCGCCCTCGTCTGGGACGCCCACGACGCCTGGCTCGGGCCCGCGGCCGACGGCGGCTTCTGGGCGCTCGGCCTCGCCCGCCCCGACCCGGCCCTGCTGCTCGGCGTACCGATGTCGCGGGCCGACACCGGGGCCGTCCAGTACCAGCGGCTGCGCGCGGCCGGGCTGAGCGTCGGGCTCCTGCCGGTCCTGCGGGACGTGGACACCGCCGCCGACGCCCGGCAGGTGGCGGCCGATGCGCCCGGCACCCGCTTCGCCGCACGGCTCGCGGCACCGGCCGGCCCGATCGCAAGGGCCGCCCCGATCACAGGGGCCGGCCCGATCACAGGGGCCGGCCCGATCACAGGGGCCGGCCCGATCACAGGGGCCGGCCCGATCGCAGGGAGCGGCCGGTGACCGCGACGACGGCCTGGCGCGCCGACCCGTACGCCGACGCCCTGCGCAGCGGCCGTGGCCCGCTGTTCCTGCGCCGTGACGACGGCTGGCTGCTGCCGCTGGAGGTGGAGCGCTGGTGCGAGGCACCCGACCGGGCCGACCGCTCCGTCCTGGCACGCTGCCAGGGCGCGGTCCTCGACATCGGCTGCGGCCCCGGCCGGCTCGTCGCCGCCCTCGCCGCCCAGGGCCGGCGCACGCTGGGCATCGACGTCAGCCCGGAGGCGGTGGCGCACGCGATACGACTGGGCGGCACGGCCCTGTGCCGGTCGGTCTTCGACCCCGTCCCCGGTGAAGGGCGCTGGGACACGGCCCTGTTGATCGACGGGAACATCGGCATCGGCGGCGATCCGGCGGCGCTGCTCCGGCGGCTCCGGCAGGTCGTGTCGCCCGCCGGGACCGTCCTCGCCGAATGCGTGCCCGTGGACGTCGACGAGCGCTGCGAGGTGCGGGTCGACGACGGCCGGGGCGGTCGGGGAGCTCCGTTCCGCTGGGCCCGGGTGGGCACCCGTGCGCTGGCCGGGCACGCCGGCCGGGCGGGCTGGGCGGTGTCCGAGCGGTGGACGGTGGCGGGTCGCGCCTTCGTCGCGCTCATGCCTCAGTCGTCTTCGCCCGTCGCCTCGGGCGTACGCCGCTGAGGCCGCTGCGTTGCCTCGCCGGTGCGGCGCTGGGGACCGTTCGTCCCCTCGGCGGCGGCCGGTCGAGTCCGCCCCGTCGCCTCGGCGGAACCCGGCCGGGACCGGCCGGTCGCCTCGGCCGTACCCGGCCGAGACCGGCCCGTCGTCTCGGGCGCGCGGCGCCGAGGCCCGGTCGCCCGCCGCCGTCGTACGAGGTGCAGCGTGGCGGCCACGACAGCGACGGCGCCCAGCACGATCGCGAGGTTGCGCCCGTACGAGAGGGGCAGCGCCGACGGGTTGGGCGGTTCCCCCGGGCGTACGAGCAGCGGGAGCGCCACCAGGACCACGCTCCCCGCGATGATCAGGGTCCCCCGCAGCAGGCTCCGCCCGCGTCGTCCGACGAGCAGCAGTCCGACGACGAGGACGAGCGGCGCGAGGATGCCGTCGTGCAGGACGAGCGCCCCCGCCAGCCACACCAGGACGCCCGCGGAATCCGGCTCGACTGCCACCAGCCACGCTCCGAGGCCGATCAGGCCGAGGCCCAGGGCGCCGACTCCGTACCGCAGGACGTTCGCCGTGCTCACAGCACCTCCAGGCGGTGCACCCATTTGGTCTGAAGGACCCCGGGTCGGTTGGGGGCGACGATCCGGGCGGGGAAGCCGTGGTCGAGGGACAGCACCTGCCCGTTGAGGGTGAGCGCGAGGAGCGTCAGCGGGTCGCCGGCGTAGCCCGCGCCCATCTCCGTGACGCGGTAAGCGCCGTCCGCCTCCAGCGAGGTCACCCGCACCGCCGTCGCCCCCGGCCGTCCGCCGGCCCGCTCGATCAGTGTGCGGACCGGCACGCCGGTCCAATCGGCGTCGACGCTCCAGCCCTCGACGCAGGCGATCGGCAGCCGGGCGCGGGTCTGGGGCATCGCCCGCAGCGCGTCGAGCGTGAGGACGTACGGACGGGGGCCGCCGACGTCGAGGCGCCACTGCCGCAGGTCTCGTGCCGACACGCCGGCCGCGGTGGCGGTGCGGTTCACCGGCAGTCCCTGCGGGCCGTGGTCGGGGTGCCGCGGTGCGAGCAGGTCGAACGCCTTCAGCGGCGTGAAGGACTGACCGACCGTCGTGAGCGTCACGACGCCGATCGCGCCGCCCGTGGCGAGAAGCAGCGAACGGCGGTCCCCTTCGTCTTCGGCGGGCAGAGGGCCGCCCGAGGAGGCCGGCGAGCCGTCAGCGGCGGCGGGAGGACCGTCATCGGCCGTCAGCGGGCCGGCAGCGGCCGGCAGCGAGCGGGTTCCTGCCGAGCGCCGCCTCCAATGTTCCCTGATCTCGGGGGCCTTGACGGCGATGTGCAGCAGGATCGATCCGGTCGCGATCCAGGCGACGGCGAAGTGCACCGGGACGAAGGCGAAGGGCCACGGGTACCACTCGACGATGTTCAGCAGGCCGGTGAACACCTCGAACACGGCCGAGGCCACGAGCAGCGCGACCGACAGCCGCTCCAGCGCGTGGCGCACGGAACGAACCGGTGGCCACGCGAAGAGCCGGGGATACACCGCCCACAGCTTGACCAGGAGCAGCACGATCGCGGCGAGGCCGGCGGCGACGTGCAGGCCCTGGCTGAGGGCGTAGCCCCACACCGGCCGCGTCGGCAGCCGGTCGGCCAGCGGGCCGGGCGGCCGTTGGAGGTAATGGCTGACGAGCCCGGTGACGAAACAGACGGCGAAGGCCGCGCCGAGCCACCGGCCGACGGCCGTGGCCGTTCTGGCGTCGTGCAGTCGGCCGGTGAAGGCGGGCGGCCGGAGCGCGGGCAGCGCGAGGCGACGCGGCCGGGGCGTGCGGAAGGTCATGCCGTCCATGACACCGCCGCGGCGGATCCGTTGGGAGGTCCGACACCTTACGAAACCCGAACGCTCCGACGGGTCGTGCTCCGCTCCGCCCGTCCCGCTGACACGCTGCGGCCATGCCCCGCACCGCCCGCACTCCCCTCCGCAGCGCCCGCACTCGCCTCCGTACCGCCCGCACTCGCCTCCGTCCCTCCGCTCGAACCCTCCGCCGCGTCCGGGCCTGTGCCGCCGCCTCTGCCGCCGTCGTGGGCGCCGTGCTCCTCGCCGCCCTGACCACCACGCTCCTGGCCCTGCTCCGGAGCGACGCGACGGGGGTCGGCTTCGTCGCCGGATACGCCGTCGCCTGGGTCCTGTTCGCGGCGGCCGTCGTCGCCGTGCGGCGCGTCCCCGCCCGCATGGTGGTCCCGCTGGTCCTCGCCGGGGCCGTCGCGGTCACGGCCACCGGCCTCGTGGCGCCGCCACGCACCAGCACGGACGCGTACCGGTACGCGTGGGACGGCCGGGTGCAGGCGGCCGGTGTCTCCCCCTACGACCACGCCCCCGCCGACCCGGCCCTGGCCGGACTGCGCGATCCGTGGCTCTTCCCCGACCGCGCCACCTGCGCCCACGGCAGCCACGACCTCGCCGCGCTGGGCGACGGCCTCTGCACCCGGATCAACCGGCCCGCCGTGCACACGATTTATCCGCCGGTCGCCGAGGGGTGGTTCCTGCTGGTCCACTCCCTGTCGCCGACCGGTGTGCGCCACAAGGCCCTGCAGACCGGCGCCGCCGTCCTGTCCCTGTCCGTCACCGCCCTGCTGGTCCTCGTCCTGCGCCGCCGGGGCGACCCGCGCCGGGCGGCCTGGTGGGCGTGGTGTCCGGCCGTTCCCGTGGAGGGGGTGAACAACGCCCACGCGGACGTCCTCGCCGTGCTGTTCGCCGTCTGCGCCCTGGTCGCCGTGACGCGGCGGCGGGCCGCCGGCGGGTTCCTGCTCGGTCTCGCGATCACGGCGAAGCTGCTGCCCGCACTGCTGGTGCCCGGCGCCCTGTCCGGCGTACGGCGGCCGCGCCAGGCGCTCGCGGTACTGGGAGCCGCGGCCGGCACGATCGCCGCGCTGTACCTGCCGTACGTCCTGCTCTCGCGGGGCTCGGTGCTCGGCTATCTCGGCGGCTACGCCGAGGAGGAGGGATACGACGACGCGGGCGCGGGCAGCCGGTACGCCCTGGTGCGGCTCGTGGTCCCCGACGTGTGGGCCATGCCCGCCGTCCTGCTCGGACTCGCGGTGGTGTCGGTCCTCGTCGTCGTACGCGGAGATCCCGAACGGCCGTGGCGGGGCGCCCTGGTGACCACCGGGACGGCGTTCCTCCTGCTGACTCCCGGCTACTCCTGGTACGCCCTGCTGCTCGTCGCGCTGGTGGCGCTGGACGGCCGCGGGGAGTGGCTCGGCGTCGCCCTGGCGGGCGCGGTCGCCTATCTCGCGGGCCCGGAACTCGGCAGCGGCGCGGCGACCGCCGCGTACGGGACGGCGGCGGTCGCGGCGTACGGCGGGTGGTGGCTGCGGCGACGCGGGCGGAGGGAACGCGCGGGCGCGCCGGCCGCGGCGGAGGCCGGACGGGGGTGAGCGCGCGGAAGTCGGCCGCGGCCGCGGTCAGACGCGGGTGAGCGCGGCGGCGCCGAAGGAGACGTCGAAGCGGTCGCACCAGATGCTGACGCTGGTGTACGCGCCGAGGTCGGTGCCCGCGGGCAGGGCGTAGTTCTGGTCGCCCTTGTTGCCCTTGAGGCTGCCCAGGCTCAGGTGCCGGCCGTCGTCGAAGACCCGCCAGCCGGCCACGCCCTCCTTCACCGGGGCGTCGGTCAGCCATACCCGGAGGTCGGGACCGTTGCTGGTGTCCAGGTTCTCCAGGCGGAGGGTGTGGGAGCCGTCGGGGAGGCGGAGGATCCTGACGGTCCCGGTGGTGTGGTGCTCGTGGCTGATCAGTTCGCCGGAGGCGACGGTCTGCGGCGCGGCGGGCGGGACGGCGACGGGCCCCGTGCCGGGCGTGCCCGTTGGGGCGGGGCCGGTCGGTGCGGTGGCCGTCGGTGCGGTGGCGGGTGCGGCGGCGGCAGGCAGGGCCTCGCGCACGATGTCGTCCACCCAGAGCTTCCACGGCTGGAACCAGGCCAGCCCGACGCCGAGCACCAGCGCAGTGGCGGCCAGGAAGGCACCGATGACTCCACGACGTGACACCCTGCTCATGCGCTTCTCCCCGGATCGAATCGTGCCTGGTGGTGGCCTGCTTCCATTCAACGCGCCCCGCCGACGCGCGTCCCGGGCCGAGCCATGACGATTCGCTTACGTCACATCTCCAGGAAGCCTGGACGGCCGGTGCCACTGATTCGGCAGCGGTCCCGTCTCGTCGGTGCTGTCGTCGAAGGCTCCGCCGGTGAGGACGGGTACGGTCGCGCCGGCATCGAGTTCGGTGGCGATGGCCACGTCGTCGGCGAACCCGCTCCGGGTCAGTTCCCTGCCCGAGGAACCGGCGGCCACGGCGCTGACGACATCGGCGGTCTGCACGAAGCAGCCCCGTGCGGCGGCTGCCTCGGGAGACAGCGGGCCGACGCCCCGCGACTCCAGCGCGTCGATGATCGCCCCGGCACCCAGCAAGTCCTCCAGCGCAGGTCGCAGGCTTCCGTCCGGCCACCGCTCGCCGGCGGCGATCACCACCACGGGGCGTTGCGCGGTCCCGTAGTCGTGCCGGGCCAGCCATCGTCCGACGGCAGTGGCGTTACGCAGACAGCCCGCCACCACTGTCGCATCGCCCGCTGCCGCGGCGATGGCGGATCCGTTGGGAGAGGGCAGCACGAGCCGGGGGGTGAAGGGGGCATTCCGGAGCGCTGCCGGAGACAGCGACCACGGTGCGGCCGAGGTGGCAGCTCGCCGCCCCACGGCCAGTGCCGCCGCCTTGTTCCGGGCAAACGCGACAGCCGTCTCGTCGCGCCAGGCATAGGGAAAGACCTGGGTCCCTGCTTCGACGGCGACGGTCACCGATGTCGTGAACGACAGCACGTCGACCACCACCAGGCAGGCGGCGTCCT
This sequence comes from Streptomyces roseicoloratus, assembly GCF_004117935.1. Lineage (GTDB taxonomy): Bacteria > Actinomycetota > Actinomycetes > Streptomycetales > Streptomycetaceae > Streptomyces > Streptomyces roseicoloratus. The sequence continues at coordinate 10,129 of NZ_SDOY01000153.1, read as the reverse complement.
GCGCCATTTGCCGGGCGCCGATGGGACCCCACTCGAAGCGGACGCCGTGTTCTGGCTGCAGAAACCAGTCGCTCATGGTGTCGAGTCTAGCGCTGGCTGATCAATGAAGAGCACGAGTTCATGAACATGCCCCGCCGCTCGGCCCCCGCCGGCTGCCGGCTCCGCAGCAGCCCTCACGCTGGAACCCCACACTCGGCCGTGCACCCTGCCCACGTGGTGCGGCAGCGGTTCCGGGCACGAACGCAGGTCGCGATCGTTCCCGGATCCGTCCACCGATGTCTGTCATGACGTCAGCGCAGGTCCCGGTGCTCGTCCTCGGTCACCGTCGGGGCGACCGGAGGGACGACCACGCGGCGGCGGCGGAGGATGCTCGTGTAGACGGCCGTGCCGATGATGCCGACGGCCATGAAGATCAGCCCCACCAGGTCGAGGTCGACCCCGTCGAGCTGCCAGTCGGTCGCGAAGGTCAGTATGGCGCCGACGGCGATCAGGATGATGCACACTCCCAGACCCATGGTTTCCTCCCTTGCCGGGTCGGATGCCTCTCGCGTACCCCGGTCCTTCGTTCTCATCCGCGGCGGCGTGCGAAGGACGGTGGCCCGTAGCCGACTTCGGTGGTCCCGGGGGGCTCAGTCCGGTGGGGTGGTGAGGGTGACCAGGTGGTCGACGACGTCGGTCAGGGCGGCGCCCCGGCGGCGGGCGGCGCGCTGGCCCTCGGCTCGGCCGCCCTGCGTGCGCAGGCGCGTCCAGAGGTCGTGGACGAGGTCCGTGTCGCCGTGGCGGTCGAGTGCGGGACGCAGCCGGGACAGGAGGTCCTCCACCTGGGCGACGGCCGGGGTGAGGCGGCCCGTCGCCGGGTCGATGCCCTTGCCGGTGACGCCGTCGCGCGCGGCGCGCCAACACGCCGCGCGCAGCAGCGCGTCGGAGGGCCGGAGGGGCGGTTCTCCCGCGTCGACGGCGGTCAGGGCGGTGGCGACCATGGCCCTGACGATGCCCGCCAGCAGGACGGTGTCGTCGGCGGTGGCGGTGGCGTCGGCGGCGCGGAACTCGAGGGTGGGCAGGTGGTGGGAGGGTCTGATGTCCCAGTACAGGCCGCCGCGGTCCAGAAGGGTGCCGTTGGCCAGCAATCCGCCGACGAGTTCCTCGAAGTGGGGCGCCGACGCGAAGTACGGTGGCGGGCCGGCGACCGGCCAGCGGCCCCAGGTGGTCGTGCGCCAGCTGGCGTAACCGGTGTCCCGGCCGCCCCAGTACGGGGAGTTGGCCGACAGGACGATCAGGAGCGGGATCCACGGACGCAGGTGGTTGCTGACGCTCAGGGCGGTCGCGAGGTCCGGGACGCCGACGTGGACGTGGCACGCGCAGGCGATCTGTTCGTCGTCCAGGGCGCGGAACGTCTCGGCGCTGCGGGAGTAGCGAGGGCCTTCGGTCAGCGGCGGTGGGCCCGGCGGGGCGAAGACCGGGGTTCCGGTGGCGATGACGCCCAGGCCTCGCCGCGCCGCGGCGCGAGCGAGGGACTGCCGGGTCGAACGGACCTGGTCGGCGAGGTCGGCGAGGCCGGTGTGCGGGTCGGTCCTGGTCTCGACCTGATAGCGGGTGAGCTCGGGACCCACCCGGTCGCCGAGTTCGCCGGCCGCTTCGGCCACCACCTTCTCGGCGTCGGCGCGCAGTTCGCGCGAGGCCGGGTCGACCAGCAGGAACTCCTCCTCGACACCGACCGTGAGCGGAGGCGTGTCCGGGTCCGACGGGCGACTTCGGCTGTGGCGGCGGGGGCCGGGTGGCGGAGTGACGGCCGGCGTGTGCCCTGTACTCGTCATGACGGCATGCTGGCACGCGGGACGACCGACGGGCAGAAGGCCGGGACGCCCTTGGCCGACATGGTTCGTCCGGGCCCTGATCGGACCTGCCGGCCGGCTCGTTCGCCACCCCGCCGGCCCGCTCGCGCCACCCCGCCGGTCGGTTCGCGCCACCCCGCCCGCCCGCTCCCCCATCCACCCGGCTGCCGGGCCTTGGCCGGGCAAGCCGGCGGTCAGGCATGCGGGCAGGCGGCGGAGGGAGAGCGGGCGGGCCGTCGCCGGCACGGGACCTGCCCCCATCCAGGTGAAGCCGGTCCGTCCTCTCAGCCCGCCGGATGGCTCGACACGACCTTGCCCTTCTCGTCGGCCGCCAGATAGCCCACCGCGCTGTACGCGTTGATGAGGTAGAAACGCATCGTGGGACGGTCCTCGTTGAAGGTCCAGCGGTCGACGATGACGTAACGCATCGACGGGTCGTCCACCTTCAGCTCGCCCTCGCCGCGCCGGATCAGCGCCGGGAGCGTGTCCCAGGCCATGGCGGAGACGTCGACGGGGCGGTCCTCCGGGTCGCTGCCGCTCATCGTCCCGCCGGGTCCGGTCCTGCGGGCCACGCCGTCGCGGAACTCCCACCGGTCGTACGTCTTGGCGCCGGGCCGGGTCGGGATGGAGGCGAGCGCGTACTCCTCGTAGACCGTGAGCTCCTTCATGGACGTGCTTCCGGACGCGTCGCCCAACGCCTTGACGACGGCGCGAACGTTCGCCGGGGTGAGCAGGGTTCCCTGGGGTGCGGGCGTGCCGGTGTCGGTGGTGCCGGCACCGCCGGCACCGGTCGGTGTGCGGCTCGCCGCGGAACTCGCGGACGCCGGAGCGGACGAGGCGCCGCCCTTCGCCCGGGTGCCGTCCCCGCCCTCGCCTTCGCCGTCCGGGAGCAGGTTCACGACGCCCAGCACCGCCGCGCCCGTCAGCACCACGGCACCGGCGACCAGAGCGACGCGACGGCCGGTACGGGACGGGGCGGACCGTCCGTAGCCGCCGGACGGGACGGTCGGTGTGGCCCAGGGCGTCGCCGGGCCCGGCGGGCCGGACGGAGCGAGCGGGCCGGGGGTTCCGGGCGGGCCGTAGGCCGGGTGCGCGTACGGCGCGCCGAAACCGGGCACGGCCTGAGGCCCGGCCTGAGGTGCCGCCTGCGGCGTGACCGGCGGCGTGACCGGAGGTCCGGACGGCACCGCTGCCGGCGGCGTGCCCGCCTCGGCCTCCGCGAGCAGCCGGTCCAGCTCCGCACCGTCCGGGCGTGCCGCCGGGTCGCGGACCAGGAGGCGTTCGAGCACGGGCGTCAGCGGCCCCGACCGGACCGGCGGCGGGATCGGGTCGTCGAGCACGGCGACGACCGTCGCCAGGCTGGTCGCGCGTCGCAGCGGATGGTGGCCCTCGGTCGCCACGTACAGGAGCATGCCGAGCGACCACAGGTCGGAGGCCGGGTTGCCCTCCTCGCCGCGCACGCGCTCGGGTGCGATGAACTCGGGCGAGCCGATCAGGTCGCCGGTGGACGTGAGCCGCTGGGTCGCGCCGTTGACCGCGGCGATGCCGAAGTCCGTGAGGACGGCGCCGCCGTCGGGCCGGAGCAGCACGTTTGCGGGCTTCACGTCGCGGTGCTGGATGCCGGCGGCGTGCGCGGCGCGCAGTGCGGACAGCACCTGGCGGCCGAGGGTGATCGCCTCGGCGGCCGTCATCGGGCCCTCGGCGAGCCGGTCGTACAGCGAGCGGCCCTCGACGAGTTCCATGACGATCCACGGGTGGGAGCCGTCGCCCGGCTCGACGATGTGATGGATCGTCACGACGTGCGGGTGGGAGAGCCGGGCCAGGGCCCGGGCCTCGCGGACGGCGCGCTCGCGCAGCTGGGCGGCGAAGCCGGGATCGGCCTCCGCGACCGCCGGGTCCGGCGGCCGTACCTCTTTGAGGGCGACGTCCCGGTCAAGGGCGACGTCGCGTGCCCGCCACACCGTTCCCATGCCGCCGCTGCCCAGTCTGGCGACCAGCCGGAACCGCCCGTCGACCAGTGGTCTGCCACCCTCACTCGTACTCATGGGCGGCATCGTAGGCGGTTCCGGTGACACCGCCGCACCGGGTCGGCGGTGGGCGGTGCCGTGCGGGTCGACGGGGCTACGCCGTCCTGCCCTTGGCGTCGTCCTCGCCCGGCAGGCTGTCCATGAACGAGCTGACCGAGAACACCGCGCGGCCGGGGCCGGCCGGGCCGTATCCGGGCGGCGAGCTGAGGCCGTGGGACTCCATCGTCGCCCGGTAGGCGTCGAGGAGCCGGATGTGGTACTCGAGCGGCGCGCCCGCCGGGTTGGCCTTGCCGAGCGGGGTGGTGGGCTCGGGGCACCAGGTGGTGAAGCGGGGCGTGATGCCGCGCGACATGAAGTACTCCAGGCCCTCGGTGGTGGAGGCGATGGCCTCGTCGACCGTCGTGAAGCCGAAGGGCTCGGCCATCTCCACGCCCGCCACGAAGTTGGGGATGACGTTGCGGGGGCCGAACACCTCGGCGGAGTCGAGGATCCGGCGGTGCCACTCGTCGCGGCCGACGTACCGCTCCTTGCCCGGGCAGTACAGCTCGAACAGGCGCTTGTCCCACACCTCGTAGTTGGGGTGGTAGATCTGGATGCCGTAGTCCTTGAACCGCTGGACGTCGGCCTTGGGCAGCGCCTGGGCGACGACCTTGCCGATCCAGCGTCCGGGGAAGCGCTCCTCGATGGCCTGGGCGTACTGGCCGTAGAAGTCGGCCTCGTCCTTGCCGGCGACGCGGGAGGTGACGGCACCGCCGGTGAGGGTGTACGCGGTCGAGGCGCCGGTCGTGTCGTACTTGTCGATGATCGCGAGCGCCTCCAGCACCTCCTCGACGTCCTTCACGCCGGTGTAGGGCCGGCCGGCGGCCTTGTGCTGGCGCCAGTTGTGGTTGATGTCGCAGTACTGGCACTCCTCCTTGGCGCCGAAGTACTGGCAGACGCGGAACACGGTGAGGTAGATGAGGTAGCCCCACTGGATGGTGGGTGCCACCTCCATCACGGACTTCCCGTTGGCGAGGGTGTGGCGGTAGTACTCGGGCATCGGCGGCAGGCCGACGTCGGCGATGCGGCGGCCGTCGAGGTAGAGGCCGAGCATACCGTCGTCGCCCGCGGCCACGCGGTAGGGCGAGGCCGGGTTGACGCGTACGGAGACGACGGTGCGGCGCAGCTCGTACGGTCCGCCGGTCAGCACGATCTCCTCCGGCGGACGGCGCAGGGCGGCCTGGCCGAGCTCGGGCAGGGTGCGGTGGTCGAAGGAGAAGATGAAGTACGACTTGGGCTTGACCTCGCCGGCCGCCTCGTCGCCGGAGTCGGTGAGGGCGGAGTCGTCGAAGGCGATGCCGCCGCGCAGGAGGTCCTCCTTGATCACCGCCTCCTTCGGGACGTGCGGGAAGCGGTGCATGAGGTCTTCGACCTCGTCGGTGCGGCGGATCATGCGCGAATACATCTCCTCGGTCGTGCGGTCGCGAGCCGGGTGGGCCACCGACCACCCTAGGACGGCGCCGGCGGGACCGGCATCCGACCCCGGTCGCACGCGCCGTCGGCCGCGGGGCGGAGGCCCGGCGGGGCGAGGGCGCCGGCTGGCCGCGGGGCGGGGCCCGTCGGCGTCCCGGTCGGCGCCCGTCCGCCGTCCTGTCGGCCGCCCGTCGGCCGCCCCGTCAGCCGCCGAGGACGACCTGGTGGCCGGTCAGCTCCAGCTCGAGGCCGTCCGGGTTCGAGCGGGCGGCGGTGAAGTCGATGTTCCTGGGCATCGGCACCCGCCAGGTGTAGGTGCCGGCGCCGAGCTCGGGGACGCGCAGCTGGAACTCGTCGGCGGCGACCGCCACGGTCGCGGGCGTGTCGATCTTCCGGCCGTCCCAGGTCCCGGTGATGCGCAGAGGCGCCGACTGGCTGCCGCCCGTGCCGCCGGAGCCGGCGGGGGCCGGTGCGACGGTGAGCGCCCCGCCCTTGCCGAGCAGCCGGGAGACGACGCCCGAGAGGTCCTCGTAGCCGATGGTGACGCGGCCGTTGACGAGGTTGGCGCCGGCGCTGCGCGCGGTGAACGAGGGCGCCGTCAGGTCGTACATGTCGAGGCTGAGGCTGCGGATGTTCAGATGGTCGCCCTGGGCGTTGACCGTCGTGTTGACGGAGAAGTTGCCGGCGCTCAGGGTCACGTGGTCCAGGCTGAGGTCAGCGGCCTGGGTGAGGAAGGGGAAGCCGTGGATGGACAGCTCGGTGAAGCCGTTCGTCGATCCCGCTCCGTAGCCGTACTTCTCCGTGGCGAGGGCCACGGCCTCCTTCTCGGCGTAGTGGACGGCGATTCGGTCCACGGCGACGAAGAGTCCCGCCAGTATCACGAGTGTGATCGTGAGCACCTTCACCCAGCGGCGTTTCATGACGCTGTTCCCCCCGTTCGGGCCGGTGTCCGCCTTCTGCGGGCACCGGCCCGGCCGATCCTAAGCGGTGCTCAGAAGTTGCCGTAGTTGACCTGCCAGGTGGGCAGGCCCATGCGGCGCCAGACGGCGACGACCCGGTCCCGGTCGTCGAGCGAGACGCGGACGGCGTAGCGGGAGCGGACGTGGGTGTCGAACAGTTCGGCCTTGACGAGGTCGTCGGAGCGGCCGTCGCCGGACGCGCGCATCCACAGCTCGTCGTACGGCACCTCGTGCCGCGCGAGCCAGGCCTCGGTGATCTCCCGGTGGTCCTCGCTGCGCCCGGAGAGCAGCACGATGCGGTCCTGGTGGGAGGCGCGGAAGGCGCGCAGCGCCTCGCGGACGGGCAGGTTGAGCAGGTCGATGTCGCAGCGCGTGAAGTCGTACGGTCCGCGGTCGCCGCGCAGCGCGAGGGTGCCGTCGATGTCGCACAGGACGGCGGCGGGCAGCGCGGGGTCGGGTACGTAGGGGGTCACGGCGGGCCGGTCGTTGAGCCAGTCGCCGGTGAGCCGCCAGCCGCCGCGGACGGCCTTGGCGTGCTTGTCGGCGAGGATGCGGATGATCTCCTCGCCGACGGGACGGGCGCGGGCGGCGTCGCGGCGGACGCACTCGTCGACGGGCACGTCGGTGAAGTCGTGCACGACGAAGGTGGCCTCGCGGCCGGCGACGGCGGCCTTGAGGCGCTTGGGGATGTGCGGGGTGAGGTGGGTGTTGTCGACGACGACGTCGAAGCCGTCGTCGACGGCGGCACGGACGGCCGCGTCCTGGATGCCGAGCACGGTCTGCTCGTGGACGTGCGAGCGGCGTCCGTCGCCGGGCAGGTCGAGCATGGTGCGCAGGTCGTCGAGGTTGACGCGGCGCATCCGGCCCTCGGACCGCTCCTGGAGGGCGCGGGCTGCGGTGGTCTTGCCGGAGGCGGGCAGTCCGGTCATGACATGGACCACGGGCACGGTCAGTTCTCCTCGTCGGTGGTGAAGGGGTCGGCGGTCTCGGGGCGCAGTTCGCGCCAGACCAGCAGGTCGGTGCGGCGGCCGTCGAGGCGCAGGAAGAGGGCGGAGCGCAGCCGCGGGTCGGGCAGCGCCCTGGCGGCCCGGGCGAAGGCGCCCCGGTCGTCGGCGAGGTGGGCGAGCGAGGCGTAGGCCTCGTCGATGACCTGCTCGCGGGCGGCGAAAGAGTACTCCAGACGCTCGATGACGGATCGCACCCAGGCGTCGAACTCGTCGGGCACCTGCTCCAGGAGCGCGTCGAGCGGCCGGCCGCCCTGGGCGCGGATGCCGTCGAGCTCGGCCAGGGACAGACCGAGGCCCTGGGCCAGGACCTTGGCGGAGGTGCCGGCGAACCGCTGGATGCCGTGGCCGCGCCAGACGTCGCGCTCGGTGACGCCGGTGAGGACCTTGTGGAGCCGTACGTACTCGGAGATCTTCGCCTTGGCGCGGACTCCGGACGCGAAGCGCAGCACGAAGCCCTCGGCGTCGGTGCCGGTGGCCGGGCTGCCGTCGGGCAGCGTGCTGGTCGCCGTGAGCTTCATCAGGGCGTCGAGCGCGATCGGCGGGTGCACGGTGACGACGGAGCCGATGCCCTGCCAGGCGGGCGCGGCCTGGGCGAGCGGCGTCTCGGTGCCGTCCGCGCCGAACGCGGCGAGCAGCACGAGGTCGCGCCGAGCGCCGTAGTCGACGACGATCCGGTTCTCGGGGTAGACGATCTCCGTCAGGTACGTCGTCCCCGGGACGAGCACCGAGGTGTCCGCGGCGTCGAGGCGGCGCTGCGCCCAGGTGGCCTGGGTGCTGACGAAGGAGCCCTTGGAGGCGACGTGCCAGCGGCCGTCGTAGTGGAAGACGACGCCGAGGCTGCCGTCGACCTTCTCGTGGACCTCGAAGGGCTCGTCGGGGAGCTCGGGCGCGTAGGGGCGGCCGCTCTCGTGCTCGGAGACGTTGAAGAACTTGGGCAGCGGGAGGGCGACGATCCGTCCGGTGCGGTCGTCGGCGACGAGGCCGCGGCACCGGGTGGTGACCTGGTTCCAGACGGCTTCGTACTGGCAGGTCCGGGTGTACGTGTACAGGGACAGCGGCAGCGTCGGGTGCCGCTTGCGGGTCACGTGCCCGGATGCGATGGCCGCCGCCAGGTCGTCCGGCGGCAGCAGTGCGTCGAGAGTCAGGTCGGCCTGGCTCATGGGTTCCTCCCCCGTGTTTCGAGGAGGCTCATTCTTGTGTCCCGTGGCGGCTCCGACCAGCGAATTACCCGTCCACCGCGGTGTCCGGCATGCGAACCCGGGACCGGGGGCGGGTGCCCGTCCCCGTAGACTCCCCGTTTCGAAGGACGTCGCAGAAGGCCGAGGAAGCGAGCGCAATGAACTACGCGGACACCACCGCCCCCATCTATGCCGAGCTCATACGGGAGCAGGGTGACGTCCCCGGTGACGTACGCCGGACCGCCGAAGAGGTGCTGCGTGACCTCAGCCGCGTGATCCAGATGCCGCCGGCCGGGCTCGGTCAGGCCGCCGGTGCGCCGATGCAGTAGGCGTGTCCGCCGCTGAGGACGGCGGGGCGTGGGACGGACGCGTGGTATACCACGTTGGTATACAAAGTCGGCGTCCGTCTGATCACCCCAGGAGGCCCCGTGCCGTCCCCTCAGCTCCCCGCCGGCGCCGCCACCGCGACCGTGTTCCGGAACGTGCGTCCGCACGGCGGCACGGCCGTCGACCTCGTCGCCGTCGCCGGGGTCCTGGTGGACGCGGTGCCGGACGGAGCCGTCGTGGAGACGGTCGACGGCGCCGGGCTGATGGCGCTGCCGTCCCTGGTCGACGCGCACGTCCACCCGGACAAGACCGCGTGGGGCGAGAGCTGGCACGGCCGCCGGGCGGCCCGGGGCATCGCCGATTACGTGGCGGGTGACGTGGAGCTGGCCCGCGCGCTGCCCACGCCGGTGGGAGAGCGGGCCTACCGTCTGATGGCGCACGCCGCGGCGCAGGGCACCCGGGCGATGCGGGCGCACGCCGACGTGGCGCCCGCCTTCGGTCTTGCGGGTCTGGAAGGGATCGCCGAGGCCCGGGAGCGGCTGCGCGGGATCGTGGACGTCGAGCTCGTCGCGTTCCCGCAGCACGGCGTGGTGCGCACGCCGGGTGTGGCGGAGTTGCTGGCCGAAGCCGCGAAGAGCGGACTGATCACGCATCTCGGCGGGATCGACCCGGCCGGCTTCGACGCGGGCGGTGGCCCGGAGGCCGGGGACGGCGACCAGCTGAGCACGGTGTTCGGGCTGGCCGAGCGCCATGGCCTGGGCCTTGACATCCATCTGCACGACCGGGGCGAGACCGGTCTCGGCCCGCTCCGGGACATCGCCGCCCGCACCAAGGCGCTGGGCCTCCAGGGGAAGGTCGGCGTCGCCCACGCCTTCGCGGTGGCGCAGCTGTCCGGCCGGGAGCTCGACGAGACGGCCGACCTGCTCGCCGGCGCGGGTGTCTCGCTGACCACGGTGGCGCTGTCCTCCGTCACGATCCTGCCGTTCCGGCGTCTCGCGGAGCGCGGCGTGCGGGTCGGGCTCGGCTCGGACGGCGTACGGGACAACTGGAGCCCCTTCGGCAACGCCGACATGCTGCACCGGGCCTGGCTGGCCGGCTGGGCCCTCGACGCCCGGCTCGACGAGGAGCTGGAGGCCTGCTTCGCGCTGGCCGCGCACGGCGGGGCGGAGCTGCTCGGGCTGCCCCGGGCGGACCTGCGGCCGGGGGCGCCCGCGGACTTCATGCTGGTCGAGGGCGAGTGCGTGCCGCAGGCCGTGGTGGACGTGCCGCGACGTGAGCTGGTGGTACGGGCGGGCCGGGTCGTGGCCCGCGGCGGCCGCCTGGTCTGAGCCGGCGCGGGCCGGGAGA
>NZ_SDOY01000152.1 GCF_004117935.1 Streptomyces roseicoloratus | reverse complement strand
CTAGATGAATGAGTCCGATGTTTTCAGTGGTCGTAGGCGATCAGTGAGCGTTTGACTGCGGCGCCGGTGGTCCAGTTGTGCCAGATGCCGGCGGCCAGGGCGAGGAGTCGTTGTCCGGTGCGGGCGAAGACACCGGCCGGGGTTCTGCCGCCGTGGTGTTCGAGGCTGAGCTGGCCTTTGAGGGTGTCGATGACGGCCTCGATCCACTGTCGGACCCGGGCGATCTTCCCGTGCCGGACCGGTTCGTCCTTGCGGTCCGGCCGCACGAGGTGGGCGCCGAGGCGCTCGCTGACGAAGGTCTCGAACTCCTTCCCGGCAAAGCCCTTGTCGGCGAGGATCACCTGCCCTTGGCGGACGAGGTGGTGGTCGTGTTCGAGCAGGGCGGCCATCACCTCCCGCTCGCCGATCTTCGGGTTGGCCAGACACCAGGTGACGGGCATGCCCTCGGCGGTGGTGACCAGGTAGAGCCGGAAGCCCCAGAAGAAGCGGGAGTGGCTGCGGCAGTAGCCGTATCCGCAGTGCCCGGCCAGTTCGGAGCGTTTGACGGTCTCGCGGGAGGCCGCGCAGGGCAGCGGGGTGGAGTCGATCAGCCGCAGGTCGTCGTTCCAGGTCGGCACCTGCCGGGCCAGTGCCTCGATCACCTGGCTGATCAGCGGACCTGCGGCGTTGAGGCGCTTGTTGTAGGCGGACTGCTGGGGCAGGTAGCGGAACAGGTGTCCCAGCCGGGCATGCGCGAAGCGGATCCAGTGCCGGGCCGAGGGGAAGCCGAGCAGGACCTGGGCGACGGCCAGGCACAGCAGTTCGGCGTCCGTGAGTTTCGGGGGTCGCCCGATCCGGCGACAAGGCGCCACATGGTCGTCGATGAACACGTACAGTGCCGCCAGAAGGGCGTCCAGGTTTGTTTTCACACACTGACCAACGGGCGCCCTTCGTCATGGTCGCGACCAGCACGAACATCGGACTCATTCATCTAGGACGGTCAGGACGGTCGGGAAGATCGGGACGGTCGGGGAGATCGGGGAGATCGTTGCGAGTGGGCCGGGCGGCCGGTCGGCCGGTCGGCGGATCGCCTCGGCCGTCGACGGGTGCCGGCGGATCGGGTCAGTTGAGGGCGAGCGGGACGAGCGGTGCGCCCTGGAGTTCGCGCACCGCCGCGCGGGCGGCCGCCTTGGGCGTGGCGACGGGTTCGTAGTGCGAGATCACGCTGATCCAGGTGCCGTCGGCGTTCTGCATGACGTGCAGTTCCTCGCCGTCGATCGTGACGGTGTAGCCCCCGCCGTGGCTTCCCCCGTGGCCGCTCCCGTGGCTCCCGCCGTGGCCGTCACCGTGGCCCGTCCCCTGGGACCCTCCGTGGTGTCCGCCGCCCTGCGCCTGTCCGCCCTTGATGCGGCGGCCCAAGTAGACCTCGTCGAACGAGCCCGGAGCCGAAGGCCCGGTCGTCGTGGCCGCCGTGTGCGCGGTGGCGGCGGCGGCCCGGCCGGCCAGGGCGAGGCCCGCGGCCGCCCCGGCGGCGCCCGCGGCGACGCCCAGGGCCTTGCGGCGAGTGATGCTGGACATGAGAACCCCCTGATGGTCTGCGCTCCGGGGGGTTGGTCATATGCCCCCGGTAGTTCCCATCGGTACCCGGAGGTCCGGGACTGCCGGAAATCGGCGGACTTCGGTTGGTCGCGAAGTGGACAAGTTCGTGCGTAAAGTGCAAAGTTGAACGGAGTTGATCTTGCTGTGCACGACGCCGATGGGCGTGCGGAAGGAAAAGTTCCGCCGGTGGGGGACGTGTCCCACGAAGGATCTTCCGGGGTCGCCGTGCCGTGTGGTGGGGGCCACCCCGTCAACGTGTCCGGATAGCGACCGCACCGCCTGCGCCGCACCCCGATCACGTCCCGCTCGTTGGCAGGTCATGAACACCTACCAGCGCGCATGTGCCGCCGTCCTCCTCGCCGGAGCCGCCCTCGGTCTCGCCGGCGCCCCGCAGGCCCTGGCCGCCGACAGCCCGTCCGCCCAGGGCCAGGAGGCCGGTCTCGTCGACCTGCTCAACCTCGATGAGGTCGGCCGTGACAACAAGCCCCAGGCGTCGATCAGCGGGAACAGCTCCGACGCGACCATCGGCGGACAGGTCAACGAGCAGCACACCTGACAGCCGACGGTTGACGGCTGAGGGTGTAGGGCCGACAGCGGACCGCTGCCCCTACGGCTCCGCTGTCGGTCCCTCCACCGTCCACAGCCACTCCACCGCCTTCAGCTACTCCGGCGCGCTCAGCCACTCCATCGCCCTCAGCTACTCCGGCGCGCTCAGCCACTCCGGCGCCTTCAGCTACTCCGCTGCCTTCACCTGCTCCGCCGATTCCGCCGATCCCGCCGATCCCGCCGATTCCGCCGGTTCCGTCGGCTGCACCGCCTCCGCCGCCTCCTCCAGCGCCTCCACCGGCAGTTCCGCCGTCACCCGGTAGCCGCCGCGCGGGCCCGGACCCGAGGTCAGGGTGCCGCCCGCCGCGGCGACCCGTTCCCGCAGGCCGCGCAGCCCGCTGCCGGGCGTGCTGCCCGCGGGGACGCCGCGGCCGTCGTCCGTGACCGTCACCCGCACCCGTTCCGGACCGCCGCCCACCTCGATCTCGCACCGGCTCGCGCCGCTGTGCCGTACCGCGTTCGTCGTCGACTCGCGCACCACCCAGCTCAGCAGGGCCTCCGTCTGCGGTCCGAGCGGCGGGCCCGACTGGCGTACCACCGGCTCGATTCCGGCGGAGGACAGGGCGTCGCGGGCGCGGTCGAGCTCCGTCGTCAGCGAGGCCTCGCGGTAGCCCGTCACCGCCTCCCGGATCTCCGTCAGCGCCTGCCGGCCGACCGTCTCGATGTCCGCGAGCTGCGCCAGCGCCGCGTCCAGGTCGCGCGGCGCCAGGCGGCGGGCCGCCTCCGCCTTCACCACGACGACCGACAGGGTGTGACCGAGCAGGTCGTGCAGGTCGCGGGAGAAACGCAGCCGCTCCTTCTCCACCGCCGTGCGGGCGAGTTCCTCCTGAGTGGCCCGCAGTTCCAGGACGGTGCTGTTCAGGGTGAGGATCGCCGCCGTCACCATGACCGAGATGAACGTCCCGTACACGATCCCGAACGAGTCCCAGCCGTCCCGCCAGAACGTCACCACCGCGACCGCCGGCACCAGCGAGAAGACGATCACCCGCAGCCTGACCGCGCCGCGCACGATCGCGCCGACCGCGAGGCCCAGCAGCGGGAACAGGAGCAGCCACTCCCTGCCGTACCCGATGGCCAGCGCGAACGTGAGCGCGCCGAGCGCGCCGAGCAGCCACCACGTGGTCGCGGTCTCGCGGCGGCGCCTGTCGAACGCGCGCAGCACGACGGCGATGTAGAGGGTGTTGAAGGCGAGCAGGCCCAGGCCGCCGACCCAGGGGTTCGGCGCCTCGCCGCTGATCAGGTGGGAGAGCGCGCCCAGACCCATCAGCAGCCACGGCAGCAGGCTCAGCCCGCTCGGCCCTTCCTGGTGCCGCCGTTCCGCCCGCGCCCGCAGCGCCGCGCGCCGGCACCGCCACCAGTTCACCGATCCCGCCACCAGATCACCATTCCCGCCATCAGCTCACCATTCTCGCCATCCGTCCCTCCCCGTCACCCGTCCCTCCGGTGATCCGTCCCTCCCGTCACCCGTTCCTCCGGCCACCCGTCACGTCGTCCTCGCCGAACGACGGTACGAGGCCGCCGCGTACGCGCCGAACAGCGCCGCCCACACTGCCAGGACCGTCAGCGCCGCCGCCTCCGGAGCCGTACCCTCCGCGACCGAGCGGCCCAGCTCCGAGAAGCGGTTGGTCGGGGTGTACGAGGAGAGCGTCGCCAGCCATTCCGGGAACAGCCCGACGGGGAACCACAGGCCGCCGACCACGGCGAGGCCCAGGTTGCAGGCCACGTTGACGACACCCGTCGTCTGCGCGGAGAGACGGTAGCCGTTGCCGAGGCCGAGCAGGGTGAAGGGCAGCGAGCCGGCCCACAGGGCCAGGGCCGTGACCGCCCACTGCCAGGCGTCGAGCCGTACGCCGTTGACGAGGCCGCCCGCGAGCAGTACCGCGAGGATGGCGGGCAGGACCACGACCGTGCCGGTCAGCGCCCGGCCGGTGACCACCTGGCGCGGCGTCATCGGCGTGATCCGCAGCTGCCGCAGCCAGCCGGAGGACTTGTCCTCGGCGACCCCGGTGCCCAGCGACAGCGCGGCACCCAGCGCCCCGTACGCCGCCATGCCGACCATCGCGGCGGTCTTGTACGCGGCGCTGTTCTGGCCGCCGAGGTTCGTGAAGAGCAGGTACATCATGACGGGCACCCCGACCGAGGAGATCGCGAAACCGGCGTCGCGCAGGGTGCGGCGGACTTCGAGGCGTACGTAGGCGGTGATCATCGGGACTGCTCCGGGGAAGTGAGGGACAGGAAGGCGTCGTTGAGCGAGACCGGGGTGACCTCCAGGCGCCGTACGAGGCCCCTGGCGGCCAGCTCCAGGACCGTCGCGTCGGGGTCGTCGCTGCGCAGCCGGGCCCGGTCGCCGCGGATCTCCACCGCGCTCACCCCGGGCAGCGCGGCCGCCCCCTCGGAGGGCCGGCCGCCCAGGTCGAACGAGACCGTGAAGCCGCCGGCCGCGCGCTTGAGCTCCTCGGCGGTGCCGTCGGCGAGGACGCGACCGGAGTCGACGACCACGATCCGGTCGGCGTGCTCGTCCGCCTCCTCCAGGTAGTGCGTGGAGAAGAGGACGGTGTTGCCGCCGCGGGCGTAGCGCCGCATCGAGTCCCAGAAGGCTTCGCGCGCCTCGACGTCGAGCGCGGCCGTCGGCTCGTCCAGGACGAGCAGTTCCGGGTTGCCGGCCAGCGCGACCGTGAACCGCACGCGCTGCGCCTGGCCGCCGGAGAGCCGGTCGGCGCGCCGGTCCGCGAGCTCGGTGAGGCCGGCGAGCGCCAGCACCTCGTCCACGGGCAGCGGGTCCGGGTAGGTGCGGGCGACGAACCCGACCAGCTCGCGGACGGTGACGCGGGGCACCGGACGGGTGTCCTGGAGCATCGCGCCCACCCGGCCGGCCGCCACGGCGCGGGCGGGCTCGGCGTCGAAGAGCCGGACCAGGCCGCCGTCGGGCTCGTCGAGGCCGAGGAGGAGGCTGACGGTGGTGGACTTGCCGGCGCCGTTGCGGCCGAGGAGGGCCACGGTCTCGCCGCGGCGGATGACGAGGTCCATCCCGTCCACGGCGCGGACGGCGCCGAAGGACTTGGTCACGGAGGAGAAGGCGACGGCCGTCGTCGTCCCGGCTGTCGTCTCGGCCGTCGTGCCGGCTGTCGTGCCGGCCGTTGTCCCGGCTGCCGTCCCGGCAGTTGTCCCGACTGCCGTGCCCGCCGTCATGCCGACGGCCGTCTCCGCCGTTTCCGTCCTTCTCCCCGCCGTACCCGCCCCAGCCCTCGCTCCCGTTGCCGTCCCCGTTGCCGCCCCCGGTCCCGTCGCCGTCCCCATCGGCCTCACTGCCGGCCTCACTGCCGGCCTCGCTGTCTCGTTCGTCATGGCCACGACGCTACGGAGCGGGGGCGAGGGTTCGGCAGGCCCGGACGTACGGACCTGGCGGTGACAAATGTCCCGGGTCCGGCGGGGGGAAAGAGCGGGCGGCCCCGAGGGGGCACGGGCAGGGCCCCGCCGTGGTTTCTGACATCTCGTCAGGAGGGTTCACAACTCCCAGGGGCTCGGCTATACATGGGGATCACCGTTCTAGAACGCGTTCTAGAACGCTCCCGCACGGCCTCGGCGCGGTCGACGGTGCGGACGGCCGCGCCGAGGTCTTCACCTGCCACAAGGAGCAACCAAGCGATGCCCATTGACGCCGCCAAGGCCGTCGCCGCCGAGCCCCGCAGCGCGGAGATCGCCTGGGACCACAAGGACGTCCAGCTCTACCACCTCGGCCTCGGCGCGGGCGTCCCCGCGACCGACGCCGACGAGCTGCGCTACACCCTCGAATCCCGGCTCCACGTCCTGCCCAGCTTCGCCACCGTCGCCGGTGCCGGCATGGGTGTCGTCGGCGGGCTCTCCGCGCCCGGCATCGACATCGACCTCGCCGCCGTCCTCCACGGCGGCCAGTCGATCACCCTGCACCGCCCGCTGCCCATCTCCGGCAGGGCCGTCTCCACCTCCCGCGTCGCCGCCGTCCACGACAAGGGCAAGGCGGCCGTCCTGGTGCTCCGCTCCGAGGCCGCCGACGCCGACGGACCGCTGTGGACCAGCGACGCCCAGATCTTCGTGCGCGGCGAGGGCGGCTGGGGCGGCGACCGCGGGCCCTCCGAGCGCCTCGCACTCCCGGACCGCACGCCCGACGTCACCGCCGAGCGGCCCATCCGCGAGGACCAGGCCCTGCTCTACCGGCTCTCCGGCGACTGGAACCCGCTCCACGCCGACCCCGAGTTCGCCAAGCTCGCCGGCTTCGACCGGCCGATCCTGCACGGCCTCTGCTCGTACGGGATGACTCTCAAGGCCGTCGTCGACACCCTCCTCGGCGGCGACGTCACGCGCGTCCGCTCGTACCGCACCCGCTTCGCCGGGATCGTCTTCCCGGGCGAGACCCTGCGGATCCGGATGTGGTCCGGCGAGGGCCGTACGCAGGTGGCGGTCAGTGCCGTCGAACGGGACGACGCGCCCGTGCTCGCCGACACCGTCGTCGAACACTCCTGAGGCCCTCCCGACCCGAGTCCGTGCCCCTGGCATTTCCCGCCTCACCACCCCAGCCTCACCGCCCCAGCCGCACCACCCCCGACCTCACCCCCGCCTCGACCACCCCGCCTCACCACCCCCGCCCTGACACCCCCGAGGGGAGCCGCACCATGCGCGCAGCCGTACTGCACGAGATCGGCCAGGACAAACTGGAGGTCCTCGACGACGTCGAGGCGGTGGGCTTCGGGCCCGGCAAGGTGCGGATCCGGGTCCGGGCCACCGGCCTGTGCCACTCCGACGTCTCCGCCATGAGCGGCGTGCTGCCGCAGCCCGCGCCCTTCGTCCCCGGGCACGAGGGCGCGGGCGAGATCGTCGACATCGGCGACGGCGTCACCGGCCTGAGCGTCGGCCAGCGCGTGCTGCTGTGCTGGCTGCCCGCCTGCGGCAGCTGCCCCGCCTGTAAGCGCGGGCAGACCCAGCTCTGTCTCGCCGGCTTCATGAACGCCGGCACCCCCAACTTCAGGCGCCCCGGCGGCGACGTCTTCGGCTTCGCCGGCACCGGCACCTTCGCCGAGGAGGTCGTCGTCGACGCCGGCTGCGCCGTCCCCATCCCCGACGACGTGCCCTTCGACATCGCCGCGCTCATCGGCTGCGGCGTGACGACGGGCCTCGGCGCCGCCGTCAACACGGCCAAGGTGGAGGCCGGTTCGTCGGTCGCCGTCATCGGTTGCGGCGGCGTCGGCATCTCCGCGATCCAGGGCGCCAGGCTCCAGGGCGCCGCGCAGATCGTGGCCGTCGACCCGGTCGAGTCCCGCCGCGAGGCCGCCCTCCGCTTCGGCGCCACCGAGGCCGTCGCGCCCGACGCGCTCGCCGACGCCAAGCAGCGGATCACCGGCGGCGAGGGCTTCGACTACGTCTTCGAGGTCGTCGGCCGGTCCGCCACCGCGCGCACGGCGTACGAGGCGACCCGGCGCGGCGGCACGCTGTGCGTGGTCGGCGCGGGCGCGCTCGACGACTTCCTGCAGCTCAGCATGTTCGAGCTGTTCTTCGACGAGAAGCGGATCCTGCCCTCGATGTACGGCGGCGGGGACGTGCTCCGCTCGTACGAACGCGCCATCGCGCTCTGGCGGGCCGGCCGCATCGACCTCGCGTCCCTGATCACCCACCGGGTGCCGCTCGCCGGGATCAACGAGGCGCTGGAGCAGATGCGGACGGGCGTGGCCCTGCGCACGTGCATCGAGATCTGACCGAGCGCCGAGACCTGACCGAGCTCGAGATCCGGCCGAGCGCCGAGATCCGGCCGAGCGCCGAGATCTGACGGTGCTCGGGATCCGACCGAACAGCGAGATCCATGCCGGTTCCGACGGACGTCCGACCGGCGTCGGAACCGGCGCCGCACGGGCACGGCAGCGGCACCCACACCTGAGAGGACCTGTCCATGTCACTCCCTCTTGAGGGGCTGAGCGCGATCGTCACCGGCGCCGGCCGCGGACTCGGCCGGGCCGAGGCGCTGGAACTGGCCAGGCTCGGCGCCGCCGTGGTCGTCAACGACTACGGCCAGCCCGGCCGGGACGGCTCCGGCGAGGCCTCCGCGGCACCCGCCGAGGAGGTCGCGGCGGAGATCCGCGCGGCGGGCGGCCGGGCGGTCGCCCACCTCGGCGACGTCGCCGACTTCGCGACCGCGCGCGGCCTGGTCGACCTGGCCGTGCGCGAGTTCGGCAAGCTGGACGTGCTGGTCAACAACGCGGGCATCCTGCGCGACCGCATGGTCTTCTCGATGAGCGAGGACGAGTGGGACGCGGTCATCCGCGTCCACCTCAAGGGCCACTTCAACACCACGCACTTCGCCGCCGCGCACTGGCGCGGCCGTTCCAAGTCCGGCGAGAGCGGCGTCTACGGCCGGATCGTCAACACCTCGTCCGAGGCCTTCCTCGCCGGCTCGGCCGGCCAGCCCAACTACGCGGCGGCCAAGGGCGGGATCGTCGGCCTGACCACCTCCACGGCGCTGGCCCTCGCCCGGTACGGGGTCACCGCGAACGCCATCTGCCCGCGGGCCCGCACCCGGATGACCGAGGACGTGTTCGCCGGCTTCGCCGAGCCGACCGCCGCGGACGAGCTCGATCCGCTGTCGCCGGAACACGTGGCGCCGCTCGTCGGCTACCTCGCCTCCCCGGCGGCGGCGGGCGTCAACGGCCAGCTCCTCGTCGTCCACGGCGGCATGGTGGCGATCGTGGACCGGCCCAGGGTGGCCGCGAAGTTCGACACGGCGAAGGACGTCTTCACGTACGAGGAGCTGGACGGCCTCCTGACGCCGCACTACGCGGCACGTCCGGCCGGCGAGACCTTCGCCGCGGCGGAGGTGCTGGGCCTGAAGAAGGGCTGAGCGGGCTCGGCGGGGACCGGCCACATGGGGGTGTGGTGGGGAGAAGCGTGAGCGGCCCCCGGACCTTCGTCCGGGGGCCGTTCACGCGCTCAGCGCGCCGTCATCGCGCGTCGGGCTCGCGCCGGTGGCGGCCGTGCGGGGAGGACGACGAGTCCTCCGCCGGCGCGGCCGGTCCGCGATGCTTGCCCGAACCGTTCTGATCCTGCGCGTCCATGTCGCTCATGGTGGAACTCACCCCGTAGTCGTCGCTCTTTCCGATGCGGCGTGGTGAGTTTAACCAGCGGTTTTACGGTTGGTGAGCGGAGCCTGCTGCAACGGCACCGGGCGGCACACCTTCGGCTCCGGAGCACCGGCTTCAGCACCGGTCCGCGTTGTGGGCGAGGTGAGTTCGGGCGTCCGCGTCCCGGCCGTGGCCGCCGCGGCGGTCGCCCCGGATCCCGCCTCCGCCCCGGCCCCGGTCCCCGCCTCCGCCCCGGCCTCGGCCGTCGTCTCCGCCGGCTCCGTCAGGGGCGCCAGGCCGCACGGCGCGCCCGCCGTCGCGTACGGCAGGTGCAGCACGCCGTCGGCGGTCCACAGGGCCGAACCGGCCAGCCAGCCCACGGGCGCGGCGAGGTGGTGCATCCGCCGCGACGAAGGCCGCCACATGCCCACCCAGCTGCCGGCCATCGCGTCGATCCGCAGCGCCACACCGCAGTTCTCCGGCATCAGCACCTGCCCGGGCTGGACGGCCATCGGCGTCACCGCCGCGTCGTCGAGCCGCAGGCACTCGGGGAACCTGACCGGCAGCAGGCTGCCGAGCACGCCCCAGCCGAGCCGGTCGTGGCCCGGCGACGGCGCGTCGGAGCGGATGAGCAGCAGACCGCTGTCGGGGTCCGCGAGGAGCAGCCGGTCGTGGCTCTCCTCGGTGATCTGCAGCAGTGGCGTCACCTCGCCACCGCGCTCCAGGTCGACCGCGACCGCCTTCACGGGGCCGCCGTCCAGCTGCCGGTCGAGCGCGAGCATCCGGCCCGTACGGTCCAGCCAGACGCCTCCCGAGCAGCGGCCCCTGATCTCGGCCACCCGCTCCGGGCCGAAGGCCCCGCCCGCCACCAGCCACAGCGTGGTGGTGTCCGGGCCGACGCACATCGCGTAGGCGCAGATGCCGTCCGGCGACGGCGGCAGGAGCGTCAGCGCGCCGGGCGCGGGCGCCTGGACGGAGCCGAGCGAGAGCTCGCCCGTGTCGGGGCCGGTGGGATAGAGGAGCGAGAACGCGTACCGGGACCCGTCCACCGCGCGGCCGACCAGCACGCGGCCGTCCGCCAGCGGGGTCAGGAGCGCGCCGGGCTCCTCGGGCTGCGCGACCGGCAGCGGTACGGCGTAGGGCTCGGGTCCGTCGAGGGTCCACCGCTCCACGTAGAGGGCGTCTCCGGAACCGGCGAGCCGCGCCGCGTAGGCGCCGTTCGCGGTGATCGTGAACGCTCCCGGGCCGACGGCGGGGCTTCCGCTTCCAGAGCCGTCTCCCGTGGTCGTCTCGATGGCACAGGCTGTCATCGACTCGTCACCTCCGGTCACGAAGCTAGTTTTCGCACTTCCAGCCGAACAACACGAGCCATCGCACTTCACACCAAAGGGTGGCGGGTGTCCGAATTCGCTGAGGGGTGGGGGTGGGGTGTGCTGGTGGTGTCTCCGGGGGCTGCCCGCCCCCGGGCCCCCGGGCCCCCGGAGCCCCGCGGGTGGTGGCGGTGGCCGGGGCTTTGCCCCTTGCGCCCCGGGACCCCGTGGGGGTGGCGGTGGTCGGGGCGGGCTCGGGCCGGGGTCCCGTGAACCCCGTGGGTGGTGCGGGTTCCGGGGCGGGCTCGGGCCGGGGGCTGTGAACCCCGTGGGTGGTGCGGGGGCCGGGGCCTGCGGGTGGGGGTGTCCGGACTGCCACCTCCCCTGCGCTTCGCGCGTGGAGGAGGCCGCCACGTCCGGACACCCCCACCCTCCGGCCCCGGCCCCCTCCCCGCCGTCCTCAGCTATCCGTGGTGGGGCGGCTGCCTGCCCGCCCCGCCGTCGTCGGCCTCGGGTCCGCTTCGGTTCCTCCGTCCGCCCCGCCGTCGTCGGCCTCGGGTCCGCTTCGGTTCCTCCGTCCGCCCCGCCGTCGTCGGCATTCCCTGGTCGGCTGCCGGTCCTCCCGGCCGTTGTCCGACCGCGGTCCGACTTTCCTGGACGGGGATTCGCTGGTTCTGCCTGCTGTCGTCGGGCTCGGTTCTCCGAGGTCTCCGAGGTCTCCGAGGTCTGCGAGGCCTGCAAGGTCTGCTAGGTCTGCGAGGTCTGCAAGGTCTGCGAGGTCTGCGAGGCGTGCCCGTCGAGGGGGCCTGTCGACGTGTTCGTGGGTGGCCCTCGGTGGTTGTCCACAAGGCGGGCGGGTGGTTGTCCACAGGTCAGGACGGCGGAAGGCGGAGGGCAGGTAGCCTTTGCTTCGTGCCCCGTCTGTCTGAAGTCATCGCCGAGCTCGACGCCCTCTGGCCGCCCGAGCGGGCCGAGCAGTGGGACGCCGTCGGCACGGTCTGCGGCGACCCCGATGCGGAGGTCCGCCGCGTCCTCTTCGCCGTCGACCCCGTCCAGGAGATCGCCGACGAGGCGATCGGCCTCGGCGCCGACCTGGTCGTCACCCACCACCCGCTCTATCTGCGCGGCACGACCAGCGTCGCCGCCTCGCACTTCAAGGGCCGGGTCGTGCACACCCTGATCAAGCACGACATCGCCCTGCACGTGGCGCACACCAACGCCGACACCGCCGACCCCGGCGTCTCCGACGCCCTCGCCGGCGCGCTCGACCTGCGGGTCACCGGGCCGCTCGTGCCGGAGAACGGCCTCGGCCGGATCTGCGAGCTCGGCCAGCCCGAGACCCTGGCCGAGTTCGCCGCGCGCGCGGCCCGGCGCCTGCCCGCCACCGCGCAGGGCATCCGGGTCGCCGGCGACCCGGACATGCCGGTGCGCCGCGTCGCCGTGAGCGGCGGCTCGGGCGACAGCCTCTTCGACGCCGTGCGGGCGGCGGGCGTGGACGCCTTCCTCACCGCCGACCTGCGCCACCACCCGGTCTCCGAGGCGACGCAGCACTCGCCCCTCGGGCTCGTGGACGCCGCCCACTGGGCCACCGAGTGGCCCTGGTGCGAGCAGGCCGCCGCGCAGCTCGACACGATCTCCGACCGTCACGGCTGGGACCTCCGGGTCCACGTCTCGAAGACGGTCACCGACCCCTGGTCCGCCCACGTCGTCCCCGCCGCGCCCGCGCACAGCGCCACGCGCGCCCCTTCCGACTACACCTCTTCTGGAGCCCCCAACTGAACGCCGCGCCCGCCGACCAGATCCGACTCCTCGACGTCCAGGCGCTGGACGTACGCCTCCAGCAGATCGCGCACAAGCGCAGGTCGCTGCCGGAGCACGCCGAGATCGAGTCGCTCACCAAGGACCTCACCCAGCTGCGCGACCTGCTCGTCGCCGCGCAGACCGAGGAGAGCGACTGCGCCCGCGAGCAGACCAAGGCGGAGCAGGACGTCGACCAGGTGCGTCAGCGCGCCGCGCGCGACCAGCAGCGCCTCGACTCCGGTGCCGTCTCCTCGCCGAAGGACCTGGAGAACCTCCAGCGCGAGATCACCTCGCTGGCCAAGCGCCAGGGCGACCTCGAGGAGATCGTCCTCGAGGTCATGGAGCGCCGCGAGTCCGCGCAGGAGCGGGTCGCCGAGCTGACCGAGCGGGTCTCCGCCGTCCAGGCGAAGGTCGACGACGCGACCGGCCGCCGCGACGCCGCCCAGGCCGAGCTCGACGGCGAAGCCGCCTCGGTCGCCAAGGAGCGCGAGCTGGTGGCCGGTTCCGTCCCGGCCGACCTGATGAAGCTGTACGAGAAGCTGCGCGAGCAGCAGGGCGGGGTCGGCGCGGCGCGGCTGTACCAGCGCAAGTGCGAGGGCTGCCACATCGAGCTGAACATCACCGAGCTCAACGAGGTGCGGGCCGCCGCGGCCGACGCGGTGGTGCGCTGCGAGAACTGCCGCCGCATCCTGGTCCGTACGTCGGAGTCCGGCCTGTAATGCGCGAGCTCGTGGTCGAGGCCGACGGCGGCTCCCGGGGCAACCCGGGCCCCGCCGGCTACGGCGCGGTGGTCCTCGACCCGGCGACGGGCGAGACCCTGGCCGAGCGTGCCGAGTACATCGGCGTCGCCACGAACAACGTGGCCGAGTACAAGGGCCTGGTGGCCGGCCTGCGGGCGGCCTTCGAGCTCTTCCCCGACGCGACCGTCCACGTGCGCATGGACTCCAAGCTGGTCGTCGAGCAGATGTCCGGCCGCTGGAAGATCAAGCACCCCGACATGAAGCCACTGGCCGCCGAGGCGGGCCGGGTCTTCCCGCCCGGCCGCGTGCGGTACGAATGGATCCCGCGCGAGCGCAACAAGCACGCGGACCGGCTCGCGAACGAGGCGATGGACGCGGGCCGCCGCGGCGAGCAGTGGTCGCCGTCGGCGTCGACCGCCACCCTGACCGCGTCCGCCCCGGTGGACCACGCCGCCGAACTCGCTGCGGCGCGCGCGGCCGCGGGCGACGCCACCGCCGGCGCGGCCCGGGCACGGGCGGCGCTGGGCGCCACGGGCACGACGTCCGGTGCGGAGCCCGCCACCGCTTCCGGCTCCCCTTCCGCTTCCGGCGCGCGTCCCGAGCCGGAGCCCGAGGGCCTCTTCGCGCCCGACGCCGCCCTGGCCGCCCAGGCCCGCGCCTCCCTGGCGACCGCGGCGACCACCGACCGGGAGGCGGCCGAGCGGGAGACCACGGCGAGCGGCGACTTCGAGGCGGAGGCGGCCCACCCAACGGCGAGCCCGGCACCGAACGTGACGCTCACGGAGCGCCCGTCGGCGCCCGCGCCCGCCGCGCCCGCCGCCCCCGGCTGGTCGGGTCCCGACATGGGTGCGCCCGCGACCTTCGTGCTGCTGCGGCACGGGGAGACCGCGCTGACGCCCGAGAAGCGGTTCTCCGGGAGCGGCGGCACGGACCCCGAGCTGTCCCCGGCCGGGCTCCGGCAGGCCGAGGCCGTGGCGGCGGCGCTCGCCGCGCGCGGCACGATCCAGGAGATCGTCAGCTCGCCGCTCTCCCGCTGCCGCCAGACCGCCCGGGCCGTCGCCGCCCGTCTCGGCCTGGACGTCCGGATCGAGAACGGGCTGCGCGAGACCGACTTCGGCGCCTGGGAAGGCCTCACCTTCGCCGAGGTCCGCGAGCGGTACGAGGACGACCTCGACGCCTGGCTCGCCTCCCCGAAGGCGGCGCCGACCGGCGGCGGCGAGAGCTTCGCGGCGGTCTCCCGCCGCGTGGCGGCGACCCGCGACCGGCTGACCGCCGCGTACGCGGGCCGCACGGTCCTGCTCGTCACCCACGTGACCCCGATCAAGACCCTGGTCCGCCTGGCCCTCGGTGCCCCGCCGGAGTCCCTCTTCCGCATGGAACTCTCGGCGGCCTCGATCTCGGCGGTCGCCTACTACGCGGACGGCAACGCCTCGGTACGGCTCCTGAACGACACCTCGCACCTGCGCTGAGCGGGACCGAAAACGGTTGGACCCGCGCCCGGCGCCGTACCACCATCACCGCATGGACTGGCACTTCACCGAGGATCCCGAGGTCTTCCGGCGCGCCGCGTACACGTGGCTGAGCGCCGAACCGGCGCGCAACACCACGTTGTTGGGCATGCCCGACGCCGTGGGACTGCGCGGCTGGTGGGACGGTCCGGGCGGCGGCGGTTTCCTGGCGACGCCGGCCGGGATGCTGCTGCTCGGGGCGATGCCGGACGCCGCCGCGCGTGCGCTGGGCGCCGCCCCGCTGCCGAACGGACGCGAAGTGACCTCCGTACGGGGCGAGTCGGGGACGGTCGAGGCATACGTACGGGCCGGCGGCCGGCCGTGGCGGACGACCCACCGGCTGCGGCTGTTCCGGCTCGCCGAACTGACGCCGCCGCATCCCGCGCCGCGGGGCGCGGCACGCGTGGCCGCGCCGGCGGACGTGCCGCTCGCGGCCACCTGGATGCGGGAGTACGCCCGGGACGTCGGCGAGGACGCCACCGTCGACTACACCGCGAACGTCGCGGCCCGCGTGGCGGACGTCCGTCTCCACTTCTGGGAGACGGACGGCGGGCCCGTCGCGATGGCGAGCGTCTCACCCACCACGGCGGGCCAGGCGCGCGTCTCGACCGTCTACACCCCGCCCGCCCACCGCGCCCGCGGCTACGGCGGCGCCGCGACCGTCGCGGCCACCCGCGCCGCCCTCTCCACGGGCGCCCGCCAGGTCCTCCTCTTCACGGACACGGCCAACCCGACGAGCAACGCCCTCTACCAGCGCCTCGGCTACCGCCCCCTCGGCGACCACCGCGCCATGGAGCCGGAGCCGGACGCACGCGACTGACCGGCCTGGCAGGATCCGCCTCACAGGACCGGTCTAGCGGGACCGGTCCCGGAGGACGGGGCCGGGTCGACGGTCTCGGCGGGCCAGCGCCGCCGCCTCGCGGGCCAGGGACTCGACCCGCTTCCAGTCGCGCGTCGCGAGCGCGTCCGCCGGGAGCATCCACGTACCGCCGACGCAGGGCACGTTGGGCAGGGACAGGTAGGACGCCGCGGAGGCGAGCGAGATGCCGCCCGTGGGACAGAAACGGGCCTGGGGGAGCGGGCCGGCGAGCGACCTGAGGTAGGGGACGCCGCCCGCCGCCTCCGCCGGGAAGAACTTCATGTCCTTGACGCCGCGTTCGAGCAGCGCCACGACCTCTGAGGCCGTCGACACCCCCGGCAGGAACGGCACGCCCGAGTCCCGCATGGCGTCGAGCAGCGCGTCCGTCCAGCCGGGGCTCACGAGGAACCGGGCCCCGGCGCCGGCGGCGGCCGCGACGCAGGCCGCCGACACGACCGTGCCCGCACCGACGACCGCCTCGGGGACCTCGTCCGCGACGGCCCGGATCGCGCCGAGCGCGGCCGGCGTCCGCAGGGTCACCTCGATCGCGCGCAGACCGCCGGCCACGAGAGCGCGGGCCAGGGGCACGGCGTCGGCGGCGTCCTCGATCACGACGACGGGTACGACGGGGGCGGCGGGGGCGAGATCGAGCACGCTCGTCATGCGCCTCATCCTGCCGAGGGCAAACGAAGCGCGCAACGAGCGT
This sequence comes from Streptomyces roseicoloratus, assembly GCF_004117935.1. Lineage (GTDB taxonomy): Bacteria > Actinomycetota > Actinomycetes > Streptomycetales > Streptomycetaceae > Streptomyces > Streptomyces roseicoloratus. The sequence continues at coordinate 109,514 of NZ_SDOY01000152.1, read as the reverse complement.
TGCGCATCCTGCAACGCTCGTTCGCGGGTCCCGTTCGCACTCGTTCGCGGGTCCAGTTCGCGGGTCCAGTTCGCGAGACGCGTCCCCCGGCCTCGTTCGCAGGAGGCGCCTCTAGTGGATCTCGTCGACGAGCACGTCGAGCGCGCCCGCCTTGCCGCCCTCCTCCACCACGTACCCGAGGTCGCGCAGCGCCTCCACGAGGTCCGCCACGTTCGCCGGCGCGGCACCCGCCTCCAGGAGGCTGCGCACGATGCGCCCCTTCGTCGCCTTGTTGAAGTGGCTCACCACCTTCCGCGTCGGCGCGTGCAGCACCCGCACCGTCGCCGTACGGGCCGCCACCTCGCCCTTGGGCTTCCACGCCGCCGCGTACGCCGCCGAGCGCAGGTCGAGGACCAGGCCCTCGCCCGCCGCCTCCGGCATCACCGCGGCCATCGCGCCGCGCCAGTGCGCGCCCAGCGCGCCGAGCCCCGGCAGCTTCACGCCCATCGAACAGCGATACGACGGGATCCGGTCGGTCACCCGCACCGCGCCCCACAGACCCGAGAACACCAGCAGCGAGCTCGCGGCCCGCTTCTTCGCCGCCGCGTCGAGGGTGGCGAGGCCGAGGGCGTCGTAGAGGACGCCGGTGTAGATCTCGCCGGCGGGCCGCGCTCCGGCCGTCCGCAGCTCGGCGTTCTTGGCGACCTCTTCGCGCAGGCCCTCGCTGAGCCCCAGCACCTCGCGCGCCTTCTCCTCGTCGCCGACGCACAGCTCGACCAGCTCGTCGAGGACCGCGGCCCGCGCCTCCGCGAGCCCCTGCAACGACAGCCCCTCCGCCTTGAGCGGCGCCCCGCGCCCCGAGGAGGCCTTTCCTTCGGAGGGCGGCAACAGGACGAGCACGGCGGTTCTCCTTCGTACGTACGGGGGTGGGGGTGCGGCCCCAGTGCCCCAGCGTACGAGGTGCCGCCCGCCACCCGGGCCCGGCGGGACGCCGGGTCGTACACGGGCCGGGCCGCCGGGAGGCGCGTAGCGCGGGCGGGCGAGTCCAGGCAGGCGCACGGCGCGGGCGGGCGTACGACGTGCCGCCCTCCGCCCTGCGCGGGCGGGCGTACGACGTGCCGCCCTCCGCCCTGCGCCATACGCTCGGTCCATGCCCCGTCGCCACATCCACGTGACCGGCGCAGCCGAGGCTCCGTTGCGGGCCGCGCTGCGCGCGCTTCGGACCGAGCTGGGGACTCCCGGCGCGTTCCCGGCCGACGTCCTCGCCGAGGCGGAGGCCGCGGCGAAGGCACCCCGGCTGCCCGGGCACGACGCGACGGACCTGCCCTTCTTCACGATCGACCCACCCACCTCCACCGACCTCGACCAGGCCATGCACCTGGCCCGCCGGGCCGGCGGCGGCTACCGCGTCCACTACGCCATCGCCGACGTCGCCGCCTTCGTCACGCCCGGCGGCGCGATCGACGCCGAGGCGCACCGCCGCGTCCTCACCCTCTACTTCCCCGACGGCAAGGTCCCCCTCCACCCCGCCGTCCTCTCCGAGGGCGCCGCCAGCCTCCTGCCCGGCGAACCCCGCCCCGCCGTGCTCTGGCGCATCGACCTCGACGCCGACGGGCGCCGCGTCGCCACCGACGTCCGCCGCGCCCTCGTCCGCAGCCGGGAGAAGCTCGACTACGAGGGCGCACAGCGGCGCATCGACACCGGCACCGCCGAGGAACCGCTCGCGCTGCTCCGCGAGATCGGCACCCTGCGGGAGAAGCTGGAGCGCGAACGCGGCGGGATCTCCCTCGGCGTCCCCGAGCAGGAGATCGTCGAGCACGGCGACACCTACACGCTCGCCTACCGCGCCCCGCTGCCCGCCGACGGCTGGAACGCCCAGATCTCCCTCCTCACCGGCATGGCGGCCGCCGACCTCATGACGGCCGCCGGCACCGGGATCCTGCGCACCCTGCCCACCGCGCCCGACGGTGCCGTGGCCAGGCTGCGCCGCTCCGCGCAGGCGCTCGGTGTCGACTGGCCGCACCACGTCTCGTACGCGGACGTCGTCCGCTCCGTCGACCCGGCCAACCCGCGGCACGCCGCCTTCCTCCAGGAGTGCACGACGCTGCTGCGCGGCGCGGGCTACACCGTCTTCACCGACGGCGAGGTGCCGACGCCGGCAGTGCACGCGGCCGTGGCCGACGAGTACACCCACTGCACGGCGCCGCTGCGGCGGCTGGTCGACCGGTACGCCGCCGAGCTGTGCGTGGCGGCGGTGGCGGGCGAGGAACCGCCCGCGTGGGTACGGGCCGCGCTGCCCGCCCTGCCCGACGAGATGGCGTCGGGCGCGCGCCGCGCCGGCACCGTCGAGCGGGAGAGCGTGGACATCGTGGAGGCGGCGCTGCTCAGCGGCCGGATCGGGGAGCTCTTCGACGCGTACGTGATCGACGTCAAGGAGCGCGAACCGTCGGTCGGCACCGTCCACCTGGAGCAGCCGGCCGTCGTCGCCCGCATCGAGGGCGGCGACGGGGCCGGGCTGCCGCTGGGGGAGTGGCTGCGGGTCAGGCTGACCCAGGCGGACCCGGGACGGGCGAAGGCACAGTTCGTCCCGGCGTAGGCAGCGAGGCCCCGGTGAGCGCGCGGTGGAGGGCGCGGGCGTCGTCCGCGTGGAGGCGGACCAGCCGTACCGGACGGGGCGCGCCGAGCAGCCGCGGCGCGTCCACCGGCTCGCCGAGCTCCAGGGTGAGGGAGGTCTGGGAGCCGACGGCGAGGTTCAGCTCGCCGTCCTTCTTCTCGTGCGAGAACAGCGTCTCCCGCCGCACGGCGGTGATCCGGTCCAGCGGAATCGTCACGTCGACGTGCGCCGCCTGCCGTACGCGCAGGGCGTCGGCGGTCAGCAGGTGCGGCCGGGTCGCGGAGGCGGCGTGCAGACCGAGGACGAAGAGGACGGTGTAGACGTCGAGGACGAGCATCACCGCGTGGACGGCGGGCCATTCGGCGAGGAGGTACGACACCCCGACGGTCTCCACGACGCAGACGAAGGCGAAGCCGTACATCAGGGCCGCCTGGTCCCGGGCGTGCGGGAACGCCGTCGCACCCGGCCCGCCCAGGTCCGGCCGCCGGGCCGTCCACCGGCCGAGGCTCGCCATCAGCCGCAGCTCGTGCCCGACGAGCCGCCGCGCGGGCTCGGGCACGAGGACGCGCACGGCCTCGCGTGCGCCGAGCCCGCGCCGCCGAAGCCGCAGATAGGCGAGGCCCTGCGTCAGGAGCAGCACGACGACGGCGGTCTCGGCCACGGCGAGCACGGCGGGCGGGATCCGCACGCCGGCGACGAGACAGACGGCGAGGACGAGCTCGGCGGGCAGCAGTGCGTACGTGAGCCAGGTGGTCACGCGCCGCGTCACCCCCCTCATCGGGCACGCTCCGCCACGAGGCGCATGGCGAGTCGTACGGCGGCGGCCTGGGCGGGAGCGAGGTCGCCGAAGAACATGTCGGCGAGCCCGCCGTCCGGCACCTCGACGCCCGCCTCGTCCGGCAGGACGGCGGCGAGCGCCGCGGCGGCCTCCGCGACCCGCGGGTCGTCGGGGGCGGCGTCGGCGAGGGCGTCGAGCCGGGCGTAGAGGGCGGGGGCGTGACCGGCGGCGTCGCGCATCATCTCCATGAACCGGGCCCGGTCCTCCTCCGGTACGACGGTGTCGAGCAGGGTGAGGATCTCGCGGTCCCTGGCGGCCATGGGCGAGTCGGCGGGACTGCCGGGCGTGCCGGGCTCGCCGAGGTCGGCGAGGAGGGCGGCCAGCTCGGGCGAGACGGGCCCGTCGGCGGCGAGCCGCCCCTCCCGCGCCTCCGCGAGCAGCTCGGCGAGCCGCGTCCGCCGCTCCCGGATCACCTGCTCCTGCCGCTCCAGGTCCGCGTCCAGTTCTTCCAGTACCTCCACGAGCTCCCGCCCCTCGTCGTCCGCGATGACGTCCCCGACCTCGTCGAGCCCGAGACCCAGCTCGGCCAGCCGCCGGATCCGCGCGAGCAGCACGGCGTCCCGGATCCCGTACTCCCGGTATCCGTTGGCCCGCCGCGCGGGCTCGGGCAACAGCCCCATCCGGTGGTAGTGCCGCACGGCCCGCGGGGTGACCCCGACGAGCGCGGCGATCTCGCCGATACGCATGGCTCCAGTAGAAACCTTGCCGCTACGACAAGGTCAAGGAGGATCCGGCGTCGGTGGCGGGCATGCGCCCCGACCCGGCCGGGACCCGCCGGAACGCCAGGTAGCATGGTCGGCACGGCAGACGAGCCGGGCGGGCGGCCGCGTGAGGGTCTTCGGATCCTCCCGAGGAACGTCCGGGCTCCACAGGGCAAGGTGGTGGCTAACGGCCACCCGGGGTGACCCGCGGGACAGTGCCACAGAGAACAGACCGCCGGGGACCTCGGTCCTCGGTAAGGGTGAAACGGTGGTGTAAGAGACCACCAGCGCCTGAGGTGACTCAGGCGGCTAGGTAAACCCCACCCGGAGCAAGGTCAAAAGGGGACACTCCGGTGTCCCTGCGCGGACGATCGAGGGCTGCCCGCCCGAGTCCGCGGGTAGACCGCACGAGACCGGCGGCAACGCCGGTCCTAGATGGATGGCCGTCACCCCGACGACCGCGAGGTCCCGGGGCACAGAACCCGGCGTACAGCCCGACTCGTCTGCCCCTCAGGCTTCTGACCTGCGATATCGCACGTCAGAAGCCTTCTTCTGTGGAATCGTGGGTGTCGCCTCACCCCTGTTTGTACCGGTTGAAACCGAACCCCACCGCTACGAAGGTAGCCATGAAGGTAGCCACGCTGGGCGGCTTGGCGTGGGTATCGGCTGGGCCGTCCTCGAAGCAGACCCACGCGGCTGGCGGAACCGGAGTGTTCTGCGCTCAGGCGCTCAGGCGGTCAGGGCTGTCAGAGCGTAGCGAGTGTCACGGGCCAGCCACATCAGATACACCCGCTGGGCCCATGGGTCATCGGATATGTCGTTGCTCACGGGCGGCATTGTGCCGTCGGTGGTCTACCGGGTGGGAGAGGATTTCAGCGGTATGGCATGGGCCGCCACTGACCCGCCGATTTATCGGGGCGTCGGAGGTTTCCGATGTCTGCCGGTCCCGGGGCCGAGCTTCGGTGTCGCCTCAGAGGCAGAGGGAAGGGCAGCCTCGGTGTGGGGAAAGAGGAGGAGTCTTGCTTCCGCGAGATTCGCCGCGAAGCCGTGCGGCTCCCACAGATGGCCGTTCCACCGCTGGATCGCGCGGGGTGCATCGGGGTTCATATGCGATGCCCTCGGGCCGTCGCCGTTCACGAGGGGGATGGCGCGGAGCTGCCCGATCCTCGCGTCGCGACGCTCGGCCCACTGGGAGAGCGGTTCGTCGTCCATGTCCGGAGCGTAGTGGGTCAGGCGATCCGGTGCTCCCAGCGCAGAGAGGGCGCCTGGTCAATCCAGTACCGGTGGGACGTGGGCGTCACGCGGAGCCGTACGGAGTCGATCTCCGGCGCCCCGGCGTCCCGCCAGGCCACGAGAGAACGTTCCACGTCATCCCACAGGGCCACCGGACCGCCTTGGCGGACGATCCAGTTCTCGCCGTCGACGAGGAACTCGGCGAACGACTCCTTCTCCGGATTGAACAGGTACCGCAAGGGCGAGCCATCACGGCCCGACGCGCGGACAAAGTGAACGCCGGGCGCCGCCAGCTGAGCGAGGAAGGCGGGCATCCACTCCTCCAGGACAAGAGGAGACATCCGGGTGCGCCGCTCACTGTCCGCGTACGCGGTCCGGGCGGAGAGATCGCCGGCCATGGGGGCCACGGCCTGGGCCCGCGCCTGCATGAAGGAGGAACTCCCGACGATCGAGCCCTCGGCGGTGCCGTCATCGCCGACGGCCAGTTTCGCGAGGCCGGTTCCCCATGGCCACGAGCCGACCGTGCCGAGCACAACGCCTCCGGGTCTCGTCTGCCTGATCCACGCGTACGGGATGCGGCGGACCGCGCAGGTGGCGATGACCCGGTCGTACGGTGCTCGGTACGGGTGGCCGAGGAGCCCGTCGCCCGTCACCGTCCATGTCGAGAAGCCGACGGCTTCGAGAGCGGCATCGGCGCGTGCGGCCACTTGTGCGTCGACCTCGACCGTGGCGACGTTGTCCTCGCCGAGGTAGTGGCACATCAGGGCTGCGGAGTAGCCGGTGCCTGTGCCGATCTCCAGGACTCGGTGGCCCGTCGCGAGGTCCAGGGTCTCGATCATGCCGACGACGGTGGCCGGGTCGGTCGAGGAGGACGTGGGCACGCCCACGACGCGTTCGTCGGCCTGGTCGGCGGTGAGTTGGCCGTCGAGCTGGGTGGTGAGGGTGTCTACGCTGTATGCGATCTTCAGCCACTCGTCCGGATTCGCGTCGTTGGCGGTGACGGGCCGCCAGGTCCGCCCCTCGTCCAGGAAGACTCCCGGGCGGAGGAACCGCTCGCGGGGGACGGACTCGACGGCCTTACGCAGCCAGGCGGATTTCAGGACCCCTCGATTCATGAGAACGGTCGCCATGCGGCGTCGCTCGGATGCCGGGTCGGTCATCGGCGATCTCCTTGTACGAGCAGGTCGGCGAAGGCAGCGGACATCGGGAGGCCGGTCTCGGTCTCCAGCCACCCCCACTGTCCGTTGGGATTCAGTTCCAGCCACCAGTAGTACCCCGCCCGGTCGACCGCGAGATCGAAGCTTCCCGAGACCAGATCCAGCCGGTCCAGATAGGCACGCAGTCCCTTGGTCACCCCGTCGGGAAGGTGCTCCACGGTGTAGGTCAGGGCGCTGTAGTCCTTGCGCCAGTCCAGGAGGTCGGAGTCGATGCGTACGGCGAACGTGTGTCGGCCTACGAGCAGTACGCGGACGTCGGCGACCTTGTCCACGCGGGCCTGGAACAGATGGGGCGCGACCCGAACGCTGTCGTCGATCTCCTCGGGCGCGACGGGGGCAGCCCACCCTGTCACCGGTACGCCATCACGCGTGTAGGGGGTCCATCGCAGTGTCTTGAAGATCGCCTGCCCCTGAGCCCGGACGAACTCGCGGGCCTCGTCCGGGTCGTTGGTGACAAGGGTGGGAGGGATGGTGAAGCCGAGTTGCTGGGCGAGAACGAGCTGCGCGGGCTTGTAATCGGCTGCGGCAACGCGCAGGGGGTGGTTGACCCAGAGCGGGCCGTCCAGGGCGTAGAGGGTGCCCCCCAATCCGTAGCGGACCTGCGCCGCCGCGAACCGGGAGTCGTCAGCGGACAGGTGGGGAAACGTGGGCCATTCCGGGCGGCGCCAGTACACCGACCGGACCTGAGACACATCAGCGGTTCTCGACGGGGTGCACACCTGCCCGACCACCGGGGCCGGGCAGGTGCCGAACTGAGCCGAGACCGTGAGGTTTTCGCCGATGTCGGCGGGGTTGAACCGGACCACCGGCACATGGCGCCGGTTGAGTTCGGTGATCACCATGTCGGCGGTGATGTCGTCCGCCTCGGTGGCCACCAGAACCGGCCTCTCCTCGGTCATGGCCATCAGTCCTGCGTGCTGTCCTGATCGTGACCCTGGTCGTTCCGGGAGTCCGAGTTCGTCGTCGTGGAGGTCTCGGTGCCCGAGCTGGTGCCGTGCTTGCCCATCTCGACCACCTGCCCGACGCGGTCGCGGAACACCCCGAGCTGCGTCGTGGGGTCGACGGCGACCGTGGCGTGGGGTCGGCGGATGACCGCCGGGTAGGGCGCGAGTCGGCCCGCACCCCACGGGCGTGTGGGGGAGGGGAGTGCAACAGAGGTGGTCATGAGACTCCTTGTATTGAAGGGCGCGGTGCGGGAATGCGTCTGCGCCAGGGGGCGCGGACGGCCATCTGCGGGCCGCGGCTCAGGGGCGAGCGGCCTGGATGTTGTCGGCCGCGGTCGTCCACTCGACTCCGGACGCGGGCCGGATGTGCGCGATGCGGACCGTGCCGTGGCTGTGGAGCTCGTGTGTGACGGCGACGAGCACGCCCTCCCCACGCGAGGCGATGTCACGGACAAGCGTGTCCAGGAGCGGGTGGTGCTCGTAGCCGTCGGAACCGACCGGGTTCACTCCTGCGGCTCCTGTCGGGCCTCGATGCGGCGCATGAACTTCTCCCAGCCGCCGGCCGCCCGCACGCGAAGAGCCCGGCTCGGCGCACCCGGCCGGGGCTCTGGCGGCGTGTACATACGGCCACTGTCGCCAGAGTTCCTGCGGGGCAGTCCGGAGGTTGTCACTCGGTCGCTCCTCCCGTGGTGGGAGCCGCCGAAGGGTCCTTCGCCCTCCGAGCGGCGTGTGACCAGTCAACGACGATCCGTTACCTTCTCCCAGAGCGGACGTCGCGCAATACCCGGGCGTTTTCCAGGCGTTGGCGCGTGGCGGGTATGAGTGCGTGAAAGGGTTCTCGTGAGGGGAGGCCTATGACGTCGAGGCGAAGGCACTTTGCGGAACGACGCGCGGCCCGGGGTTACTCTCAGGAGGAATTCGCAGAAGTGCTCTCGGTGGCCGCGTCCACCGTGGTCCGTTGGGAAAGTGGTCGTGCCACCCCGCGTCCTCATCAACGGCCGAAGATCGCAAGGCTGTTGGGAGTGACCCTGCCCGAGCTGGAAGCCCTTCTCTCCGAGGAACAGCCGGCTGAGACAGCCGGGCTCTCCGCTGTTCCACCCCTCCTCCATGGTGATGATGGCGACATGAAGCGCCGCGAAGTCCTGGGTCTGCTCGCCGTTACGGGTGCGCTGGTCGCGCTTCCCGATGCCGGTGACGCCACCCGAGGGCGCGCAGCGTCGACGCTCTTGGAGACGGGGGACGCCTTGCATCGCAGCCTCTGGCAGGTCTACGCGCTATCGGACGCCAAGCATGTGGTCTTCCCTGCGGTGCGCGCACAGCTCGATGTGATGGCGAAGGGGCTGGCCGAGACCCGTACGGCTGTGGATCGGTCCCGGTTGTGTCGGATGACGGCTGACCTCTACCAGCTCGTCGGCGAGCTGTTCTTCGACGCCAACCGGTACACCGACGCCGCGCAGTGCTACACATTGGCCGCCAACGCGGCCTACGCCGGTGGCGACCACGACCTGTGGGCGTGTGCCATGACGCGCCACGCGTACGTCGAGCTGTACGCGCGTCGCGCGCACGCTGCCCAGCCCTTGCTCGCGGCAGCTTTCCGCATCGCCCGGAGGGGCGACGACACTCTCTCCACCCGTCACTGGGTCGCGGCCGTCCAGGCGCAGGCGTACGCGGCCGTGGGCGATCTCGCCGCGTGCAACCGGGCTCTTGACGAAGCCGAGAAAGTGCACACCCTCGACAGCGCTCACTCCCACAACGGCGGCTGGCTCCGCTTCGACGGCTCCCGCCTGGCAGAGGAGAGAGGGGCCTGCTACCTCCAGCTGGGCCGCCCTGATCTCGCCGAGGAAGCGCTCACCGCAGCCCTTGCCCAACCCCTGTCCCTGCGTCGCCGAGCTGCTGTTCTCAGCGACCTCGCCGTGCTCGGGGCGCACAGGCGGGACATCGATCAGGTCGTGCACTACGCGGAGCAGGCACTCGGACTGGCCGACCGGTCGAATTCGGGATTCATCGGCAAGAAGCTGGACGGGCTTCGGGGGCGTCTTGCCCCGCTCATGTCCGATGACCGAGTCTCGACTCTTGATCACCGAATCGCGGCGCTTCCGCGCACCGCATGACGAGAGGGACACGCGCATGAATGACGGCCGGATCTTCCGCGAGGCGTGGATCGACGGTGTGAACAAGCATTACCCCGGCGAGCCCAAGCCTGGCTACGTCACGCCGTGGGACGACACGCCCGCGTGGGAGCGCGAAGCGGCCACCGCCGTGTACGGGCAGGTGCGCGACTTCATCGAGGTCAGCGGCGGGCACGCGGCCCGGCTCACCCGCGAGCAGAAGGGGCGATTCGTTGCGATCTGCTGGACCGCCCAGATGTTCCGGCATTTCGAAGACCCGAAGCCCGGATATGTCGCCGACTGGTCCGACCTGCCGGTCTGGCAGCGGGAGACGGACGCGGACATCTTCGAACGCATCGAGGGGACCGTCTGAATCTCAGGAGCGACGACGTCCCCGTCCGGGCCGATCCGGGCGGGGACGTCTTGTTACGTAGCCATCAAAGTAGCCACGGAATCGCCATCCCTGCACGTTTATGCAGGTCCTTGCGTTGCGCCGACAGTCCCCGGCGTACAGCCCGACTCGTCTGCCCCCATCTGGGCTTTGTCGCGGAAAGGGCCTCTGGCCTGCGCCGGAGGCCCACCTTGGCGCCGCGGCAGCGGCAGCCGCGGCCATCTGGCTCCGGACCTGAAGAGCCTGGGCGCAGCTCAAGGGCCGCCCTCGGCCGGCGTCTGGTGCCCACGGCACCCGGCCTCCGGCCGGACCAGTCCTAGCTGTCGCAGGCGATGCCGTCGCCGTCCCGGTCGAGGGCGGAGCGGTATCCGGGCTCGCCGCGGCGGATCGGGGCGGCGCCGGCTGCTCGGGCGGCCGTGCAGTTCTTGTAGTAGACGCTGTCGGATCCGCCGGAGGAACCGCCGGAGGACCCTCCCGACGACGTGCCGCCCGAGGAACTGTTCGAGTCGTCGCTGTCGTCATGCGTGGGCACCGGGTCCGGATGGAGCTCGGTGGACTCGTTCTCCGGGCAGGGCGTGCCGGGGGCGGTCACCTTCAGGTCGGCCGTGGTGGTCGCGGGATCCTCGATCTCCTCGCCCGCCTCCGGGTTCTGGAAACAGACGCTCCAGTCGTCGACGTCGGCAGGCAGGGTCACGTCGGTGTAGGCGGCGTCCGCCCCGATCTGCCGGAGCGCGAGGGGCTTCAGCGTCTCGGACGCCTTCGCGAAGGTCCGGCCGACGACCTTCGGCATCCTCGGGTACGGGATGGGTTCGCCGTCCTTCGCCGGGCACGGCCACTCGTTGCGCACCACGCCGAAGTCGAGGGTGGGCATCGAGCCCGCCTTCTTGTCCGCCGGGGTCTGGAAGCAGACCTTCCAGTTGTCGTCGTCCCACTGCCCCGCGTCCTTGTCGGAGGCGTCATGGGAAATGGCGTCGTACCCGGCCTCGTAGGCGGCGGCCTTCGCCGTCTTGAGGTTCTGCCCGACGTAGTCGGGCGGCGCACTCGGCGTGGGGCTCGCTGAGGGAGTGGCCGTCGCGGGCGCCTTCGGCTTCGCCTCGTCCTTCACGGCCGGATCCTTCGGCGGGTTGCCGAGGAAGGGCGTCAGGAACCACAGGCTCGCGAGGACGGTGGCGACGATCTTGACCGTCCGGCTCCAGTGGCTCAGCCAGGCGAGCGCGATGCCGGCGGGCGGAAGGACGACCAGGGCGGCGATGACCAGCGCCGGATGCTGCCACCAGCGCCGGGGCGGCACGGGAGGCCCCTGATACGGAAACGGGGGAGGGGGAGGCGGGCCGTACGGCGGGGGCACCTGGGCGTATCCGTGGCCGGGCGGCGGAGGTTGCGTCATGGGAAGCTCCACGAGCAGGGGACCGAGCGGCGCTCAACATACACAGAACGTTCACGCTTTTCACTGCTTGTGCACGAATCGAGACGTACGGAAGCCGATGCCACCGGTCTCACGTGTCGGTTGTCGCCCGAGGCGCCTTCAGTGACCGCGCCGCCACCCGCTCCACATGCCGTGCGAAGACCTCCGGCGCCGTCGGCGTCAGGGTCCGCAGGGCGACCATCGCCGTGATGATGACGTCGCACAACTCCGCCTCGACGTCCTGCCGGCCGTGACTGTGCCCCTTGCGCGGGTTGACGCCCCTCGCGCCGATGACCGCCTGGGCGGCCTCGCCGACCTCCTCCGAGAGTTTGAGGACGCGCACCAGGATCTCCTCGTCACGGGGCAGCTGCTGATGGGTCGTGAGCCACTGCTGGAGGAGGGTCACGGTGTGCCAGGCGGCGGTGTCCGTCATGGAGGCAAGACTGCCAGGTCGTGGACGGGCGGTAGGGTGCGCGGATGATATTCGGACGTGGGCGGTTCACGGCCGCCGTGGCGGACTTCGGCAGCGCCGTACGGGCGCACGACGCCGAGGCCGCCGAGAAGGCCTTCGGGGCCCTGCAGAGCACCTTCGACGGGGCGGACGACGCCGAACTCCACGAGGCGGCGCCCCGGCTGGCCGCCCTGCTGCCCGACGTGCCGCCGGGGCCGCGGGCCGTGGTCGCCGTGGTCGTCGGCGCCTGCGTCGAACGCGGCGCCGACCCGGTGGCCTGCGCCCCGGCCGTCTTCGCCGCCGTACGCGAGGCGTTCGAGACGGCCGGGGACTTCGCCCGTCGCTGGACCGCCGAGGGCCGCGGCGAGCTGCCCGGCCACGACGGCGAGGGCCTGACGGAGGAGGACGTCGAACGCTTCGGGTACGGGGCGGTCGCGGCCTGGCAGTCGCTGGAGCCCTTCGAGATGGCCGGGGTCGCGATGCTCGGCTCGCCGGCCGTGCGGCGCGGTGTCCCGGGACGACCGGAACTGCTCGCGGCCGTCCGGAACGCCGCCGAGGCGGCGGACGACCGGTTCCGGTTCAAGCGCCTGGAGTACGCGCTGGCCGTGCTCGACGACGAACCGATCGTCGCCATCGACCGGGTCAGCGGCGCCGGCTTCGCCCTGCGCGCCTCCGGAATCGGCGACAACTTCCAGCTGCACACCCTCCTCGCCCACGCCCTCATCGGCGGCGGCCACCTGCCGGGCGACGCGCCGTCCGCCGAGGCCGTCGCCCGCTGCCGGGACGAGGCGGGCCTGGTGCCCACCACCGGGTCCTTCAACCTGGTGGGCGCCGACGGCGAGTGGATCTGGAACGAGGGCAACCCGTCCGACATCCCCGTCGTCGGCGGAGTGCGCCTGCTCGTCCTCGACCCGCCGCCCTACGCCCGCAGCTGGGACGCTGGGCGGTTCTTCCCCCGGATGGCCGGCGACCTCGTCCTCGAACGCGTCCTGGCGCCGGAGGAGTCGGCAGCACTGCTCGCCCAAGTGGCCGACCCCGTACGCTGACGCGCGGCCGGGTTCCCCGGGCGGAGGGCCGGGCCGGTGTACGGGTAGGGCATGACCATTCCCGTGGACCGGCTCAGCGACCCCGTCGTGCGGGCCTTCGTGACCGCTCTCAACGCCAATGACCGGGAGGCCTTCTTCGGGCTCCTGACCTCCGACGCCTCCATGTCCGACGACGGCACCGACCGGAACCTCGAGGAGTGGACGGAGCGGGAGATCTTCTCCTCCAACGGGCGCATGGAGGTGGAGGACGAGAACGAGGGCGGCCGCACCCTCGTCGCCACCTACACCAACGACACCTGGGGCTCCATGCGCACCGCCTGGCGCTTCACCGTGACCGACGGGAAGGTCTCCCGCTTCGAGACCGGGCAGGCACCCGCCGACTGACGATCGCGGCCGACGGCGGCGGGGCAGGGGGGCGACGACCCCCCTCCGCCGAAGGCGGGACTCCGCGGCGAGCGGCGCTGCGGCGCGCGCCCGTTCCCCGCCCGTCCCCCGCCGTCGGCGGGTAGCGGTCGCGGTAGGGGTAGCGGGACTCCGCGCCGCCCCCGGCCGCGCCTGCCGGAGTTGCTCAGCCCCGCCCGATGTACGGCATCGTCGTCGCCATCACCGTCGCGAACTGCACGTTCGCCTCCAGCGGCAGCGCCGCCATGTGGACCACCGTCGCCGCCACGTCCGCCGCGTCCATCACCGGCTCCACCGCCAGCTCTCCGTTGGCCTGGAGGATCCCGGTCTGCATCCGCGCCGTCATCTCCGTCGCCGCGTTGCCGATGTCGATCTGACCGCACGCGATCCGGTACGGACGGCCGTCGAGCGACAGCGACTTCGTCAGGCCCGTCATCGCGTGCTTCGTCGCCGTGTACGCGATCGAGTGCGGGCGCGGCACGTGCGCCGAGATCGAGCCGTTGTTGATGATCCTGCCGCCCTGCGGCGACTGCTCCTTCATCGTGCGGAACGCGGCCTGCGCGCACAGGAACGCGCCCGTCAGGTTCACGTCCACCACCGACCGCCAGGTCTCCGGATCCAGTTCCTCCACCGGAACCCCGCCGCCCGCGAACGTGCCCGCGTTGTTGAAGAGCAGGTCCACCCGGCCCCATCGGGCCCGTACCGTCTCGAAGAGCGACGCCACCTGCTCCGCCGACGTCACGTCCGTCGGCACGCACAGGGACCGCCCGGCCGGCACGGCCGCCGCCGTCTCTTCCAGAGGCTCCGCCCGGCGGCCCGCGAGTGCCACCGACCAGCCCGCCGCCGCGAGGGCCCGCGCCACGCTCCGGCCGATGCCCGAACCCGCTCCCGTCACCACTGCGATGCTCATGGGCGCGCAGCGTACGGCAGGCCGGCCAGGGGTGAGACGGACTGTCCGACCTGTGGATGTTCTGTACCCGACAAGCCGCTGACCCCCTGCCCACTGCCCCCTGCCTCTTGCCCGGCACCGCGGCCCCGTGCCCCGCGCCGCCCCTCGTACCGCTCCCCCTGGCACCTGCCTGACACGCGTAACCTTGCCGAGGGATTTCGACGAAACGGAGCAGCCGATGCCGGAGAGCGGCCGGGCCACCGCCAAGGACAGCAGCACCCACATACCGACACCGGCAGCGCCGCAGCCCGCCTCGGCCCCACCGCCCGCCTCGCCCGCATCCGAATCCGACACGCGCGCCCCGGCGCCCGCACCCGACACGCGCGCCCCCTCGACCGCCTCCGCCCGGCGTGCCGGGCTCCTCGTCACCCTCGTGCTCGGCGGGCTCACCGCCCTCCCGCCGCTCTCCATGGACATGTACCTGCCGGCGCTGCCCGAGGTCACCGAGTCGCTGCGCGCCCCCGCCTCCACCATCCAGCTCACCCTCACCGCCTGCCTCGCCGGCATGGCGCTCGGGCAGCTCGTCGTCGGTCCCATGAGCGACAAGTGGGGCCGGCGGCGGCCGCTGCTCGTCGGCATGATCGTGTACGTCCTCGCCACCGCCGTCTGCGCCTTCGCCCCGTCCGCCGGGCTGCTCATCGGCTTCCGGCTGGCCCAGGGCCTCGCGGGCGCCGCCGGCATCGTGATCGCCCGGGCCGTCGTCCGCGACCTGTACGACGGCGTCGAGATGGCCCGGTTCTTCTCGACCCTCATGCTCATCTCCGGCGTCGCGCCCATCGTCGCCCCGCTCATCGGCGGCCAGATCCTGCGGATCACCGACTGGCGGGGCGTGTTCCACGTCCTCACCGCCGTCGGCCTCGTCCTCACCCTGGTCGTCTGGCGCTTCCTCCACGAGACCCTGCCGCCCGGCCGGCGGCACGCGGGCGGCGTCGGCGAGGCGCTGCGCACCATGCGCGGACTCCTCGCGGACCGCGTCTTCACCGGCTACATGCTGGCCGGCGGCCTCGCCTTCGCCGTCCTCTTCGCCTACATCTCCGCCTCGCCGTTCGTGGTCCAGGAGATCTACGGCGCCTCCCCGCAGACCTTCAGCCTGCTCTTCGGGCTCAACTCGGTCGGTCTCGTCGCCGTCGGTCAGATCAACGGCAAGCTGCTGGTCGGACGGGTCAGCCTCGACAAGGTGCTCGGCTGGGGCCTCGGCGTCATCCTGCTCGCCGCCACCGCCCTGCTCGTCATGACCAGCGGTCTCCTCGGCGACCCCGGACTGCCGGCCGTGGCCGCCGGGCTGTTCGTGCTGATGTCGGCGATGGGCCTCGCGATGCCCAACACCAACGCCCAGGCCCTCATGCGCGCCCCGCACGCCGCCGGATCCGCCTCCGCCCTGCTCGGCACCACCTCCTTCCTCATCGGCGCCGTCGCCTCCCCGCTCGTCGGCATCGCCGGCGAGACCACGGCCGTCCCGATGGCCGTCGTCCAGGTCGGCTGCGCGGTCGCCGCCCTCGGCTGCTTCCTGCTGCTGTGCCGCCCCCGGCGCCCCGCGACGTCCTGACCGGCCCCCGCGCGCCGAACCCTAGAATGTCGAGGTGAACGCCTCCCTTCCCTCCGCCGACACCCTGCGCAGCGCGCTCGGCGCGGTCCTCGACGGGCTGCCGCCCCGGCAGGCCGCGCAGGCCGTCGACCGGCTGATCGCGAACTACCGGGGGGCCACGCAGACCCACGCGCCCGTGCTGCGCGACCGGTCCGACGTCGCCGCCTACGCCGCGTACCGGATGCCGGCCACCTTCGAGGCGGTACGGGACGCGGTGTACGCCCTCGCGGACGCCGCGCCCGACTGGACGCCCGCCACCCACACCGACGTCGGCGGCGGGACCGGCTCGGCGAGCTGGGCCGTCGCGGAGGTCTGGGAGGGCGCGGCCCGCACCACCGTCCTCGACTGGGCCGAACCGGCCCTCGCGATCGGTGAGGAGCTCGCCCGCGGCGTCTTCGACGCCGAATGGCGCCGGGAGCGGATCGGCGGGGCGCTGCGGCTCGCCGACACGGACCTGGTGACCGTCTCGTACGTCCTGAACGAGCTCACCGAGGCCGACCGCACGACCCTCGTCGCCGAGGCCGCGCGCGCGGCGCGGGCCGTCGTGGTCGTCGAGCCGGGCACGCCCGACGGCTACGAGCGGCTGATCGCCGCCCGCACCCTGCTCGTCGAGGCGGGCTTCACCGTCGCCGCGCCCTGCCCGCACAGCGACGCCTGTCCGATCGTGCCGGGCACCGACTGGTGCCACTTCGCCGCCCGGGTCAGCCGCTCCTCGCTGCACCGGCAGGTGAAGGGCGGCTCGCTGCCGTACGAGGACGAGAAGTACGCGTACGTGGCCGCCGCCCGCTTCCCGGTCACGCCCGCGCCCGCCCGGATCACCCGCAGGCCGCAGATCCGCAAGGGTCAGGTGCTGCTCGACCTGTGCGGGCCGGACGGCCTCGCCCGCGAGACGGTCACCAAGCGGCACGGCGCCCTCTACAAGGAGGCCAGGGACGCCGAGTGGGGCGACCCCTGGCCCCCGGAACCCGAGGGTTCCGCCGCTCGGGACTGACCGGTCGGGACCGACCGGGCTCGCCCCGTCCTACGCGGTCCGGTCGGGACCGACCGGGCTCGCCCCGCCCTGCGCGGCCGGCTGCTCCTGTGCGGCCCGTAGCTCCTGCGTGCAGCACTTCACGCTGCCGCCGCCCTTGAGCAGCTCGCCCAGGTCCATCCCGACCGGCTCGAAGCCGAGGGCCCGCAGCGGTTCGAAGAGGCCCACGGCCGCCTGCGGCAGCAGGACGTGCCGGCCGTCGCTCACCGCGTTCAGGCCGAGCACCGCGGCGTCCGGGGCCGGGACGAGCAGGGCGTCCGGGAACAGCCGCTTCAGGACCGCGCGGCTGCCGGGCGAGAAGGCGTCCGGGAAGTACATGATCTCGTCCCGGGCGTCGTCCAGGACGCACAGCGCCGTGTCCAGGTGGTAGTAGCGCGGGTCCACCAGCTCCAGGCCGATCACCGGCCGGCCGAAGAACTCCTGGGCCTCGCCGTGCGAGAGCGGACTGGAACGGAAGCCCTGGCCGGCCAGGATCCAGGAGGCGGTCACGGCGAAGTCGCCCTCGCCCTCGTTGACGTGCTCGGGAACCCGTACGTCCGCGTCCGGGTAACCGTTCCTGCGGAACCAGTCCAGGTGCGCCACGGCCTCGGCGGACCGCTCCGGGTGGGCGAACCTCGCGCCGAGCACCCGGCCGCCGACCACGGTCGCGCCGTTCGCCGCGTACACCATGTCCGGCAGCCCGGGCACCGGGTCGAGCAGCTCCACGGTGTGGCCGAGTGCGCGGTAGCGGTCGCGCAGGTCCTCCCACTGCGCGAGCGCGAGCGGCAGGTCGACCGGTTTCGTGGGGTCCATCCAGGGGTTGATGGAGTACGTCACCTCGAAGTGCGTGGGTGGGCACATGAGATAACGGCGGGGCGAGGGCTCACGCGGAGTGGTGCGCAAAGAGGGCTCCTCTACGGTCGCTGGACTAGAGCACGCCGGCGGGACCGGTCGTCGACGCCGATCGTGAGCCCATGGTCCGCTTTCCGGGGTCGGCGCGCAGTGGACCGTTCGGGTGGTTCGGACGGCGGGCGGGTCGCCGTACGGTGCGGGGCGGGTGCCTGTACGGAGGGCGGGCGGGTCGTCGTACGGTGCGGGGCGGGTGCCTGTACGGAGGGCGGGCGGGTCGTCGTACGGTGCGTGGCGGGTGCCTGTACGGAGGGCGGGCGGGTCGTCGTACGGTGCGGGGCGGGTCTGTACGGCCGGCGAGCGGGTCGTCGTACGGTGCTGGACGGGCGCCCGTACGGACGCGGGCGGGTCGCCGCGCCGGCGGCGAGACGTGGCGTCTCGCGAGCTGCTAGCGTGGACGCATGCCCGACACCTCCGACCCCTCCGCCGCGCCCCGCACGGCCGCCGCGGCCGCCGCGCCCCGTGCGGCCGCCGCCAAGGCGCCCGACGCCTCGCGCCGCAGCGAGCGTTCCCGCCGCGCCATCTACGTCGCCGCCCTCGACCTCGTCTCCGAGCAGGGCTACGCGAAGACCACCGTCGAGGGCATCGCCGCCCGCGCCGGCGTCGGCAAGCAGACCATCTACCGCTGGTGGCCCGCCAACTCCAAGGCCGCCGTCCTCATGGAGGCCTTCCTCGACCTCGCCCGCCAGGCCGCCGAGGCGGCGGGCGGCGACGGCGGGAGTGAGATCCCCGACACCGGTGACCTCGCCGCCGACCTCAAGCCGGTGCTCCGCGCCACCGTCGACGAGCTGAACGACCCGGCCTTCGACAGGCCCACCCGCGCGCTCGCCGCCGAGGGCATCGTGGACCCGGCGCTCGGCGCCGAGTTCACCGCCAAGCTGCTCGAACCCCAGCTCCAGGCCTTCGTGCGCCGCATCGAGGCCGCCCAGGCCGCCGGGCAGGCCGACCCCGGCGTCGACCCGCGGACCGCCCTCGAACTCTTCGTCGGCCCGCTCCACCACCGCTGGCTCCACCGCACCCTGCCGCTCACCCACGACTACGCCGACACCCTCGTCGATCTCGCCCTGCGCGGCCTGGCCGCGAAGGAGTGAGACCCCGGTTCCCGACTCCGGTCACCCGGGGCGCAGGATGGTGGGACCATGGAGAGCCCGTAGGACCGAACGGGCGAGCATGAGGTGAGGGGATAGATGGGCGACGGCATCGGCCGCTACCGCGGCACGGAGAGCAGACTCGCACAGTGGCTGCGCAGGCGCCCCAGGCGCACCGCGGCCGACATCGAGAACGACCGCGAGAAGTCGCTCCTGGCCGTCGCCGCCGCGGGGATGCCCATCGCCCCCGCCGCGTACCCCGTCGGCTACCGCTGTTCCTGCGAGCGGATCGGCTGTCCCACGCCGGCCCGGCACCCGGTCTCCTTCGCCTGGCAGACCCAGTCGACCACCGACCGCGCCCAGATCGAGCGCTGGGCCCGCAACCAGCCCGAGGCGAACTTCATCACCGCCACCGGCATGGTCCACGACGTGCTCGACGTGCCGCTCCCGGCCGGCCGGGCCGCCCTGGAGCGACTGCTCGCCGAGGGCGTCGAGGTCGGGCCCGTCGCCGTCTCCGGCGCCGGTGACGACCGGCCCGAGGACGAGGGCCGCATGCTCTTCTTCACCGCCACCCGCGGCACGCCCGAGGACGAGGACGAGTGGTGGCCGTGCGAGCTGGACTGCCACCCGGAGACCATGGACGAGCATCCGGGCCTGCGCTGGCACTGCCGCGGCTCGTACGTCCTGGTGCCGCCGTCCCGGCTCCCCGGCGACGAGGACAGCCGGCCGGTCCTCTCCTGGCTGCGCGGACCCGAGCACGCCCGGCCCGAGCCGCTGAGCCTCCTGGAGGCCCTCACGGACGCCTGCGCCCGCCACGCGGCCGCCCAGGCCGAACAGGGCACTCCCACCCCTCACGAACCCGCCTGGCCGCTGAGCCGCTGAGGCGATCGAGGCGCTGAGCCACTGGGCCGCTGGGCCGCAGATGGCGAGGCTCGGCGCCGCGCCGCCGGCCGGAGGCTCTGCTGCCGACCGACCGCGCACGCCCGCGACCCGCTACGAGCCCTCCGCCGCCGTCACGCCCTGCAGGCGGGCCAGGACCTCCACGGCGGCGGCCTGCGTGCCCGCCGGCTTCACCAGGGCGGACTGGCCGGTGACCCAGCGCTTGGTGATCGTGCTCTTCAGTTCGCCCGTCATCAGCGCCCGGACCTCCGGGCCCACCTTCGGGCGGTAGCCGGCCGCGGCCGTCTGGCGTTCGAAGTAGCGGGTGGCGAAGAAGACCAGGGCGCCGCCGTCCTCCGTCGCGAGGGCGAGCGGGGCGAAGTCGCCGCGGTTCTCGACCTGGTCGACGTACTGGGTGGCGAGGCCCGGGCGGGTTCCGGCCTTCCTGCGGTCGTCGCGCCAGCCGGTGGTGTGCGGGCCGGGCGCGAACGGCCCCTCCTGGCCGTCCTTCAGGAACGACACGTACCGCTCGCCCAGGTCCTTCGGCGGGACCGCGAGGGCGTCGCTGTCGGCGGCGACCGGCACCGCGTACCCGGCCTCCTTCTTGAAGGCGGGGATCTCGTCCGGCGTCAGGATCGACAGGTAGGCGACCTCCCACTGCTCGGCGGCGCTGCCGCGCACGAAGACCAGCAGCCAGCGGGTGTCGCCGCTGCCCTTGTCGGTGTCGCGGTTGGAGTCGGTGTCGGCGACGAACCAGCGCGGCCAGCCCGCCTTGCGGGGTATGACGAACCTCGCGTCCGTGAGCTCCAGCGGCACGTGGTTCTTGTTGCCGCCCGGGCTGGTCTTCTGGCGCGACCGCAGGCCCGCCTGGTTGATCTCGCCGAGCGGGCCGGTGACCACGCCCGCGTCCAGGGCGGGGTCGTAGGCCTTGTCGGCCCTGTTGTAGGCGTCGGTGAAGTCCTTGACGGCCTGTCCGGCCTCGGCCTCGCTCGCCGCCGGGATCGGCTCCCGCTCGCCGTGCACGGTCACGCATCCGCTCGCGCCCAGCGCGAGGACGGACGCCGTGACCGCCGCGAGGAGCGTGTCAGCCTGCCGCCTCGGCCCGGTTCGCCTCAGCCTTCTCATCGGTCTCGGTCGCCCTCTGTTTCTCCACCCGCCTGGACGGACCCGACCCTACCGGGGCCAGGAACACGGCGAGCGTGGGGATCAGATACAGCGCCCACACCGTGACCTGAAGGACCGTCGGATCGGGCTGGAAGTTGAACACGCCCTTGAGCAGCGTGCCGTACCAGGTGTCCGGCGGGATCGTCGAGGAGATGTCGAAGGCCTTGTTCCCGAGCCCGCCCAGGAAGCGCGCCTCCTGGAGGTCGTGCACGCCGTACGCGAGGACGCCGGCCGCCACCACGACCAGCATGCCGCCGGTCCAGGTGAAGAACTTCGCCAGGTTGATCCGCAGCGCGCCCCGGTAGAACAGCCAGCCCAGGAACACCGCCGTGAGCAGACCGAGCACCACGCCGGCCAGCGGCGCGTACGTGCCGTCCGACGAGGCCCGTACCGACGCCCACACGAACAGCGCCGTCTCCAGGCCCTCGCGGCCCACCGCGAGGAACGCGGTCGCGACCAGCGCGCCCGTGCCCATCCGCAGGGCGGCGTCCAGCCTGCCGTGCAGCTCCGCCTTCAGGTGCCGGGCGGTGCGCCGCATCCAGAAGACCATCCAGGTCACCAGGATCACGGCGAGGATCGACAGCGAGCCGCCGAGCAGCTCCTGCGCCTCGAAGGTCAGCTCCTGCGAGCCGAACTCCAGGCCGGCGCCGAAGGCCAGCGCGAGGGCGACGGCGACGCCGATGCCGGCCCAGACCGGCTTCAGGGCGTCGCGGCGGCCGGTCTTCACGAGGTAGGCGATGAGGATGCAGACGACGAGGCTGGCCTCGAGCCCCTCACGCAGGCCGATCAGATAGTTGCCGAACACGTCGGACTCCTTCCTGGATTACGCGAACAGCTCCCGGCCCCACCAGTCGTCCTTGTCGCGGACGCCCGGCGGGACCGCGAAGATCGCCGAACCGACGTGCTGGATGTACTCGTTGAGCGCGTCCGCGCGGGCCAGCGAGGTCTGTACCGGGATGAAGCCGGTGCGGACGTCCCGCTGGTACGCGAGGAAGAACAGGCCGGCCTCCAGACGGCCGAGGCCGTCGGTGCCGTCGGTGAAGGAGTAGCCGCGGCGCAGGATGGTCGCCCCGGCGTTGGTGTCGGGGTGCGCCAGGCGCACGTGCGAGTCCGGCTTCATCGCCTTCAGGAACGGCTCGTCGTGCTCCCCGGCCTTGCCGACCGGAGCGCCTTCCTTCTTGTCGCGGCCGAAGATGTCCTCCTGCTCGGCGAGCGGGGTGCGGTCCCAGGTCTCGACGTTCATCCGGATCCGGCGGGCGACCAGGTACGAGCCGCCGCCCATCCAGGCCGCCGGGCCCCGGGCGTCCTCGCCGGACACCCACACGTGCTCGTCGAGGCGGGCGGTGTCGGTGCCCGCGATGTTGCGGGTGCCGTCCTTGAAGCCGAACAGGTTGCGCGGGGTCTGGGCGTCCGGCGTCGTCGAGGACGTCTTGCCGAAGCCGAGCTGCGACCAGCGCACCGCGACCTTGCCGAAGCCGATGCGGGCCAGGTTGCGGATGGCGTGCACGGCGACCTGCGGGTCGTCGGCGCAGGCCTGCACGCACAGGTCGCCGTCGCTGCGGGCCCTGTCCAGGTTGTCGCCGGGGAACTTCGGCAGGTCGACCAGGGCCGCGGGCCGCCTGCCGGCGAGCCCGAAGCGGCCGTCGAAGAGCGAGGGGCCGAAGCCGATGGTGAGGGTCAGCCGGGAGGGCTTGAGGCCGAGCGCCTCGCCGGTGTCGTCCGGCGGTGCCTCCGGCAGGCCGCCGTAGGCGCCGTCGCCGACCTCGTGACCCGCCGTCATGCGCTCGGCGGCCCGGGTCCAGTCCTGCAGGAGCCGGATCAGCTCCGCGCGGTCCTTCGTCTTCACGTCGAAGGCCGCGAAGTGCAGCCGGTCCTGGACGGGCGTGGCGATGCCGGCCTGGTGCGCGCCGTGGAAGGGGACGGCGCCGCCGGCCTCGGCGGCCGGCACGGCGTCGGACCCGCCGCCCCCGGCCAGGGCCACGGCGCCGCCCGTGGCGGCGGCGCCGAGCGCGAGCCCGGCCCCGCCCCAGCCGATGACCGTGCGGCGGGAGGGTGCGGTGCCCTCCCGGTCCGCCCGGTCCCGGGTGTCCTCGCTCATCGTGGTGCCCCCTTTACTTCACGACCGCGGCGGCGAGCTTGGAGAGCGGCTCCGCCAGGGCGTTGACGCCGTCGGACAGCTCCTTGCGCTGCGGCTCGGTCACCTTGTCGTAGGAGGTGAACACGTACGCGTTCTTGTCGGCGCGGTGCGTGTCGAGCAGCGTGTTCAGGGCGGCGAACTGCTTGTCGAGCTCGGCGACCAGCTTCGGGTCGTTCTTCTGCGCGACCGGCTTCAGCAGTTCGAAGGACTTCTGGGCGCCCTCGACGTTGGCCTTGAAGTCGACCAGGTCGGTGTGGGAGTAACGCTCCTCCTCGCCGGTGACCTTGCCGGTGGCGACCTCGTCCAGGAGCTCCTTGGCGCCGTTGGCCATGGAGGTCGGGGTGATGTCGGCCTTGCCGACGCGCTTCACCCAGTCCGCGAGGTCCTTGTCGAGGAGGTCGGCGAGCTGCTTCTCGCGGTCGCCGATCTTCTTGTCCTGCCACAGCGCCTTCTCCAGGCGGTGCCAGCCGGTCCAGTCCTTCGCCGGGTCCTGGCCGGCCTCCAGGCCGTCCTCGCGGACGTCGACCTTCGGGTCGATGTCGCCGAAGGACTCGGCGACCGGCTCGGTGCGCTCCCAGCCGATGCGGGAGTCGGCGTAGGCGGCCTTGGCGGCCTCGACGTCGCCGGCCCGGACGGCGTCGGTGAACTTCTTCACCTTGGGCAGCGTCGCGTCGGCCTGCGCCTGCACGTACTGGCGGTAGGCGGCGACGGCGGCGTCCATCTCGGGGGAGCGCCGGGCGGCGCCGGTGCCGGCGCCGGTGGCCTTGACCTGCCGGCGGATGCCGTCGCCCTTCATGCCGGGCTTGCAGGCGATCACGTAGTCGCCCGCCTTGATCTCGGCGGTGATGGTGGCCTTGGTGCCGGGGCCGATGTTCTCGCGCTCGGTGACGATGCGGTCGTCCGGGTGGAGGACGTAGACCTCGGTGACCTTGCTGCCGCGGTTCTCCACGTTCAGCGTGAGGTGGCCGGCCGGGAAGTCGGTCCTGGAGACCTCGCAGGAGTCGTCCTTCGCGACCACGGTGACCGCGCCGTCGGCGCCCTTGGCGTCGTCGCTCTTCTGCGTGCAGCCCGTGACGGCGGCCAGGGTCGCCGCGGTCGCGGCGGCGGTGACGACGGAGAGGCGGACGGCTCGCATGGGGGCTCCACGGGGGGACGCAGGGGCGGGGACGGGGGTGAGGCGGACCTAACTTAACCGAGACTTACCTCAGCCAGATCCGCCCGTCCAGTGATTCGGCTCTCAGGTCCGGCGGACCGGACACGGCGCGGTCACAGGGGACCAATGGGGGTTTCACGGCTTGGTCAAGGGGCGGTCAAGCGGGGGGAATTGTCCGGATTCCGGTCGCGGGTGGGTACGGCCGGCTCCCGCGGGCCGAGCGATCCACGGACGGGCAGGACGAGCGGAGCGCCCGTCCGCGGGTGCGGGAACACCTCCACCGGCCGGCGGTAGACCTCGCTCAGCACCTCCGCGTCCAGCACCTCGGCCGGCGGCCCGGCCGCCGCGATCCGCCCGCCGTGCAGCACGGCGATCCGGTCCGCGTGCGCCGCGGCGAGGCCGAGGTCGTGCAGCACCACGACCACCGCCGCGCCCGCGGCCGCCCGCTCCCGGCAGACGTGCAGCACCAGTTCCTGGTGCCGCAGGTCCAGCGCGGCGGTCGGCTCGTCGAGCAGCAGGAGACCGGTGCGCTGGGCGAGCACCCGCGCGAGCGCCACCCGGGCCCGCTCGCCCCCGGACAGCGCGGAGAACGGCCGCCCGGCGAAACCGGCCGTCTCCGTCGCGGCCAGCGCCTCCGCGACGGCCGCCGCGTCCTCGTCCGTCCGCGCCGTGCCCGCCCACGGTGCCCGGCCCATGCGGACCACCTCGGCGACGGGAAAGGGGAAGGAGAGCTCCGCGGACTGCGGCAGCACGGCCCGGCGCAGGGCGAGTTCACCGGCCGTCCAGCCGCTTGCGGCCCGGCCCCCGATCCGTACCTCGCCGGCCGTCGGCGCGAGATCGGCGGCGAGCGCGGCGAGCAGCGTCGACTTCCCGGCCCCGTTGGGCCCCACCAGGGCCAGCACCTCCCCGGCCCGTACGCCGACCGTGACACCGTCGAGCACGGCCCGCCGCCCGAGCACGACCCGCAGCCCGGCGGCCTCGGCGACGAGTCCGCCCGGGGGGACGGGAGCCGGGAGCTCGCGGGGACGGCGCCTCGGCGCGATGCGGGGCAGCACGGCACGGGCCGGGGCGGTACGGGCCGGGGCGGTGCGGGTCACGGCGGTGCGGGTCATGCCCAGCCTCCTTGCTTGCGGCGGGTCCTGCGCAGCAGCCAGAAGAAGAACGGGCTGCCGACCAGGGCGGTGAGGACGCCCAGGGGGAGTTCGGCCGGGGCGGCGAGGGTGCGGGCCGCGAGATCCCCGGCGGTGAGCGCGACCGCGCCGCCGAGCGCGCTGCCCGGTACGAGGAAGCGGTGACCGGGGCCGTTGGCCATGCGCAGCACGTGCGGGACGACCAGGCCGACGAAGGTGACGATGCCGGAGACCGCGACCGCCGCCGCGGTCAGCAGCGCGACGAGCAGGATGAGCGCGGCCCGCAACCGCTCGACGTCCACGCCCAGATGACGCGCCGGGCGCTCGCCGAGCGCGAGCAGGTCGAGCCGGCGGGCGAACAGCGGCGCGAGCAGCAGGCCCAGCGCCGCGCACGGCAGCACGGCGAGCACCTTCGGCCAGGTGGCCTGGGCGAGCGAGCCCAGCTGCCAGAAGGTGATCTGGCTGATCTGCGCGGTGTCGGCGAAGAACACGAACAGGCCGATGAGCGCGCCCGCGAACGCCGTCACGGCGATCCCGGTGAGGATCAGCGTGACGACCTCGGTGCGGCCGCCCGAACGGGACATCGCGTACACCAGCACCACCGTGACGAGCCCGCCCGCGAAGGCGCAGACCGTCACCGTCCAGGTCCCGGCGAAGGCGAGCCCGAGCACGATCGCGCCGACGGCGCCGACCGCCGCGCCGGAGGAGATCCCGATGACGCCGGGCTCGGCGAGCGGGTTCCCGAACACGCCCTGCATCAGGGCGCCCGCGCAGCCGAGCGAGGCACCGACGAGGACGGCGAGCACGACCCGGGGCAGCCGGATGTTCCACAGCACGCTCTCCGCGGTCCGGTCGAGCGCCTGCCCGCCGAGCCCGAGCCGGTGCTGCACGGACCCGAGCACGTCCCCGATCGGGATCTCGTACGCGCCGATGCCGGCGGAGAGCAGGGCGAGCGCCGGCAGGGCGCCGACCAGGACGGAGGCGAGCAGCAGGCTCCGGGCGCGGCCCCGGGGGACCTGGCGGCGCTGCGGCGTGGGGGAGCGGGAGGGGAGCGCCGGGTCGGGTTCGGGCTCGGGCGTGGGTTCGGCGGTGGGGCCGCCCGTCTTCTGGAGGGCCGTCACTTGTCCGCCCCGTACAGCTGGTCGACCAGGGAGGCCAGCACCCGGTCGGTGCGGGGGCCGTAGTTGAGGAGGACGCCGTCGTCGACGGTGACGACGCGGCGGTCGAGGCCGGCCGGGGTCTCGGCCACGCCGGGGATCCTCACCAGGCCGTCGACGCCGCCGACCGACTCCAGGCCCTTGCTCATGACGAGGATCGCGTCGGGCGCGGACTTGGCGAGCGCCTCGCTGGTGACCGGGGTGAAGTCCTTCTCCAGGCCCGACTCCTTGCCCGCGTCGACCGCGCCCGCTGCCTCCAGGAGCGAGCTCGCCCCGGACCCGGCGCCGCCGAGCAGATAGACGGCGGCCGAGCCCCGTACGTACAGGAAGGCCACCCGCGGCCGCTCCGGCCGTCGCGGAACTCCCTCCCGTACGGCCTCGATCCGGGACTCGGTGCGCTGCTTCAGGGCCGTGCCCGCGGCGGGCACGCCGAGCGCGGCGGCCACCGCGTCGATGCGCCGGGACACGTCCGGGAGGCCCTTGGCGGGTTCGACCACGACGAGCGGGACGCCCGCGTCGCGGATCTGGGCGACGGCCTCGGCCGGGCCGGTGGTGGCCTCGGCGATGACCAGGGTGGGCCGCAGGGAGAGCACGCTCTCGGCGGAGACGTCGTGGGCCCGGGTCACCACGGGGAGGCCTGCGGCCTGTTCGAAGGTGGCGGTGACGTCCCGGGCGACGACCTGGCGGCCGAGGCCCAGCGTGAAGACCAGCTCGGAGAGCGAGCCGCTGAGCGGCACGATCCGTTCGGTCGAGGTCACCGTCACGCGGCGGCCGTCCGCCGAGGCGACGGTGACGGGCAGCCGCGGTTTCGGGGCGGGCGCGGCGAGCGGCTCGACCCGGTCGGGGGCGGCCGCGGTCGAGGAGCCGGCGCGGGCGCCTGGACCCGTGCCGGAGCCTGAACCGGGGCCGGCCGCGGAGCCGGAACCGGGGCCGCAGCCGGTCGCCGTGAGGGCGAGGGCGAGCGCCGCTGTCAGCGCGGTCGCGAGGCGGGCTGTACGCACCGGGGCACCGTCCTGTCGTCGTTCGTGCGGGGCGAGTCGGGGTGAGTCGGGGTGGGCCGGGGTGGGTCCGGGCGACTCGGAGTGGGGTGGGGCAAGGCGGGTCACGGCCGAGGGAGACTTCCGACCGCGACCAGTTGTAGCTTAGGTTAGCCTTACCTTAGTTTCCAGTCCTCGAAAGGGGGCCTCATGCTGTCCTCGTCCGGATCCGCCCGGGCATCCGTCCGGACGTCCACCCGGGCATCCGCCGTCGCGTCGGCCACCCTCGTCGCCGTCCTGGCCGCCGCGCTGCTCGTCGTCCTCCTCCCGGCCGGCACGGCCCGCGCCGAGGACCGCACGGTCCAGGGCGGACGGCTCGACTGGGGCGTCAAGTCCTCCTTCCAGGGCTACGTCACCGGGCCTGTCGCCCAGGGGAGCTGGAGTCTCACGGGCGGGGCCGCCACCGTCGGCTCCGGACGGTTCCGCTTCCACTCCGCGCACGGCTCGTACGACCCGGCCACCGGCGCCTTCGACGCCGCCTTCGGCGGCGGGGTCCGGTTCACCGGGCACCGCGCGGCCGACGGCACGAACGAGCTGGACCTCACCATCAGCCGCCCCCGCGTCCGCGTCAGCGGCGGACGCGGCACCCTCTACGCCGACATGGCGAGCAAGGCCAAGGGCGGCGGGACCGTCACCGTCCGCTCCGGCGTCGCGCTCGCCGCCCTCGACCTCTCCGGCATCGACATGCGCGGCGGCGCCGGCCCGGTCGCGCTCACGAACGTGCCCGCCACCCTGACCGCCCAGGGCGCCACCGCCTTCGCCGGCTACTACCCGGCCGGCACCCGGCTGGACCCGGTGAGCCTCACCGTCGACGTACGGAAGCGGGCGGGCGCGTCGGCGTCACCACAGCCGCAGCGGACCCCGCCACCCACGGCCGGCGCCACGACCGGTGCCGCACCCGGCACCACGTCCGGCGGCAAGGCCGGCCTCCGGGACGCGGCGGTCGACTGGGGCGTGCGCCGCACCTTCCGCGAGTACGTCACCGGAGCCGTCGCCAAGGGCCGCTGGACGCTCGCCGACGGCGCCCAGGACGGCGGCGCGCTCTACCGCTTCCCGGCCGGCAAGGGCACGTACGACCCGGTCAAGGGCACCCTCGACGCCGCGTTCGCGGGCAGCGTCCGCTTCACCGGCACCCACCTCGACCTCACCCTCGGCAAGGTCACCGTGCGGGTGGCCGACGGCCGCGGCACCCTCAGCGCCGACGTCACCAGCGCCGGACGGCCCACCGAGAAGGCCGTCCCGCTGGTCACCTTCACCGCCACCGGACTCACGCCCCGCGACGGCCTCGCCGTCGTCACCGAAGCCCCCGCGACCCTCACCGAGGGCGGCGCCAGGGCCTTCGGCGGCATGTACCGGGCGGGCACGGCCATGGACCCGGTCTCGCTCGCCGTCGCCGTCGACGACACGGCCCGGCTGCCGCCCCTGCCCGACCTCGGCAGCGACGCCACGCCGACCGCCAACGCGCCGACCGCCAACGCGCCGACCGCCACCGCGGCGGCCGCTCCCGGCGCGAAGCCCGCGGTGGCGTCCGGGAGTTCCGGCCCGGGCACCGGGACCTGGGCGGCGCTCGGCGCGGGCGCGGTGCTCGCCGCGGCGGCCGTCGCACTGGGCGCCGCCACCGCGCGCAGTCGCAAGCGCCGTACATCCACCGACTGATCCCCCGTCACCGCCCACCCCCGCGCCACCTCACCCCGCCCCGACCCGCACCGCCCCGTCTCACCGCACCTCACCTCACCTGACGCACTCCACCCCGACCCCTTTTCGCACGAGGAGACAACCCGACATGGCCACCCCCCAGCGCCGTTCCGTCACCCTCGCCGCCGCCGTCGCGACCCTCGCGGCGCTCGGTGCCGGCGCCCTCGCCCTGCCCGCCGTCGCCGCCGAACGGGGCGCGCCGCCCGTCCCGCTGAAGGACGGCACCCTCGACTGGGGCATCAAGCAGTCCTTCCGGTCGTACCTGGCCATGCCCTTCGCCAAGGGCACGACGACGGTCGAGGGCGGCGCCAGGCAGGCCCCGGACCACGGGACCTTCACCTTCGTCGACGGCACCGGCAGCTACGACACGGGCACCCACGCCACCGCCAACTCCTTCAAGGGCGGCGTCCACTTCGAGGCCCACGACGGCGCGCTCGACATCCGCATCTCCGACGTGCGGCTCAGCACCAGGGGCGCCGCGGCACCGATCGGAGAGATCACCGCCGACGTCGTCACCAAGGAGAAGGACGGCAGCGTCAGCACCCGCGACGACACCGCCTTCGCCGCGCTCGACATGACCGGCATCCGGCCCGCAGCCGGAGCGGGCGGCGCGATGGTCTTCAAGGACATACCCGCCAAGCTGACCAAGGACGGCGCGGCGGCCTTCGCCGGCTTCTACAAGGAGGGCGACGCACTGGACCCGGCGACCCTCACCGTCACGGCCGGCGCGGCCCCGACGAACCCCACCCCCACCCCCACGCCGACCGGAACCGGGACGCCGAAGCCCACCCCCACGCCGACGACGCAGCCGACGACGCAGCCGACCGCCACCACCACGGGCCCGACGCCCACTTCCACCACGGCGACCCCGACCAAGGCCCCCGCCGGCGTCCTCGACGGCCGCCTCACCTGGGGCGTGAAGGCCTCCTGGCGCTCGTACGTCACCCAGACCTGCGGCGGCACCGTCACTCCCGGCAAGGGCGCGCAGGCGAGCGGCGCCTCGTACGCCTTCCCGTACGCCAAGGCCGACGTGTCCGCCGAGACCCGCAAGGCCGACGCGGCCTTCCGCGGCGCGCTGACGTTCACCTGCGCCGTGCACGGCATCGACTGGACCGTCGGCGACGTGAAGGTGAAGGCCGACGGCACCCAGGGCACGCTCGTCGCCGACGTCACGACCGCCAAGGGCACGCGGAACGACGTCGCCTTCGCCGACCTCGACCTGACGAAGGCCGACTGGACCGCGAAGAAGGGCGTCGTCACGCTCGCCGCGCTCCCGGCGAAACTGACCGCAGCGGGCGCGGCCACCTTCGCCGGCCCGAACGGCGAGGCCTTCTACCCGGCGGGCACCGCCGTCGACCCCGTCACGGTCAGCTTCACCGTCGACGGCAACGGCACCCTGCCCACCACGTCGACCGGCACGTCGGCAGGCACCTCGACCGGCACGTCGACCTCCGGCGGTTCCTTCGGCGGAACCGGAACCGGCGGCGGAACCGGCGGCACCGTGGGCGGCACCGCCGCCCTCGCCGCCACCGGCGCGGACACCCCGGCCGGCCCCCTCCTCGCCGCGGCCGGCGTCACGGTCGTCGCGGGCGCGGGCGTCGTCCTCGCCGTCCGCCGCCGCGCCACGGCCCTCTGACCGCCACCCCCCCCGACGGCGGGGCCGCACCCCGGAAACGGCGGTGCGGCCCCGCCGTGCACACGCCCCAGCGTGGCGGGCATGCGCCGCGAGGACATTCCCGGAGCCCTCGTCCTGACCGGGCACCCCGACCGCGTCCCCGCCCCGCGTCCGGAGACGGCCGCGGGGCGCCGGGCACTGCTCCGCCAGAACGGCCGCCCCGTCCTCCTCGCCCGCCGCCGTGCGTCTCGCACACCGCCTCGTCCGCGACTGGCCGGACTGGGGCCCGGACAGGGCCCCGCGCGGCGGGTCCTGAACCGCGCGTACGCCGGCGCGCTCGCCGCCGTCCCCTACGCGGAAGGCCCCGCGCCCACCTGGCCGATTCCCGGTGGTGCCGACGAACGGGACGCCTGGATGCTTGAATTCCGCCATGAACACGACCGGCACGAGCCCCTCCGGCGCCACTGACATCGACGTCCTGCGCGTCTTCTGCGCGGGCGACGGCCGGTACGGCAACGCCCTCGGTGTCGTACGGGACGGGCGCGCCTACCCCGACGAGGCGTCCCGGCAGGCGCTGGCGAAGGAACTCGGGTTCAGCGAGACCGTGTTCGTCGACGACCCGGAACGCGGGACCGTCGACATCTACACGCCCGGGGTGCGGCTGCCCTTCGCCGGGCACCCGCTCGTCGGCGTGGCCTGGCTGCTCGACGTCGAGGTGGTCTGCCCGCCGGCCGGCGAGGTGTGGGTGCGCGGGGACGGCGAGTTCACCTGGATCGAGGCCCGCGCCGGATGGGCGCCGCCGCGCACGCTGCGGCAGTACGGCTCCGCCGCCGAGGTCGACGCCCTGGAGGTGCCGGAGCCGGGGGAGTGGATCTACGCCTGGGCCTGGGAGGAGGAGGCCGCCGGGCGCATCAGGGCGCGGGGCTTCCCCGGGCGCGGCGACGGCATCGACGAGGACGAGGCGACGGGCGCGGCGGCCCTGCTGCTCACCGCCGAACTGGGCCGCGCCCTCAACATCATCCAGGGCCGGGGCTCGCAGATGCTCACCGCGCCCGGCCCGGACGGCATCATCGAACTCGGCGGCCGGGTCCGCCTGGAGCGGACCCTGACCGTCTGAGCCCGTCCGGGACCCGTCCGGGGCGCGCGAGCCCGTCGACTCAGAGCCGCGCGAGACCGTCCGGGACCGGTACGGGGCGCGCGAGCCCGTCGACGCGGCCCCGGGCGTGCCTCAGGCCGCGCTGAGCGGGAACTCGCCCGAGAGCTCCCGGAACACCGCCCCGTTGAAGTCGAACGCCCGCTTGCACTCGTCGACGATCCGCTGCTTCTCCAGGTCGTCGGCGTTCACGCCGTCGAGCAGCTCCCGGTACGCCCGCTTGAACGCGGCCGGGTTGGCGATGCCCTCGAAGACGTAGAACCGCACGCCGTCGCCCTTGCGCGCGAAGCCCCAGGTGCGCTCGGCCTTGTCGCGGATGATCTGGCCGCCGGAGAGGTCGCCCAGGTAGCGGGTGTAGTGGTGCGCCACGTAGCCCGCCGGCCAGTCGCGGGCGCACGCGGCGATCCGCGCCGCGTACGCCTCGGTGGCGGGCAGCGCGGTCACCCCGGCGCGCCAGCCGGGCCCGCGCAGATGGGCGAGGTCCCGCTCCAGGGCCTCCGTGCGGAACAGCTCCGGCTGTATGAAGGGCCCGGCGACCGGGTCCGCGCTCAGGGCCTCCGCGCCCTCCTCGAGCGCCCGGTACACGAACCACAGCTGCTCCGTGTAGCGGGCGTAGGCGTCGACGGCCAGGCGTCCGCCGAGGAGGTCGCTCATGAACGACGACGACTCCGCTTCCGTGTGCTGTTCGTGCGAGGCGGTGCGGATGAGCGTCGAGAAGGGCGTGTCCAAGGCGTGCCTCCGGGACCGTCGGGACCGTAGGGGTCGGGAACCACAGCCGATCCTGCCGACTTAGGTATGCCTAAGTCAACTGGTTCCCGACGACCTGTCGGTAAGAACGTACCCCTCGGGCGCGTCAGGGCAACGTGAGGATGTCGGCCCCGGTCTCCGTCACCACGAGCGTGTGCTCGAACTGCGCGGTCCGCTTCCGGTCCTTGGTCACCACGGTCCAGCCGTCGTCCCACATGTCGTACTCGTGGGTGCCCAGCGTCAGCATCGGCTCGATCGTGAAGGTCATGCCCGGCTGCATCACCGTGGTGTGGTGCGGCGAGTCGTAGTGCGGAATGATCAGCCCGGAGTGGAAGGACGAGTTGATGCCGTGCCCCGTGAAGTCCCGCACGACGCCGTAGCCGAAGCGCTTGGCGTACGACTCGATGACCCGGCCGATGATGTTGACCTGGCGGCCCGGCTTGACCGCCTTGATGGCCCGGTTCAGCGACTCCCGGGTCCGCTCGACGAGCAGCCGGGACTCCTCGTCGACGTCGCCGCACAGGTAGGTGGCGTTGTTGTCGCCGTGGACGCCGTGGATGTACGCCGTGACGTCCAGGTTCACGATGTCGCCGTCCTTCAGGACGGTCGAGTCGGGGATGCCGTGGCAGATGACCTCGTTGACCGAGGAGCACAGGGACTTCGGGAAGCCGCGGTAGCCGAGCGTGGAGGGGTAGGCCCCGTGGTCGCACAGGAACTCGTGGGCGACCCGGTCGAGCTCGTCCGTGGTGACACCCGGGGCGATGTGCTTGGCGGCCTCCTCCATCGCCTGCGCGGCGATGCGGCCGGCGATCCGCATCCGCTCGATGGTGTCGGAGTCCTGCACCTCGGGCCCCGAATACGGGGTAGGAGCGGGCTTGCCGACGTACTCGGGACGGCGGATGGCCCCGGGAACGGAACGGTGGGGGGAGAGCTCCCCCGGTACGAGAAGCGACTGGCCAGACATGTCAGCGAGTCTAACGACCGCGTCTGGGGCAGCATGGTGACGGAGGAAGGAGCCGAGGATGGCCCTGTTCAAGAGGCGCACGGCCGGCAAGCCGGGCGAGTGGTTCTACTGCCTGGAGCACAAGAAGGTCGAGGAGGGACCCGAGTGCCCGGCCAAGAACCGCTTCGGCCCCTACGGGAGCCGCGAGGAGGCCGCCCGCGCGATGGACACCGCCAAGGAGCGGAACCTGGAGTGGGAGACGGACCCGCGCTGGCACGACAAGACGGGTGACGGGACGGCGGACGGCGGGTCGCCGGACGGCGGCTCGACGGGCGCGTAGGGCGCGGGTCGCAGGGCGACGGGGCGCCGGGAGCCGGACCCCTTCGCCGGGAGCCGGACCCTTTCCAGGCCGGGCCCCCCAGGGCCGGGCGGCCGGACACCTCCTAGGTGCCGCTCGCCGCGTCGTCGAAGCGGGCCTCGGCGAGGACGGTGCCGTCCTGGGCCAGCAGGCGGGCGCCGGTCACCGCGCCGGGATCCACTCCGGTGACCGGCGCGCCCCAGTACCCGTAACCGCCCTCGAGCGGGAACGAACCCACCGGCGTCGTCGACCCGTCGTCCCCCACGAGCACGCAGCGCACCGGGCCGTCGGCCGCCCGGTCCAGGTCGACCGCCATGTACACCCAGCCGCCGCCGGCCCCCGCATGGGCCCAGAGCCGGCCCACCTCGTGGCCGCCGGCGAGCAGCGCGGCCTCCCGCAGCCGGTTCCCGTCCGTCCGCTCGGCCACCGTCGGCGGGCCCTGCACCGCCGTGCCGACCGCCCAGCCCCCGAAGCCGAAGGCCAGCGCGCCGGCGACGGCCGCCGCGGCGAGCCGCAGCCGCCGCCCGCGGAAACGGCCCGCACGCCGGGGAGCCGGCGGCTCCGGGGCCACGGCGCGCACCACCCGGGTCTCGAAGCCGACCGGCGGCTCGGCCTGCGGAAGCAGTCCGAGCAGCCCGTCGCCGACCGCCGTCAGTTCACGGACCCGCCTCCGGCAGTCCGGGCAGCCGTCCAGGTGGGCCACCGCCTCGGCCCGCTCCCGGGCCGGCAGCACCCCGAGCGCCAGCTCGGCGACCCGCTCCCGCAGCCGCTCGCACTCCGCACCGCTCACGGCGCCTCCACCTCCCCTCCACCGAGCCCGCGGTCCGTCGCCGTGCGCTCCCGCGCCGTGCGGACCTGTTCCTCGTGGTCCTGTTCCTCGCGGTCCCGCTCCTCGTGGTCCTGCTCTTCGCGGTCCTGCTCTTCGTGGTCCTGTTCCTCGCGGTTCCGCGCTTCGTGGTCCCGCTCTTCGCGCTCGCCCGCCCGCTCGCCCTCACCCCCGCCGGCCGGGCCGCCCCCACCCTCGCCCGCCCGCTCGTCCGTACCCGTCCGCTCGCCTTCCTCCTCGAGCAGCGCCCGCACCCTGAGCATCCCCGTCCTGATCCGCGTCTTGGCCGTGCCCAGCGGAACGCCCTCGGCCTCGGCGACCTCCCGCGCCGTCATCCCGTAGATCCCCGCCATCACCAGCGCCCGGGCCTGCCCCCGCGGCAGCGCCGCCACCGCCCGCCGTACCAGCCGTGCGCTCTCGTCGGCGAGCGCCCGGCGCTCCGGCGTCTCGGTCGTCACCAGGCCGAGCAGCGCCTCCAGGTCCTCGGGCGGGACCGGGCTGGCCCGACGGGCCCGTACCGCGTCGACCGCCAGGTTGTGGGCGACGGCCGTCAGCCAGGTCCGTACCGAGCCGCGCCGCGGGTCGTACACCTGGGCGTGCCGCCAGGCCCGCTCGAAGGTCTGCTGGGCGATGTCCTCGGCGAGCTGGGGATCGCGGACGACGGCGACGGCCACCCCGAAGACGACGCCCTGGAAACGGCGCACGAACGCGACCGCGATCTCCGGATCGCCCGTCGTCAGCCCGGAGAGCAGTGCCTCGTCGGACACCCGCCCGAGGGGCAGGCCTCCGAGGGGAAGGGCCATGCGCCGCATACCCGTGGATACGTTCCGTCGCCCCGAGGGGATTGCCCCGAGGGGATTGCCCGAGGGATTGCCTACGGCCATTGTCCGCCCGCCCGCCCGGTCCGCGTCCGCCGCCGCAATCCCTTACCGCCGCTGCGCCGTATCCCCTGCGGAGGACCGAACCATGACGTACTCACGCACGCGACGCGACCGGGTGGCGCTCGGCCTGTCGGCCGCCGCCCTCACCGCCCTGCTGGCCGCCGCCTGCGGTGACGACGGCGGTGACGGCGACGGAGGGGCCACCAGCGCACCGCCTCCGGCCGGCACGACGGCGACCCGGGTCGACGCGACGCTCTCCGACTTCCGCATCACGTTCTCGCAGCAGACCTTCGAGCCCGGCGACTACACGTTCACCGCGAGGAACACCGGACGGCACGACCACGCCCTGGAGTTCGAGGGATCCGGCGGCGAGAACCGCAGCGCGACCATCGCTCCCGGCGGGTCCACGACCCTGAAGGTGACCCTGGAGTCCGGCACGTACGAGGTCTCCTGCCCCGTCGACGGCCACAAGGACCTGGGCATGAAGACCGAGATCACGGTGGGCGGCGGCACGAACGGCACGCCCGACGACGGTCCGGGGACCGACCGCCCCGGCACCGGTTACTAGGGACGGCCACGAGGATGAGCGGCAACGGGAAGCCCGGCATGGCCACGAGCAGGACGGTGGCGACGGTCGTGCTGCGGGCCGCCGCCGCGGGTCTGACCGCCGCGATGGCCGGGATCCACCTGCACCTGTGGGCCTCCGGCTACCGGGACCTCGACACCATCGGCGCGCTGTTCCTGTTCAACGGCGTCGCCGGCTGCGTCCTCGCCGTGGCGCTGCTCGTCACGCCCACGCGCTGGCTGGGCGTGGTGGCCGCCGTGACGGCGCTGTTCACGGCAGGGACCCTGGGCGCGCTGTTCCTCAGCCTCACCACGGGCCTGTTCGGCTTCGAGGAGTCGCCGGACGCGGAGCTGGTGCGGCCCACGCTCGGCGTGGAGACGGCGGGAGTGATCGTCCTGACCACCCTGGCGGTGGCCACCCTCAGCCACCATCACCACCTGCCCCGCCTCCCTCACGTCCACCATCTGCCCCACACCCAGCACCAGCACCAGCGCCGGCATCAGCACCGGAGGAGGTGAGGGCGTCCACCGCCTGCCCGCCCGAGCCTCCGAGCGCCGACCGGCAGCGAGCTCCCCGTCTGTCAGGGCGTCGCCGCTGCCGCCGCTGCCGTCGCCTGCTGCTGGGCCTTCCTCGCCAGCGCGTCCTCGTCCGTCTCGGCGTCGTACGCGAGCAGCTTCGGCAGGGCGAGGCACAGCAGCCCGACCGACGCCACGCACGCGACGCCGCCCGACCAGATCGCCGTACGGGTGCCGGTCCAGCCGGCCGTCGTGCCCGCGCGGACCTGGCCGAGCTGCGGGCCGACGCTGTACGACAGGACCTCGATGCCCGCGAGGCGGCCGCGCAGCTCCTCCGGGATGGTCTGGTTCCAGATGGTGGCGCGCCCGAGACCGCTCAGCATGTCGCCGGCGCCCGCGAACGCCAGGCACAGCAGCACCGCCCACACGTTCCCGAACCAGCCCGCCGCCGCGATCGCGAGGCCCCAGCCGGCCGCGCCGAACGCCACCAGGAGGCCGTGCCGCCGCACCTTCGAGGTCCAGCCGCTGGTGAGGCCGAGGACCAGCGAGCCGACCGACCCGGCCGCGTACATCAGGCCCAGCGACCACTCCGCGTCGAGCTCGTCCGCGAGGAACGGGAAGATCGTGTTGGGGAAGGCGAAGAACATCGCCGCCAGGTCGACGGCGTACGTGCCCAGCAGCACCGGCCGGGACCACGCGTACCGCGCGCCCTCCACGATGCCGCGGAGCGAGGGCCGGTCGGCGTCGTGCGCCGGAGGCGCGGGCGACAGCGACCGGCACAGCAGCACCGACACCAGATAGCCGACGACGGTGACGGCGTACGCGGCGGCGTGCCCCGTGTACGCCACGACCAGGCCCGCGAGCGACGGCCCGGCGATGGAGCCGATCTGCCAGCGCAGCGAGTTGAGCGCGGCGGCGGCCGTCTGCTGCTCGTGCGGGACGATGCGTGCGAGGAGCGAGTCGAGCGCGGGCCGCTGGAGGCCGGTGAACGCGGAGACGCCGGCGGCGACGACGTACAGCGGCCACAGCATGGGCGCCGGCAGCAGCGCGTTCAGGAACAGGAGCAGGGCGAGCACGCCGAGGCCCGCCTCGGTCGCCAGGATCACCTTCCGCCGGTCGACGGCGTCGGCGAGCGCCCCGCCGTACAGCCCGAACACGACGAGCGGGACCAGCTCCACGACCCCCATGGCGCCGACCGCGAACGGCGAACCGGTCAGCTCCTTGATCTGCAGCGGCAGGGCGACCAGCGCCATGAAGGAGGCGAAGACGGTGACGGTGCCCTGCACCCAGAGCAGCCGGAAGTCGGCCGAGGAACGCCAGGGCGAGAGGTCGGGGAGGAGTCGGGCGAGACGCTTCACGGAGTGCCATGCTCGGCACCGCCCGTCCCCCGGGCAACCGAATTACGGGCAGCCGTCACCGGTACGGGGAGCGAATCGGCCCGGCATCGTCACCGGTACGGGGAGCGCATCGGCCGCAGGCCGGGGCCGTCACCAGCAGGCCGCCGGCGGGGCCGTCAGCTGGTCGGCGAGGCGGGACAGGCGGTCGCGGAAGCGGAGGCGGCCGCGCGGGGCGGGCGGCAGGCAGTTCTCGCCGGTCGCCGCGCTCACCAGGTGCTGCACCGTGTCCAGGTCCACCTCCGCGTCCGGCGCCACCGTCAGCGTCTCGTGCGCGAGCCCCAGCAGCTCGGCGTCGCCGCCGTCGAGCGACAACACCGTCGCGCCCGCCCGGCGGGCGTCGTGGACGCGTTCCAGCAGCCCGCCGTCCGGCCGCGACGGCGCCACCACGAGCAGGGTCGCCCCGCGCCCCGCCGACTCGATCCGCCCGAGCCCGACGGCCAGGTGCGCCGGGTCGCCGGACCGCACCCGGTGCCGTACCAGGGTCGGGGCGAGCTCGGGGCGGCCCGACCAGACCGATTCGTCGACCAGGTGCGCGGCCAGGTGCCACGGCTCGTACTCCGCCGTGCCGACGAGCAGCAGCCCGCCGCCGTGGGGGACCACGGAGGACCGGAGGAAGCCCGCGAACCGCCGGGCGGATGCCGGCCACTCGGTCCCGGCGAGCACTTCGCGCAGCAGCGCGACACGTACGGCGTCCATGGTCCGCATGCTGCCCCGCCCGGCCCGCCGAGCGCAGCGCTTCGCGGCCGACTCACCCGGACGGGGACCACCGGGCCGACCGGCCAGTAATGTCGAGGCCATGACTTCCTCCACCACCGCACCGCAGACCCCGAAGGACCCCTGGGACCTGCCCGACGTCTCCGGACTCGTCGTCGGCGTCCTCGGCGGCACCGGCGACCAGGGCCGCGGGCTCGCCTACCGGCTCGCCAAGGCCGGCCAGAAGGTGATCATCGGCTCGCGCGCCGCCGACCGCGCCCGGGCCGCCGCCGACGAGCTGGGCCTCGGCGTCGAGGGCGCCGACAACGCCGAGTGCGCGCGGCGCAGCGACATCGTGATCGTCGCCGTGCCGTGGGACGGCCACGCCAGGACGCTGGAGTCACTGCGCGAGGAGCTCGCGGGCAAGCTCGTCGTGGACTGCGTCAACCCGCTCGGCTTCGACAAGAAGGGCGCCTACGCGCTGAAGCCGGAGGAGGGCTCGGCCGCCGAGCAGGCCGCCGCGCTGCTGCCGGACTCGCGGGTCACGGCCGCCTTCCACCACCTCTCGGCGGTGCTGCTCCAGGACGCCTCGATCGAGGAGATCGACACCGACGTGATGGTCCTCGGCGAGGTCCGCGCCGACGTGGAGATCGTCCAGGCCCTGGCCGGCCGCATCCCCGGCATGCGCGGCGTCTTCGCGGGCCGGCTGCGCAACGCCCACCAGGTGGAGTCGCTGGTCGCGAACCTGATCTCGGTGAACCGCCGCTACAAGGCCCACGCGGGCCTGCGCGTCACGGACGTCTGAGCCGGTCCCGGCGCGGCGGAGGGCATGGGGGACACTGGACGGGCACCATCAGCCGTACCCGGACAGGAGCCGACCCCCATGCCCCGTCTCGCCCTCTACGCCCTCGTCGTCTGCGTCCTCGCGGTCGTCGCCGCCGTCGTCTCCTTCGCCCAGGGCAGCTGGCTGGGAGTGGTGTGGGTGCTGTTCGCCGGCCTGTCCTCCAACATGGCGTGGTTCTCCATCAGGCGCGCCCGCATGACCCAGGGCTGACGCGGCCGGTCGGACGACGGCCGGTCGGACGCCGGCCGGAGGGCGCCGTCCGGACGCGGGGTCAGCCGACCCCGCGTCCGGCCGAGGGGTCAGCCGACCCCGCAGATCTGCGGTGCCGAGCCCTGCCAGAAGCGGAACATCTCCGAGCCGCACGCCCGGGACAGCTCCGGCACGCCCAGGGCTCGCATCAGCCCGTCGATCACGTCGAAGAAGGCCCCGTTCACCGCGGGCACGAAGAGCAGCGCGATGACGACGAAGAACCCGTACGGCGCGTAGGGCTCGACCTGCCGCTTGACGCCGTACGACAGCCAGGGCTCGATCACGCCGTAGCCGTCCAGGCCCGGCACCGGCAGCAGGTTCAGGAGCGCCGCCGTGACCTGGAGGAACGCCAGGAAGGCGAGCGCGTACTGGAAGGCGGTCGGCACGCCGTCGAGCGCGTCGAGCCAGAACGGCGCCGTGCACACGACGGCGAACAGGACGTTCGCGAGCGGCCCGGCAACGGAGATCAGGCTGTGCTTCCAGCGGCCGTGCACCCGCCCGCGGTCGACGAAGACCGCGCCGCCCGGCAGGCCGATGCCGCCGAGGATCACGAAGAGCACCGGCAGGATGATGCTCAGGACCGCGTGGGTGTAGGCGAGCGGGTTGAGCGTCAGATAGCCACGGGCGCCGATCGTGATGTCGCCGCTGTGCAGCGCGGTGCGGGCGTGGGCGTACTCGTGGAGGCAGAGCGAGACGATCCACGCCGCGGTCACGAAGAGGAACACGGCGAGCCCGGGCAGCGCGGCGAAGTCCGTCCACACGGCCCAGCCGGTGACGGCCATCACCGCGAGGATCGCCAGGAACACGGGGCTGATCCGCCGCTCGTCGTGGCGATGGGTGGTCGTGGACATGGAGCTGCTCCCGGGCTGCACGGCATCCGCCGGCCGGTCGGCCGCGCGTCCGGGAAACGTACCGGCCCCCTCCAGGAGTTCCGGCGCCGGGCCCCGACAGGGGGCGCCCACGGGGTCTCCCGTATGGGTCGCCCGGACGCGGAAACTCCGTACGGCCGGCGCGTTCCGTGGGCCCGCGGGGCGTCCCGGCGGCCAGGGGCGCTCGCTGACGGCCGTCCCGGAGTTCCGTGTGGCGGCCCGTGCGCGGGGTGGTGGTGGGCTCGCGGAGAATGGGGGCGTGCGTTATTCCGTCCTCGGGGCCGCTGGGGCTCACACGTCAGAAGGCACCGTCGGCGTCGGCGGGCCGCGGGTGCGTGCGCTGCTCACTGTCCTCGCGCTGCGGGCCGGGCGGGCGGTGCCCGTCGGCGTGCTCGTGGACGAGGTGTGGGGCGGCGATCCGCCCGCCGACGCGGTCGCCGCGCTGCAGGCACTCGTCGGCCGGCTGCGCAGGGCCCTCGGGCACGAGCGGGTGCTCTCCACCGAGGGCGGTTACCGGCTCGCGGCCGAGCCCGACGACGTCGACGCCCACCGCTTCGCCCGCCTCGCGGCCGACGGCGTACGGGAACTGGACGCCGGGCGGCCGCAGCGCGCCGCCGAGCTGCTCGACGAGGCGCTGGCCCTGTGGAAGGGCCCGGCGCTGGCCGATCTGCCCGACGGCGCGGCCGAGGCCGCCCGCTGGGAGGCGCGCCGGCTCGACGCCCGCCGCGCCGGGCTGGCCGCCGCGCTCGCGCTCGGCGAGGCCGCCGCCGTACTGCCCGAGCTCGACACCCTGTGCGCCGCGCACCCGCTCGACGAGCCCCTTCAGGCCCTGCGGATCCGCGCCCTGCGCGACACGGGCCGCCCTTCGGAGGCGCTCGCCGCCTACGAGGCGGTGCGGCGCGAGCTGGCCGAGCGGCTCGGCGCGGACCCGTCACCGGAACTGCGTGCCCTGCACGCCGGGTTGCTGGCGGGCGCCGGGCCGGACGCGGGACCGGCCGCCGTTCCTTCCGGCGCCCCGCCCGGCTCGGACTCCGGTCCCGGTCACGGCCTCGGTCACGGCCCCGGTCACGGCTCCGGTCACGGCCTCGGTCCCGGTCACGGCCTCGGCTCCGGTCACGGCCCTGGCTCCGGCCCCGGCTCCGGCTCCGGC
This sequence comes from Streptomyces roseicoloratus, assembly GCF_004117935.1. Taxonomy (GTDB): domain Bacteria; phylum Actinomycetota; class Actinomycetes; order Streptomycetales; family Streptomycetaceae; genus Streptomyces; species Streptomyces roseicoloratus. The sequence goes on along the minus strand of NZ_SDOY01000152.1, from coordinate 67,488 downwards.
TCCGGTCCCGGAGCCGGGTCCGCGTCCGTCGCGGGGAACCTGCGCGCCCGGCTCACCAGCTTCGTCGGCCGCGAGGACGACATCCGCGCCCTCCAGGACGCCCTGCGCACCGGACGGCTCGTCACCCTCCTCGGGCCCGGCGGCGCCGGCAAGACCCGCCTCTCGCAGGAGGCCGCCGAGCGGGCCGCCGCCGCGGGCGGAGCGTGGCCGGACGGCGCCTGGCTCGTCGAACTCGCCGCCGTCACCGACCCGGAGGCCGTCACCGAGGCCGTCCTCGGCGCGCTCGGCGCCCGCGAGACCGTGCTGCGCGGCGCCGGCGCCGAGGAGCTGCGGTTCGGCGACGATCCCGGCAACCGGCTCGTCGAGCACTGCGCGGGCCGCCGCCTGCTGCTCCTGCTCGACAACTGCGAGCACGTGGTGGGCGCGGCCGCCGAGCTGGCCGAGACGCTGCTCGCCCGCTGCCCGGGCGTCACCGTGCTCGCCACGAGCCGCGAGCCGCTGGGCGTGCCGGGCGAGGTGCTGCGCCCGGTGGGCCCGCTGCCCGCGGAGACCGCCCTGCGCCTGCTCGGTGAGCGCGGCGCGGCCGTGCGGCCCGGCTTCGACGTGGGGGAGGACCCGGAGGCGGCGGCCGAGATCGTGCGCCGTCTCGACGGCCTGCCGCTGGCGATCGAGCTCGCGGCGGCGCGGCTGCGGATGCTGACCGCCCGGCAGATCGCCGACCGGCTCGACGACCGCTTCCGGTTGCTCACCTCCGGCGCCCGGACGGTGCTGCCGCGCCAGCAGACCCTGCGTGCGGTCGTCGACTGGTCCTGGGACCTGCTCGACGGGCCCGAACGCGCGGTCCTGCGCCGCCTGTCGGTCTTCACCGGCGGCTGCGACCTGGAGGCGGCGGAAGCCGTCTGCGGCGAACCCCCCGTCCCCGCCGACGGATCCCCCACCCCCGCCGACGGATCCCCCATCTGCGCCGGCGAACCTCCCGCGCCCCGCGGCGGCGCCCCCGCCCCGCCCCCCGGCGCCCCCGCCCCGCCCGGCCCCTCGCCCGTCGACGTGCTCGACGTCCTCGGTTCGCTCGTCGACAAGTCGCTCGTCGTCGCCGCCGACGTCTGCCCGGGGTCCGCCGGTGCCCCCGGTATGCGCTACCGCCTGCTCGAGACCGTCGCCGAGTACGCCGCCGAGCGGCTGGACGAGGCCGGGGACCGGGCCGCGGCCGAGCGGCGCCACCTGACGTACTACCGCGAGCTCGCCCGGCTCACCGACCCCGAGCTGCGCACCGGGCGGCAGGTCGCCGCCATGGCCCGGTTCGGCACCGAGTACGGCAACCTGCGCACCGCGCTGCGCCGGGCCGTCGCCGCACGCGACGAGCACGAGGGCCTGGTGCTCGTGCACGCGCTGCTCTGGTACTGGAACATGCGCGACCTGCGCTCCGACGCCCTGCACTGGGCCGAGGCCGTCGCCGCCCTCGGCCCCGACCCGTTCGGGCCGGACGCGGGCCCTGTCGTACCGCTGTACGAGCCGGTCGCCGCCGCGCCGCCGCCGCTCGACGAGGCCCGGCTGTGGGAGGCCAGGCGCGGCGTGCGGATGGTCGAACTGATCAACATGGACCACGAGACCGGACGCTGGACCACGCCCGAGGGCATCGCGCGGCTGCGGCAGATCACCGCCAGCTACTCCCCGGGCCTGCCGCAGACCTGTCGGCTGCCCGGCTCCTTCAGCGTGTTCGCCGTCCTGCTCATCGCCGACCCTGGCCGCATGGGCGAGGCCCTGGACACCCATGTGGACGCCTGCCGCCGCTACGGCTACGAGTGGGAGCTCGGCAACGCCCTCCAGCTGCGCGCCAACTTGCGGGCCAACCGCGCCGACCTGGCCGCCCAGGCCGAGGCCGACGCCGAGGAGAGCCTGGAGATCTTCGTACGGCTCGACGACGCCTGGGGCGTGGCCGAGGCCCTGTCGTCCCGGGCCGAGGCCCGTGAGCGGCGGCTCGAGTTCCACGGCGCGGCCGAGGACTTCGCGGCGGCCATCGAGTACGCGCGGCGGATCGGCGCCCAGTCCCAGATGGCGCTGCTGCGCGCCCGGTACGCCGAGATGCTCATCGAGACCGGTCGCGGCGACGAGGCGGAGCGCCTCCTGCGCGAGGTCGTGGAGGGGGAGCACGGACGCGGCCACGAGCCGATGCTCGCGGCCCGGATCTTCCTGGCGCTGCTGCTCGGCCGCACCGGCCGTACGGACGAGGCGCGCGTCCATCTGCGGCGACTGCTGGAGGACTTCGGCTCCGAGACCCTGTCGATCTTCGAGGGCTTCACGCTCGGCTGCCTGGGCTGGGTGGACGCGCTCGACGGGCGCTACGCCTCCGCGTTCGAGCTGGCCGCGCGGGCGTACCGGAGCTCGCTGGGCGCGCTGTCGATGATGGTCGCCCCGCAGATGCCCGCCGCCCACCTGATCATCGCCGCCTGGGCGCTGGCCGGCCTCGGCGGCCCGGTGGCCCGGACGGCGGTCGTGCTGCTCGGCGCCTCCGCGGGGCTGGTGCCGCCCGGGCACCGGGAGCCGCCGACGGAGCGGGAGAACCGGGCGCGGGCCACCGAACTGGCCCGGGCCGCGCTCGCCGACGACGCCGCGTTCGAGGCCGCGTACGCCGAGGGCGGCGGCCTCTCCCTCGAGGAGGCCGCCGCCCTGCTCGAACGCGCCGACGCGATCTGAGGCGCGCCGAGTCCCGTTCCCCGTGTCGGCGGGTCAGGTCTTCCTGCGGAACTTGGCGACCGCGAGCGGCGCCGTGACGACGGTGATCAGCGCCGCCCAGCCGAGGGTCATCCACACCGAGTGGGCGACCGGACCGCCGTTGATCAGGTTGCGGGCGGCGTCGGCGAGGTTGGACAGCGGGTTGTAGTCGGTGAACGTCTCCAGCCAGCCGGGCATCGAGGTCGGCGGGGCGAAGATCGACGAGCCGAACTGCAGCGGCATCAGGACGAGCATGGCCACTCCCTGGACGGCCTGGGCCGTCTTCATGGTGAGGCCGAGCAGGATGAAGATCCACATGAGGGAGGCACCGAAGACCATCGACAGGCCGATGGCGGCGAGGAGGTGGAGGACCGAGGTGTGGATCTCCAGGCCGAGCAGGAAGCCCATGCCGAGCAGGATCGCGGTGGCGATGAGCATCCGGCCCACCTCGACGACGATCTTCGCGATGAGGACCGAGGAACGGGCGATCGGCATCGTCCGGAACCGGTCCATGACCCCCTTCTTGAAGTCGTCGTTGATGCCGACTCCGACGGCCATGGCGATGTTCATGCCCATCATCGCCATCAGGCCGGGCGTCACGTAGTTCACGTACGCGTCGTTGTTGCCCTTGCCGGCGATCGCGCCGCCGAAGACGTACACGAACAGCAGGATGAAGATGATCGGCATCAGGACGGCGTCGAACATCGACTCCGGGTCCTGCTTGATCTGGAGGGCGTTGCGGCGGGCGAGGGCGCCGATGTGGCGCACGTTGGCCCGCAGGCCGATCCGGCCCTCCGCGACGGGCGAGGTGCGCGGGGCGGCAGGGCCGGGACCGCGGGTGCCGGCGGGGGACTCGGTGACAGTGGTCGTGCTCACGCGGCGACCTCCTCGGTGATCGCGTCGGAAAGCTCGGAGTCGGCGGTCTTCTGACCGGTGATCGCGAGGAACACCTCGTCCAGGCTGGGAAGATGGGTGCCGATGTGGGCGATGCCGAAGCCGCGCGCGCCGAGCAGGCCCACGACGGCGGTCAGCTGCTCGTCGGTGAGGATCGGCACGTACAGCACGCCCTCGTCGGGCACGACGGTCGAGCCGGCGACCCCGTCGAGACCGGTCTCGCGCAGCGCGGCGGCCATGGCGGGCAGCTGCCCGGGGTCCGTGGGGCGGACCTTCAGGGTCCGGCCGCCGACCTTGGCCTTGAGCTCGTCGACCCCGCCCTTGGCGATGACCTTGCCCCGGTCGATGACGGTCAGCTCGCTCGCGAGCTGCTCGGCTTCCTCCATGTACTGGGTGGTGAGCAGCACGGTCGCGCCCTCGGCCACCATCCGCTGGACCTCGTCCCAGACCTCGTTGCGGGTGCGCGGGTCGAGGCCGGTGGTCGGCTCGTCCAGGTAGAGCACGGCCGGCTGCCCGATCATGGAGGCGGCCAGGTCGAGGCGGCGCCGCATGCCGCCGGAGTAGTTCATGGCGGGGCGCTTGGCGGCCTCGGTGAGGGAGAAGCGCTCCAGCATCTCGTCGGCGCGGCGGCGGGCGTCCTTGCGGGAGAGGTCGAGCAGCCGCCCGATCATGTAGAGGTTCTCCCAGCCGGACAGCTTCTCGTCGACGGAGGCGTACTGGCCGGTGAGGCCGATCGTGCGGCGCAGCCGGCGGGGCTGGCGCACCACGTCGTAACCGGCGACGGTGGCGGTCCCGGCGTCCGGGACGAGAAGGGTCGACAGACAGCGGACGAGGGTGGTCTTGCCGGCGCCGTTGGGGCCGAGGACCCCGAGCACCGTGCCCTCCCGCACGTCCAGGTCGACCCCGTCGACGGCCTTGGTGTCGCCGAAGTGCTTCACGAGGCCCCGGACCTCGACGGCGTTGGTGTGTGATCGCGTCATGTCCCCCATGGAACAGGCACCCACCGACAGCCCGCCGACAAACGACCGACAGCGGCACCCACGGACACCGACAGCCCGCCGACAGCTGCCCGCGGCGGCGCCCACGGGCCCGTCGTCGTGGCGTGCCCCGTGACGGCGACAGCCCGCCGACGGGGGACGGTCGGCGGGCTGTCGTTCTTGCCGGTGGTCGCTAGTGGAAGGTGTGCTCCTCGGCGGGGAACGCCCCGCCGGCCACGTCCTCCGCGAAGGCGCGCGCGGCGTCGCCGAGCGTCTCGCGCAGGTTGGCGTACTGCTTGGTGAAGCGCGGCACCTTGCCGCCGGTCAGACCGGCCATGTCGGTCCAGACGAGGACCTGGGCGTCCGTGTCGGGACCGGCGCCGATGCCGATGGTGGGGATGTGCAGGGAGCGGGTGACCTCGGCGGCCAGCTCGGCCGGGACGAGCTCCAGGACCACGGCGAAGGCGCCCGCGTCCTGCGCGGCCTTGGCGTCGCGCAGCAGCTTGTGGGCGGCCTCGTCGGAGCGGCCCTGCACCCGGTAGCCCATGGTGTTGACGGACTGCGGGGTCAGGCCCAGGTGGGACATGACGGGGATGCCGGCCTGGACGAGCAGCTCGGTCTGCGGCAGCGAGCGCTCGCCGCCTTCCAGCTTGACCGCGCCGACCCCCGCGTCCTTGACCAGGCGGGTGGCGTTGCGCAGGGCCTGGACGGGCCCTTCCTGGTACGAGCCGAAGGTCAGGTCGCCGACGACCAGGGCGCGCGTGGTGCCCCGTACGACGGCGGCGGACAGGATGGTCATCTCGTCCATCGTGACGGGCACGGTGGTGTCGTAGCCGAGGTGACAGTTGCCCATGGAGTCGCCGACGAGGATCACCGGGATGCCGGCCTCGTCGAAGACGGAGGCGGTCATGGCGTCGTAGGCGGTGAGCATGGGCCACTTCTCGCCGCGGGTCTTGGCGGCGGCGATGTCGTGGACGGTGAGGCGGCGGGTGCCCTTCCCTCCGTACAGCGCCTTGCTGCTGTCGGCGGGCGGTTTCTGGGCAGCCTGAAGCGTCATGGTGAACGGCTCCTTTTGTCATCTCGAGGCGCCCTGTGGCGTCCCCGGACCACATCCATGGTGGCACCTCGCGGGGTGGGCGGGGAAGCGGGGCGCGGCAGCGGAGCGGCGTGGCGCTGTTCACATCGCCGAAACGAAGCCCGAAGGAGCCCGAAGAAGCCCGGAAGAAGCCCGGAAGAAGCCCGGTGGAGGCCCGGTGGAGCCCGAAGGGACCCGAAGAGGCCCGGTGGAGCCCGAAGGGGTCCCGAAGAGGCCCGGTGGAGCGTGACGAAGCCGGGTCCGGCGTCAAGAACGGGTAAGGATTTCCAATACGAGACGGTCTCGTATCGAAATTGGTCTACGGTGAGGGCATGTCACAGCCTCACCGCCGCCGCTGGGCGATCCTCGGCGTCCTCATGCTCAGTCTGCTGATCGTCGTCCTCGACAACTCGATCCTCAACGTCGCCGTCAAGACCATCGCCAGTCCCGCCCCGGTCGGCATCGGCGCCACCCAGAGCGAGCTGGAGTGGGCCATCAACTCCTACACGCTCGTCTTCGCCGGGCTGCTCTTCACCTCCGGTCTGCTCGGCGACCGCCTCGGCCGCAAGAAGGTCCTGCTCTTCGGCATCACCGTCTTCGGCATCGGCTCCGCGCTCGCCGCGCTCTCCACCGGCCCGGGCGAGCTCATCGCCTACCGGGCCGTGATGGGCCTCGGCGCCGCCTTCGTCATGCCCGCCACGCTCGCCGTCCTCATGAACGTCTTCGAGCGCGACGAGCAGCCCAAGGCCATCGGCATCTGGGCCGGCGGCGTCGGCCTCGCCATCGCCATCGGGCCGATCACCGGCGGCGTGCTCCTGGAGCACTTCTGGTGGGGCTCGGTCTTCCTGGTCAACGTGCCCGTGGTGCTCCTGGCCCTCGCGCTCATGGTCTGGCTGGTCCCCGAATCCAGGGACCCCAGGCCCGGCCGCGTCGACGTGCCCGGCGTGCTGCTGTCCGTCCTCGGGCTCGTCCTGCTCGTGTACGGCATCATCCGCGGCGGCGAGCTGGCGGACTTCACCGACGTCACCGTGCTGCTCCCGGCCCTCGCGGGCCTGGCCGTCCTGGTCGGCTTCGTGCTGTACGAGAAGCGCAGCGACCACCCGGCGCTCGACATGGCGTACTTCCGCAAGCCCGCCTTCTCCGCTGCCGTCGCCGCCATCGCGCTGGTCTTCTTCGCCCTCATGGGCGTGACCTTCTTCTCCGCCTTCTACCTGCAGAGCGTCCGCGGCTACAGCGCGCTGGAGTCCGGTCTGCTCATCCTGCCGCTCGCCGTCGCGCAGATGGTGTTCGCGCCGCGGGCCCGGCTGGTCGTCGAGCGCTTCGGCGCGAAGGCCGTGTGCACCATCGGCATGCTGGCCGTCGCGGTGGGCCTGGCCTCGTTCGCCTTCTTCGACGCCGGCACGCCGGTGTGGGTCCTGGAGGTCGTCTTCTTCCTCCAGGGCGCGGGCATGGCGCACATCATGCCGCCGGTCACCGTCGCCGTGATGCAGGCGCTGCCGAGGGAGAAGGCCGGCTCCGGCTCCGCCGTCAACAACACCTTCCGCCAGGTCGGCGGCGCGCTCGGCGTGGCCGTGCTCGGCTCCGTGCTGTCCGGTACGTACCGCGGGGAGATCGAGGGCCACCTCGGCGCCGTCCCCGCGGCCCTGCGCGAGACGGCGGGCGAGTCGATCGAGGCGACCCTGGCCGTCGCCGAGCAGCTGGGCCCGGCCGGCCGCGGTCTCGTCGCCCCGGCGTACGACGCCTTCCTCGACGCGATGCACGTCACCGCGATCGGCTCGGCCGCGGTCGCCGTCCTCGGTGCCGCCGTCGTCGCCCTGTTCCTGCCGGGCCGCACCCCGCAGGGCGGGCCGGGCACGCCGACGGTCCCGGGCAGCCGCACGGAGGCGGGAGAATCGGTCCCGAGGTAGCCCGGACCAGGAGGAGAGGCGGACACGTGTCGCAGGACAACGACGACCCGGCGACGAAGGCCCCGGCGCCGACCCCGGGCCCGGCGCCGGCCCCGGCCCCGGGCTCGGGCCCCGGGTCGGCAGGCCCGGCCACGGGCCCCGGCTCCGACGTGGGTACGGCGGCCGCCGGCTCCGCGGCGCCCGCCGGTGGCGGGCGGCGGGGGCGGCCGCGCAGCGAGGCGGCGGACCAGGCGATCCTCGACGCGGTGGTCGGGCTGCTGGAGAGCGGGCTGCCGCTCACCGAGCTGTCCATCGAGAAGATCGCCCGCACCGCCGGCGTCGGCAAGGCCACCATCTACCGCCGCTGGGCCGGCAAGGAGGAGCTCCTGATCGAGCTCCTGCGCTCGGCCGAGCCCCCGGACCCGGTGCTGCCGGGCACCACGGTCCGTGACGACCTCGTCAGCCTCCTGGAGTCGATGCGGCAGCGCGGCCTCGTCAAGCGGACCTCCGCGCTGCTGCACAACGTCTTCTCGCAGATGCAGTCGTATCCCAAGCTGTGGGAGGCCTACCACCACACCGTCATCGAGCCCCGCCGCCGCCTGGGCCTCGACGCCATCCGGCGCGGGATGGAGCGCGGCGAACTCCGTGCCGACCTCGACGTCGAACTCGTCAACGACCTCTTCGTCGGCCCCCTGCTGCTGCGCTCGGTGATCCGCCCCGGCGCGCCCCTGTCGCCCGGCCTCCCCGAGGAGATCGTGGACGCCGTCCTGGAGGGCCTGCGCCCGCACGGCTGAGCCGGCAGCGGGGCGATCCGTACGAATGTGCGCGTTCTGTCACAGCCGTACGCCCCGCGCCACCTGCAGGAACCCGGCACGCGCGGCTGTCGTCCCTCGAAGAGTACGACCGGCCCGGACCCGGCCGACATCCGAAAGGGATGGCCTAGGGTCGACACCGGGTCGCACGGCAAGGCGGCAAGGCAGTGAGGACGACGGCGATGGCGCGGGTGGACATGACGGGGACCGAGCACGGCGGAGCGGGAACCGAGCGCTCCGGCTCACGGTTCCGAACCGCCCTGGAGCGTCTGCGCGGTGACCGCGGCATCTGGCGCCGGGGCATCGTGCTCGCGCTGTGCGCCGTCCTGCTGGCCCTGGTGATGGGCCTTCACTCCGACATCCCCAACCGGATCGGCAACCTCGGCAGCCTGAGCGAGACCTTCCTGCCCTGGTTCGGCCTGTTGGTGCCGGTGCTGTTCGTCCTCGCCGTGCTGCGGCGCTCGGCGACCGCGCTCATCGCGCTCGTCCTGCCGGCCGTCGTCTGGCTCGATCTCTTCGGCGGGCTGGTCGTCGACAAGTCGCAGACCGGCGGCGACCTCACCGTGGTCACCCACAACGTGAACGCCGACAACCCCGATCCCGAGGGCACGGCCCGTCAGATCGCCGCCTCCGGAGCCGACGTGGTGGCCCTGGAGGAACTCAAGGGCGAGGTGGTCCCGGCGTACGAACGGGTCCTCGCCGACACGTACAAGCACCACTCGGTGCAGGGCACGGTCGGCCTGTGGAGCAAGTACCCGCTGCGGGACGCCGCGCCCGTCGACATCCGCATGGGCTGGACCCGCGCCATGCGGGCCACGGTCGCCGCGCCGGCGGGCGAGGTGGCCGTGTACGTCGCCCACCTCCCCTCCGTACGCGTCAGGCTGAACGCCGGATTCACCGCCAACCAGCGCGACGACAGCGCCAACGCCCTCGGCGAGGCCATCGCGCGCGACCCGCACCGGCGGATCGTCCTGCTCGGCGACCTCAACGGCACGATGAACGACCGCGCCCTCAACGGCGTCACCTCCCAGCTCCGCTCCACCCAGGGCGCGGCGGGCGACGGCTTCGGCTTCAGCTGGCCGGCGTCCTTCCCGATGGCCCGCATCGACCAGATCCTGGTCCGCGGCATGGAGCCGCTGTCCTCCTGGACCCTGCCGGAAACGCGCAGCGACCACCTTCCGGTGGCCGCCCGCGTCAAGCTCTGACCCGCTCCTCGGCGGCCCTCCGCCCGAGAGCGCCCTCGCGCCGTCCCTACGCGGGCGACTCCCGCCAGCGGTTGGTGACGGGGAGCCGGCGGTCCTTGCCGAAGCCCTTCGCGGAGATCTTCGTGCCCGGCGGGTACTGCCGGCGCTTGTACTCGGCCAGGTCGACCATGCGCAGCGTCCGGGTCACCAGGTCCGGGTCGAAGCCGGCGGCCACCAGTTCGTCCTTGCCCCGGTCGCGGTCGACGTACAGCTCGAGGATCCGGTCGAGGACGTCGTAGTCGGGCAGGGAGTCCGTGTCGACCTGGCCGGGGCGTAGTTCGGCGCTCGGCGGCTTGGAGATCGAGTTCTCCGGGATCGGCGGGGTCTGGCCGCGTTCCTCGGCGGCCCGGTTGCGCCAGCGGGCGAGCCGGAACACCCAGGTCTTGTAGACGTCCTTGATCGGCCCGAAGGCGCCCACCGAGTCCCCGTACAGGGTCGAGTAGCCCACCGCGAGCTCGGACTTGTTGCCGGGCGCGAGGACCAGGTGGCCCTCCTGGTTGGACAGCGCCATCAGCAGCGTGCCGCGCAGCCGCGCCTGCAGGTTCTCCTCGGCGAGTCCGGTGAGGCCCAGGGAGCCCATGTAGGCGTCGAACATCGGCTCGATCGAGATCGTGCGGAAGTCCAGCCCGGTGCGCCGGGCCAGCTCGGCGGCGTCGCCGCGCGAGTGGTCCGAGGAGTATGCGGACGGCATGGACACGCCGTGCACGTTCGCGGCGCCGAGCGCGTCGCAGGCGATGGCGGCGACCAGGGCCGAGTCGATGCCGCCGGACAGGCCGATGAGCACCGAGCGGAAGCCGTTCTTGTTCACGTACGCGCGCAGGCCGACGACCAGGGCCGAGTAGACCTCCTCGTCGTCGTCGAGCCGTTCCGCGTAGCCGCCCGTCACCTCGGGCTCGTAGGCGGGCAGGGGTTCCTCGGAGAGCACGACCCGGTCGATCCGCAGTCCGTCGTCGACCACGGTGCCGTTCGCGGGCGCCTCCGCGAGCGGCAGCGCCGCCGGCAGGTCGAGGTCCACGACCACGCAGCCCTCGGTGAACTGCGGGGCGCGCGCGATCACTTCGCCGGCCGCGTCCACGACGATCGAGTCGCCGTCGAAGACCAGGTCGTCCTGACCACCCGTCATGGCCAGGTACGCGGTGGTGCAGCCGGCCTCCTGGGCCCGCTTGCGGACCAGTTCGAGCCGGGTGTCGTCCTTGTTCCGCTCGTACGGCGAGGCGTTGACCGACAGCAGCAGGCCGGCCCGGGCGCTGCGGGCCGCCGGCACCCGGCCGCCCTCCTGCCACAGGTCCTCGCAGATCGCGAGGGCCACGTCCACGCCGTGGACGCGGAGGACGGGCATCGTGTCGCCCTGGACGAAGTAGCGGAACTCGTCGAAGACCCCGTAGTTGGGCAGGTGGTGCTTGGCGAAGCGCAGCACCACGTCGCCGCGGTGCAGCACCGCCGCCGCGTTCTCGGGCGACCCGGCGGGCCGCCCGAGCCGCGGCACGGCGCGGTCGGAGCGGTCGAGGTAGCCGACGACCACCGGGAGTTCGCCGAGTCCCTCGTCCGCGAGCCGCCGCGCGAGCGCCCGCAGGGCGGCCCGCGAGGCCTCGACGAACGAGGGGCGCAGCGCCAGGTCCTCGACGGGGTAGCCGGTCAGCGTCATCTCGGGGAACGCGACGAGGTGCGCGCCCTGTCCGGCCGCGTGCCGGGTCCAGTGGACGACGGCCTCGGCGTTACCGGCGAGATCGCCGACGGTCGAGTCGATCTGATTCAGAGCGAGGCGTAGTTGAGGCACGCCCCCAGTTTATCGTCAATCCGACGCTATGTCGTGGCGGGCGAGGGAACCCGCTTCCCGGGCGTGCCCCCGGCGGCCGCGCCTTCGGACCGCTTCGTCGGACCGGTCCAGGTCTGGGCCTCGTGCTCCAGAAGGGTCGGGCCGGCCGCACCCGCAGCTCTCCGGCGGCCCGGCCAGGGCGTCTGGGCGCGGGCAGCGAGCGGGTGAAGTCGGACGCACGGCCGGCCACGGCCGGGAACCCACGGCCGCGCCCTGACGTTCGGTCCTCGCGGGCTCGGTGGGACGGGGAGTTGTCCGGGCAGGCACCGGAGCCGTCGTGAGCGCCGGGAAGACGACCAGGAAGCGGGACGCACGGTGACCTTCGAACGCACCCCAGGCCGGACCTTCGTACGGATCGGGAGCGTCGCCCACCACGTCGTCGTCGACGGGACCGGGCCGGTGTGCGTGCTCGCCGCCGGGCTCGGCATGAGCTGGTTCGACTGGGACCCCGTGGTCCCCCTGCTCACCCCGCACCGCACCGTCGTCCGCTTCGACCGCCCCGGCCACGGCCTCTCGCAGCCCTCCGCCGTCCCGAGCACCGCGGCGGGGGAGGCCGACCGGATCGCCGCCGTCCTCGACGCCGTCGTCGAGGCGGGCCTCGTCACCGACCGGGCCGCCGCCGGCGGCGGCGCGGCTGCCGGTCGGGATGCCGGTCGGGATGTCGGTCGGGATGCCGGTCCGGAGGTCGGTCGGGATGTCGGTCCAGACGTCGGCCCGGAAGCCGGCCTGGCCGCCGACGGCGCGGATGCCGACGGCGCGGATGCCGGCCGCCCGGACGTCGGCCCGGATGCCGGCCTCGACGGGAAGGCGGTACGGGCCGGCGGCGCCGGCCCCGGCCGCGCGCCCGTCACCGTCGTCGGGCACTCGATCGCCGGCTTCCACGCCGAGGCCTTCGCCCGGCTCCACCCCGCCCGTACCGCGGCGCTCGTCCTCGTCGACTCGTCCGTGGAGGAGTCGCCCCGCGCCTCCCGTACGGCTCCCGCGCTCTCCCGCGCGCTCGGCGCGGCCCTGTGCGCCGCCGGAATGCCGGCCGCACTGGGGCCCGCCGGCCGCGCGCTGACCGTACGCCTCTCGTCCCACCGCCGGCCCGACCCGTCACCGCCCGCGGAGGTCCGCCGCGTCTACCGCACCTCTCGCGCGCTGCGCGGCACCCTCGACGAGAACGCCCGCTACGGCGCCGTCGCCGCCGAACTGCTCGCCCTGCGCGAGCGCGCGCCGCTGCCGCCGGGCCTTCCGGTCACCGTCCTCGCCGCGCCCGACGGCTCGGCCCGCTGGGAGCGCCGTCAGCGCGCGCTGGCCCGGCGGCTCGGCGCCCGCTACGAGGCGGCCGAGCCGTCGGGCCATCTGGTCATGCTGGACCGCCCGGACGCGATCGCCCGGGCGGTCCTCGACGCGGGGCGCTGAGGGCGGCGCGGCAGCGGGGGCGGCGCGACGCCGAGCCACGCCGTGGAGCGCGGCACCGACGGCGGCGCGTCTCAGCGGGGCCGGGCGCGGTCGGGCCGCGGGGCCGGGCGTGGCCAGGCCGCCGTCAGGTCGCGGGTCCGGGCGCGGTCAGGCCGCCGTCAGGCCGCGGGGCCGGGCGCGGTCAGGCCGCGGTCAGGCCGCGGGACCGGGCGTGGCCAGGCCGCCGTCAGGCCGCGGGTCCGGCCGTCGTCAGGACGTCGCGTAGACGCTCTCGCAGAAGGCCTTCAGCTGGTCGTCCGTCAGGTGCTGGGCCAGATCGGCCTCGCTGATCATGCCCACCAGCCGCTTGTTGTCGATCACCGGCAGCCGCCGGATCTGGTGGCCCTGCATCTCCTGCAGGACCGCGCCCACGTCCGCGCCCGCGTCGATCCAGCGCGGGGTGCCCTTGGCCATCTCGCCGCACGTGATCCTGGCGGGGTCGTGGCCCATGGCCACGCAGCCGACCACGATGTCGCGGTCCGTGAGGATGCCGCAGAGCCGTTCGTTCTCGTCGGCGATGGGCAGCGCGCCGACGTCGAGGTCGCGCATCAGCTGGGCGGCTCGGTCGAGCGTCTCGTGTGCCGGGACCCACTGGGCCCCCTCGTGCATGATGTCCCTGGCCGTGGTCATGGGGTGCGTACCTTTCGTAGAACGTCGCCGTGAAGCGGTCGTACGTACGGGTCCCCGAGCGCTCTCATTCTCCGTTCACGACGCGGCCCCCGCGACCTCAGGGCAGGTGCGCAAGCGCGCACGCCCGGGTCGCGGGGGCCGTCGCCGGGACACCGTCCCGGACACCGTCGCGGCGGCTACGCGCCGCGTGCCTTCAACATGTCCGCCATCAGCCTGATCTCGGACTCCTGGGCGTCCACCATGCCCTGTGCGAGATCCCGCTCGACGCCCGGCGCGCAGCGCTCCACACAGCCCTGGGCCATGTGGACGCCGCCCTTGTGGTGCTCGGTCATCAGCTTCAGGTAGAGCACCTCGGCCTCGCGGCCCGAGGCCTCGCGCAGCTGCTCGATCTCGGCCCGGGTCGCCATGCCCGGCATCAGCTCGCCGTCCTCGCCGCCGAGGTCCGTGCCCATGCCCATCCACGTCATCGGCGGCACGCCGGACTGCACCTTCGGCAGCCCCCACAGGTCGAGCCAGCCCAGCATCATGCCGCGCTGGTTGGCCTGGGTGTTGGCGATGTCGTACGCGAGGCGGCGGACCTCCTCGTCCTTCGTCCGGTCCCGGACGACGAACGACATCTCGACGGCCTGCTGGTGGTGGACGGCCATGTCACGGGCGAAGCCCGCGTCGGCCGACTGCGCCGTCGGCGTGCGCGGTGCGTCGTCCCGGTCGGCGGAGGCGACGGTGACCGCGCCGCCGGCGAACAGCACCGCCAGGGCCACGGCGGTCACGGACGCCCACTGCGTCCGGTTCAGCCTCACTGGCCCATCCCGGCGCCGCCCAGACCGGCGGCGTCCACGCCACCGGTGCAGGCCGCGCCCGGCTCGGGCGTCTGCGGGCCGTTGACGTACTTGGTGAAGAAGGCGTCGACGCGCGGGTCGTCCGCCCCGTCCACGGTCACCTGCTTGCCCCAGGCGCTCAGCATGATCGCGCCGGACTGGTTGTCCACCGGGCTCATCAGCGAGTACGGGGTCTTCTTGACCTTGGCCTTCAGCTTGTCCAGGTCACCGGCGGCGGCCTTCTTGCTGTACGTCACCCACACCGCGCCGTGCTCCAGGGAGTGCACGGCGTTGGTGTCGCTGACCGGCTTGTCGTAGACGTCGCCGTTGCAGTTCTGCCAGATCGGGTGGTGGTCGCCGCCGACCGGCGGGGTCATCTTGTACGTCACCGGCGTCTTGACGTGGTTGCGGGTCAGCTTCTTGGCGTCCCAGGACTTCTCGCCCTCGATGGGGGCCTTGGCGGCGGCCTCCTGCTGCTCCTGCTTGGTGTTCTCCTTGTTGATCACCCAGCCGCCGAAGCCGACGAGGCCGAGTACGACCACGGCGCTGATGCCGACGGTGAGGATGCGGTTGCGGCGCTCGCGGGCCTGCTCGGCGCGGCGCATCTCCTCTATCCGGGCGCGGCGGTCGGCGGTGGTGGAACGGTTCGCCATGGTGATGTCGTCCTTCTGAAGTGAGAAAAAGCGGGGGGTTGCGGAACGGAACGGACGTGACGGAAGGCCCGGCCGCTCACGTCCGCAGGACTTGAAGGACGTGGAGGTCCGGCGCACGGGGCCCGGCGCCGGAGAGGAGCGCCCCGCCGTCGGCGGGCGAGGCCTCCGGGCGCGTGAGCCGTCCCTCCGCCTGCAGCGGCGGATCGAGCGGCGGCGCGCTGAGCACGGCGGGGGAGAGCGCCGGGAAGAGGGAGCAGTCGCCCCGTTCGTACGGGCAGGCGTACTGGACGTAGCGATCGGCCGGGGCCGCGTGCGGGGCCGCCCGCTCGTGCTCGTGCCGCTCGGCCGGGTCGCCGACGCTCAGACAGAGGAAGAGCGCGCCGAGGAGCGTCGCCACGGCACTCGCCAGTGCCACGGGACGCGGGTTCCGGGACGGGCGTGTACGCCGTGGACCCCCCATGGGCGCAGATCGTAGTGCCAGAAGGCGGGCCGTGGGCCGAACGGGGTACCAGTCGTACCGCTCGGTACCGGCGCCCGCCGGGCGGACGGCCGGAAGCCGCCGGACGACCACCGCTTTTCGGCCGTTCCCCCGTTACCTGTGTCACAGCGGAGCAGGCAGTATGGGTGTGCAACGTGCACGAAACCATGTGGTGGGATGCTCAGGCGCCCCCCCGAAGTGCTCGAGGCGGTGGGAGCAGGCGGCCTGACCAGCGAGGATGGGTGTGGAAATGGACAAGCAGCAGGAATTTGTGCTCCGTACGCTCGAGGAGCGCGACATCCGCTTCGTGCGTCTGTGGTTCACCGACGTGCTCGGCTTCCTGAAGTCGGTCGCGGTCGCGCCCGCCGAGCTGGAGCAGGCCTTCGACGAGGGCATCGGCTTCGACGGCTCCGCGATCGAGGGCTTCGCCCGCGTGTACGAGTCCGACATGATCGCCAAGCCGGACCCGGGCACCTTCCAGATCCTGCCCTGGCGCGCCGAGGCCCCGGGCACGGCCCGGATGTTCTGCGACATCCTCATGCCGGACGGCTCGCCGTCCTTCGCCGACCCGCGCTACGTCCTGAAGCGCGCCCTTGCCAAGACCTCGGACCTGGGCTTCACCTTCTACACCCACCCCGAGATCGAGTTCTTCCTCCTGAAGGACAAGCCGCTGGACGGCACCCGCCCGACCCCGGCGGACAACTCGGGCTACTTCGACCACACCCCGCAGAACGTCGGCATGGACTTCCGCCGCCAGGCCATCACCATGCTGGAGTCGATGGGCATCTCGGTCGAGTTCTCCCACCACGAGGGCGCGCCGGGCCAGCAGGAGATCGACCTGCGCTACGCGGACGCGCTCTCGACGGCCGACAACATCATGACCTTCCGCCTGGTCATGAAGCAGGTCGCGCTCGAGCAGGGCGTCCAGGCCACCTTCATGCCGAAGCCGTTCTCCGAGTACCCCGGCTCGGGCATGCACACCCATCTGTCCCTCTTCGAGGGCGACCGCAACGCCTTCTACGAGAGCGGCGCCGAGTACCAGCTGTCGAAGGTCGGCCGCTCCTTCATCGCGGGCCTGCTCCGGCACGCCGCCGAGACCGCCGCGGTCACCAACCAGTGGGTCAACTCCTACAAGCGCATCTGGGGCGGCTCGGGCCGCACCGCCGGCTCGGGCGGCGAGGCCCCCGCGTACATCTGCTGGGGCCACAACAACCGCTCCGCGCTGATCCGCGTACCCATGTACAAGCCGGGCAAGATGGGCTCCTCCCGCGTCGAGGTCCGCTCCATCGACTCGGGCGCCAACCCCTACCTCACCTACGCCGTCCTCCTCGCCGCCGGCCTGAAGGGCATCGAGGAGGGCTACGAACTCCCGGCCGGCGCCGACGACGACGTCTGGGCCCTCAGCGACGCCGAACGCCGCGCGATGGGCATCGAGCCCCTCCCGCAGAACCTCGGCGAGGCGATCACCCTCATGGAACGCAGCGAACTGGTCGCGGAGACCCTGGGCGAGCACGTCTTCGACTTCTTCCTGCGCAACAAGAAGCAGGAGTGGGAGGAGTACCGCTCCGAGGTCACGGCCTTCGAGCTGCGCAAGAACCTGCCGGTGCTGTAAGCGCTGCGGAAACGGCGCCGACCGCCGGGGGAAACGGCGCCGACCGCCGGCGGGGCAGGCGGTCGGCGGTGCACCGGTGGTGCGTCAGGAGACGAGCAGGATGTTGGGGTTGCCGCCGCCGGTGCAGACGGCGCCGCGCATGCCGTAGAAGGCCACCGAAGTGGTGTTGCTGCTGAAGCCGCCGGAGTAGATGGGCGACTCGGGACGGTACGCCTTGTAGATGTCGCTCCAGTAGTAGACGTCGACCTTGACCGGCAGGTTGTTCACGTACGACTTGATGCCGTTGTAGAAGCCGGTCTCGCCGTAGTGGCCGAGCGCGATGCAGTTCGTGGCGGTGGTCTTGGACGTGACGTCGATGTCGACGTAGTTCGTGTCCTCGGACAGACACAGCGTGGCGGCGGGGCAGCCGCCCTCTGCCGCCGCGGGCGTCGTCGTCACCGCCGTGCCGGCGGCCGCCAGGGCGAGGGCGGACAGGGCGATGGCCGACTTGCGCTTGAGACTCATGGGAGGTTCCGTTCTCGTCGGTGTGGTGCGGACGTGCGGCGGTCCGTGCGACCGCCGCGACACGAGCTTGCCGATCACCGTGCGGCGGCCACCACGGCGAGCGGTCTGCGGGATCCCGCACTGCGGAAAGCCGCACCCCGGCCGAAGGGCGCGAAAGCGGACGACTCAGGACTCCGGCGGTGTGCGCAGGGCGTCGTTCTCCGCGAGCAGGTACGCCAGGTGGGCCCGGCTGCGGCTGCCCCAGGTGGTCGAGGCCCGGTTGACGTGCGCCGACACGGTCCGGGCGCTCATGCCCAGGCGGGCCGCGATGCTCGCGTCCGTGTGCCCCTGGACCATCAGCCGGAGCACGCTGAGCTGTTTCTCGTCCGCCAGCAGCGGCGGCGTGCTCGCGGGCGTCTCGAACGGCTCGACCGGTTCCGCCGCGTCCCAGATGAGGTCGAAGACACCGGCGAGATACGCGGCGACGGCGGGATGCTCGATCAGCAGCGCGTGGTCGGGGCGCGAGTACCGGTGGTCGGGGATCAGGGCCACGGACCGGTCGTAGAGGATCACCCGGTCGGCCAGCAGATCCGTGGTCCGGAACTGCCCGCCGGCCTTCTGGATGGCCGTCATGAACTCGATCATCGGGCGGTGCCCGCGGACCGTGTGCTGGTAGAGCGTGCGGTGCCGCACCCCACGGGCGATCACGCCCGGCAGCTGCTGCAGTGCCTCCGCGAGCGCGGGCGCGGACCGCGGGCCGCCCGGCTGGATGGCCTGCAGCTCGTGGCGGCATTCGGCGTTGAGTTGGCGCAGCTTCTTGTGGATGACGTCGTTCCCGCGGAGCAACTGCAGAGGCGAGGGCGCGCGCCGCGACTCCTCGCGGTACACCGACTCCACCCCGGCCAGGACCTGCCGGACGGACAGCAGCCTGCTCCGACCCGCCTGCAACTCCTGCTCCAGCGGCTGGACGAGGTGGTGCTCGGCCACGTCCGGCGGCACCGGCACCAGCCGTCCGGGGTCCTCCGGGTGCGGACGGAGCAGTTCGAGGGCGGTCGGACACGGCGGAGGAGGGTCCTTCAGCTCCCCGGACGCGACGGCGGTCCGGTAGACCTCCAGTGCCTCCCGACACAGATCGGGACTCTCCGCCGGACAGCGGTCTTCGCACAGGCGCATCTGGCCCCCCGTGTCGCGTGCGTGAACTCGGCGAGGCCGAGTCTCGTGGCACCGGAGACCCCTTTCCAGGGTGGGGAAGCGCAGGTAATGGGCGTCCTCGCGGCGCCGCGGCCTGCCGGCCGGCCGAAATCGCTTGCCCGCCGCCGCCGGCCCGGCCGACACTGCCGCTCGTGACAGACGTGAAGATCATCGAGACGGCCCGGCTGCGGCTGCTCCCGCTCACCGTCGACGACGCCCGGCGGATCGTCGATGCCGCGCCCGCACCCGGCGACCGCTGGGCCGAGGGGTATCCCGGGGACGGCGACGTCCGGAGTGCCCGCGGCTTCCTGAACGGCGTCGCCGAGCGCGGCGATCCCGGGGCCTACCGGCCGTACGAGATACGGCTCCTGGCCGACGGCGGCACCATCGGCGGGATCGGCTTCCACGGCCCTCCGGACACGGCCGGGGTCGTCACCGTCGGGTACGGACTCGTGCCCGGAGCGCGTGGGCAGGGCTACGCCACCGAGGCGCTGCGCGCGCTGATCGCCCGCGCGCGCGAGGCCGGCGCCACCGCCGTCCGCGGCGACGCCGACCTCGACAACGTCGCCTCCCAGCGGGTCATGGAGGCGGCGGGCATGGCGTACGAGGGCGAGGACGAGAAGGTGCGGAACTACCGGCTGGTGTTCGCCGCGTGACGTCCCGCGTCACGTCTCCCGCGTGACGCCACCGGCGGCTCACCGCTCCGACAGCTCCGAGGGTGCCTCCTGCACCCACCAGCCGTTGCCGTCCGGGTCGCGGAAGGTCAGGAACGAGTTCCAGGTGCCGCCCTTGCCGGCCTCCCAGCCCGACGCGCCCACGTGCATCACCGGCGTCGCGTGCACGCCCGCCGCCAGCAGCCGCTCGCGCGCCGCCTCGATGTCGGTGACGCACAGCTGGAGACCGTGCAGGCTGCCGGGGGCCATCACCCCGGTGCCCGGGAACGGCGGCATGCCTTGGAGGAGGGCGATCGAGCAGCGCGAACCCGGCGGGGTGATCTGCACGATCCGGGTACCGGGCGAGACCTCCTGGTCCAGGTCGACCGTGAAGCCGAGCCGCTCGCCGTAGAACTCCTTGGCCCGGTCCAGGTCGGTGACGGGGACGGTCACCACTTCGAGGGTCCAGTTCATGCCGCCGATTCTGCCGCCGCGACCGGCCCGGCGCCCTCCGGCACGCCAGCGAACCGGTCCGCACCCTCCGGCTCCGCGGGCACACCGGCGAACCGGCCCGGCGCCCTCCGGCACGCCAGCGAACCGGTCCGCACCTTCCGGCTCCGCGGGCACGCCGGCGAACCGGCCCGCGCCCTCCGGCTCCGGTCCGCCCGGGACCCCGTCCGCGCCCTCCGGCTCCGGCCCGCCGGGGACCCCGTCCGCGCCCTCCGGCTCCGCGGGCACACCGGCGAACCGGCCCGCGCCCTCCGGCTCCGGCCCGCCCGGGACCCCGTCCGCGCCCTCCGGCTCCGGCCGGGACCCGCCCCGCCTCCTCCGGCACGCCCTGGGCCCGTCCGCACCCGAGGGCACGCCCGGGACCCGCCCCGCGCTCCCCGGCAGGCCCCTCCGCCCGTTCGCCGGATAGGCTCGGGACCGGGCTTGATCGACCGGTGGAGGAGCGGCGGGATGACGGTGCCGGGACGCAGGAGCAGCACGTTCACCCGGCTGCTGCGACACGGATTCACCGATCCGTCCGCCGCCGAGCGACTGCTCGACCTGGACGGGCTCGCGCCCCTGCGCGGCGACTCCGTGCTCCTCGACGCCCTCGGCGGCACCGCAGATCCCGACCTCGCGCTGCGCGGTCTGGTCCGGCTCGTCGAGGCCCAGCCGGAGGCCGAGCGCTCCGCCCTCACCACCACGCTGCTCTCCGCCAAGCCCTTCCGTGACCGGCTGCTCGGCGTCCTCGGCACCTCCGAGGCGCTCGCCGACCACCTCGCCCGCCACCCGCACGACTGGCAGGCCCTGGTCACCTACGAGGCCGCCGACCTGCACCCGGGCGTCGCCGAGTTCGAGGGCGGGCTCGCCGGGGCGACCGACCCGGTGTCGCTGCGCGTCGCCTACCGCCGCTGCCTGCTGTCCATCGCCGCCCGCGACGTGTGCGGCACCACCGACGTCGCCCAGACCGCCGCCGAACTCGCGGACCTCGCCACCGCCACCCTGCGCGCCGCGCTCCGCCTCGCCCGCGCGGCCGCGCCCGAGGACGCCGCCCAGTGCCGGCTCGCCGTGATCGCCATGGGCAAGTGCGGCGGCAACGAGCTCAACTACGTCTCCGACGTCGACGTCATCTTCGTCGGGGAGGCCACGGACGAGGCCGCCGTCCGGGACGGCGGCGAGGCCAAGGCGCTCCAGGCCGCGACCCGGCTCGCCTCCCACCTCATGCGGATCTGCTCGGAGACCACCGTCGAGGGCAGCATCTGGCCCGTCGACGCCAACCTCCGTCCCGAGGGCCGCAACGGCCCGCTCGTCCGGACCCTGTCCTCCCACCTCGCCTACTACCAGCGCTGGGCCAAGACCTGGGAGTTCCAGGCCCTCCTCAAGGCCCGGCCCGTGGCCGGCGACGCCGACCTCGGCGCCGCGTACATCGACGCCGTCTCCCCGCTGGTCTGGCAGGCCGCCGAGCGCGAGAACTTCGTCCCCGACGTGCAGAAGATGCGCCGCCGCGTCGTCGACAACATCCCCGCCGCGCAGATCGACCGCGAACTCAAGCTCGGCCCCGGCGGCCTGCGCGACGTCGAATTCGCCGTGCAGCTCCTCCAGTTGGTGCACGGCCGCAGCGACGCCTCGCTGCACAGCGGCACCACGCTCGACGCGCTCGCCGCCCTCGCCGCCGGCGGCTACGTCGGCCGCGCCGACGCCGCCCAGCTCGACGACGCCTACCGCTTCCTGCGCGCCATGGAGCACCGCATCCAGCTGTACCGGCTGCGCCGCACCCACCTCGTCCCCGAGGGCGACGAGGACCTGCGCCGCCTCGGCCGCTCCCTCGGCCTGCGCACCGACCCGGTCGCCGAGCTGAACCGCGAGTGGCGGCGGCACGCGGCCGTCGTGCGCCGGCTGCACGAGAAGCTGTTCTACCGGCCGCTCCTCGACGCCGTCGCCCAGCTCGCCCCCGGCGAGATCCGGCTCAGCCCGAAGGCCGCCGGCCAGCGCCTCGAAGCACTCGGCTACGCCGACCCCGCCGCCGCCCTGCGCCACCTGGAGGCACTGTCCTCCGGCGTCAGCCGCAAGGCCGCGATCCAGCGGACGCTGCTGCCGGTGCTGCTCGGCTGGTTCGCCGACTCGGCCGACCCGGACGCCGGACTGCTCGGCTTCCGCAAGGTCTCCGACGCGCTCGGCAAGACGCCCTGGTACCTGCGGCTGCTCCGCGACGAGGGCGCCGCCGCCGAGAACCTCGCCCGGGTCCTTTCCGCCGGCCGCCTCGCGCCCGACCTGCTGCTCCGCGCCCCCGAGGCGGTCGCCATCCTCGGCGACCCCGAGGGCCTGAGGCCGCGCGGCCGGGACCACCTGGAGCAGGAGGTCCTCGCCGCCGTCGGCCGCGCCGACGGCGCCGAGGCCGCGGTCGCGGCGGCCCGCGGGGTGCGCCGCCGGGAACTGTTCCGTACCGCCGCGGCCGACCTCATCGGCTCGTACGGCACCGAGGACAGCCCCAGGGAACCCGACCCCGGCGCCCTGGTCGACCGGGTCGGCCAGGCCGTCACCGACCTCAACGCCGCCACCATCGCGGGCGCGCTGCGCGCCGCCGTCCGCGCCGAATGGGGCGACGAACTCCCGACCCGCTTCGCGGTCATCGGCATGGGCCGCTTCGGCGGACACGAACTCGGCTACGGCTCCGACGCGGACGTGCTGTTCGTGCACGAACCGCGCGAGGGCGTCGACGAACAGGAGGCGGCGCGGGCCGCCAACCAGGTCGTCACCGAGATCCGCCGACTGCTCCAAGTGCCCACCGCCGACCCGCCGTTGCTCATCGACGCCGATCTGCGCCCGGAGGGAAGGAACGGACCGCTCGCCCGCACCCTGAAGTCCTACGAGGCCTACTACCGCCGCTGGTCGCTCGTCTGGGAGAGCCAGGCCCTGCTGCGGGCCGCGCCGATGGCCGGCGACGCGGAGCTCGGGCAGCGGTTCATCGACCTGGTCGACCCGCTGCGCTATCCCGTGGAAGGCCTCGGCGACGAGGCGGTGCGCGAGATCCGCCGGCTCAAGGCCCGCATGGAGACCGAGCGGCTGCCGCGCGGCGCCGACCCGACCCTCCACGCCAAGCTGGGCCGCGGCGGACTGAGCGACGTCGAGTGGACGGTGCAGCTGCTCCAGATGCGGCACGGCTGGGCCGAGCCGGGCCTGCGCACCCCCCGCACCCGCGAGGCCCTGGCCGCCGCCCACGCCGCCGGTCTCATCCCGACGGACGAGGCGCAGATCCTGGACGAGGCCTGGGTACTCGCCACCCGGGTGCGCAACGCGGTGATGCTGGTCCGCGGCCGGCCCGGCGACACCTTCCCGTCCGAGCCGCGCGAACTGGCGGCGGTGGGCCGCTACATGGGCTACGGGCCCGGCCACGTCGGAGAGATGGTGGACGACTACCGCCGGGTCACCCGCCGGGCGCGCGCGGTGATGGAGGAACTCTTCTACGGGGCCTGAGGCCCGCCGGTACGGGGCCTGAGGCCCGCCGGGGCCCTGCGGGTAACGCCGGCGGGGCCGGCGCCCGGCCCCGCCGCCCTCTCACCCCCGCCGCCCCTCGGCCCCGCCGCCCCTCAGGCCGTCTTCAGATACGGCTCCAGCAGGGTGCCCCAGGCCTGGTCGATCTGGTCGAACTCGGCGGGGCAGCGCGCGGCGCGGTCCTCCGGCAGGACCCCGTCCGGGTTCCCGTCGGTCGCCACGACGCCCTGGTAGGCGGCCGGGTCGGAGCCGTAGAGCCAGCAGATGGCGTTGAAGTACCGCTGGGAGTCCAGCGAGTGCTCGTCGGCCGGATCCGCGGCGACGTCGCCCTGCTCGGCGGAGAGGGCGAGCGCGCCCCAGGCCTCGATGGCGCTGACCGCGTACTCCTGGTGCAGCGAGTCACCGGCGAGCAGCAGCGTGGCGAGCTGGTCGGCGGCGTCCTCCTCGCGGCCGGTGATCGGCAGGTCGTAGAGGCTGATCAGGGCGTGGCCGAACTCGTGGAAGACGACGCTGTTGGAGATCCCGATGACGTCGTCGTCGGTGGCCCGGACCCGTTCGGCCTCGCTGCCCTCGGTGTTCAGGTCCGTGAACAGCGACCGGTAGGCGCCGGCGAGCTCGTAGCAGAAGGCGATGGTCTCGCTCTCCGGATCCCAGAACGCGTTCTCCTCGCCGCAGCTCAGGGCGGTCAGGGAGATGTCGCGCGGCAGACCGATCAGGCTGTTGGCGTGCGTGGCCGCGCTCTCCAGGACCTCGTTGGCCTCCAGGAACTGCCGCTCGGCCTCGTCCTCCTCGGTCTCGCCGGGCTCGTACGTCACCACGAGCCCGCCGGGTCCGGGGGCGGCGGCCGCGGCGAGGGCGGCGGGGGAGGGGGAGACGAAGGCCAGCAGGGCCAGAACGGCGAACAGGGCGGCCGCCGCGGTGCGGGGCGTCAGCATCCTTGCCTCCGATCCGGACGCACGGAATCCAGCGGATCCACGGCATCCAGCGGTACGAAGGGCCCCACTGAAAAGCATAGGTCCGCACGGGGTGTTCAGCAGCTTCCGGCCGCCACCGGCCGCCGCCGGTCATCGCCATCCCGTACGGATCGCCATCCCGTACGGATCGCTGTCCCGTACGGATCGCTGTCCCGTACGGATCACAGCCACGGACCGCTCACCCGCCCGGATCACCGGCCGGCACGGATCACCGGCCGGAGCCGACCGGCTCCTCGTCGCGCTCGTCCGATTCCGCTGCCCTCGCGGCCTTCGCGGTGTCCTCCGGGGCGAGCCCCGCCCCCTCGCGCGACCCGTCGTCACCCCGCGTGACGCCCTGCGGCGTCGACGCGGCCGGTTCCACCAGCTTCGGGAGCCGGTGCGGGCGCGAGCCGTACCAGACGTACGAGACGGCGAAGCCGAAGCCGAGGCAGACGATGCCGCCCACCGCGTCCATCCAGAAGTGGTTGGCGGTGGCGACGATGACGACCAGCGTCGCCATCGGGTAGAGCAGGCCGAGGATCCGGGCCCAGGGCGCCTTCGCGAGCAGGAAGATCGTGACGCCGCACCACAGCGACCAGCCGATGTGCATCGACGGCATCGCCGCGTACTGGTTCGACATCTGCTTGAGGTTGCCCGAGGCCATCGAGCCCCAGGTGTGGTGCACGAGCACCGTGTCGATGAAGTTCTGCCCGTTCATCAGCCGCGGCGGCGCCAGCGGGTACAGGTAGTAGCCGACCAGAGCGACGCCCGTGGTGGCGAACAGGACGGTGCGGAACGCGGCGTAACGGCCCGGCTGCCACCGGTACAGCCACACCAGCACACCGATCGTCACGACGAAGTGCAGGGTCGCGTAGTAGTAGTTCATGGACACGATCAGCCATGTCACCGAGTTCACGGCGTGGTTGACGGTGTGCTCGAAGGCCAGGCCGAGCGAGTGCTCGGCCTGCCAGATCCAGTCCGCGTTCTTCAGCGCCTGGGCCTTCTGCTCGGGCACCGCGTTGCGGATGAGCGAGTACAGCCAGTAGCTGACCGCGATGAGCAGGATCTCGAACCAGATCCGCGGCCGCCGCGGCGCCCGGGCGCGCAGACGCGCCCATCGCCCGTCGGCCACGGTGGGTGACGACGGGGTCGTCCGGTTTTCCAAACTCTTCACGGTCGTTTCACCCATAGGAGGAGAGTCTGCCAGATCCCGTCCCCTCGACCGATCATCCTCCAGTCGGGTTCCCGGCGCACCCGGGTCCGTCTCGGGACGGACCCCGTCCCCGGGAGGACGCCCGTCCCCGGGAGGACGCCGTCCCCCGGGACGACGCCCCTCATCCCTGAGCGGGCCGGGGCGCGGCGGCCGGGGCCGAGGCGGTCGAGCCGCGGACCACCAGTTCGGGCATGAACACGAACTCGCTGTGGGGGGCCGGGGTGCCCCCGACCTCCTCCAGGAGCGCCCGTACGGCTGCCTGGCCCATCGCCTGCACCGGCTGCCGGATGGTGGTGAGCGGCGGATCGGTGAACGCTATGAGCGGGGAGTCGTCGAAGCCGACCACCGAGACGTCCTTCGGTACCTGGAGGCCCTGCTGCCGGGCGGCCCTGATGGCGCCGAGGGCCATCATGTCGCTCGCGCAGACGACGGCGGTGCAGCCCTTGGCGATGAGCGCGGAGGCGGCGGCCTGGCCGCCCTCCAGGGTGTAGAGGGAGTGCTGGACGAGTTCCTCGGTCTGCTCGGGGTCGAGGCCGAAGCGGTCCTGCATGCCCTTGCGGAAACCCTCGATCTTGCGCAGCACCGGCACGAAGCGCTTGGGGCCGACGGCGAGGCCGATCCGGGTGTGGCCGAGCGCCGCGAGGTGGGTCACGGCGAGCACCATGGCGGCCCGGTCGTCGGGGGAGACGAAGGGGGCCTGCACCTTGGGGGAGAAGCCGTTGATGAGGACGTAGGGGACGCCCTTGCCGCGCAGCTGGTCGTAGCGGGTGGTGTCGGCCGTGGTGTCGGCGTGCAGCCCGGAGACGAAGATGATGCCGGCCACGCCGCGCTCCACCAGCATGTCGGTGAGCTCGTCCTCCGTGGACCCGCCGGGGGTCTGGGTGGCGAGCACCGGGGTGTATCCCTGCCGGGTGAGGGCCTGCCCGATGACCTGCGCGAGCGCGGGGAAGATCGGGTTGTCCAGTTCGGGGGTTATGAGCCCGACGAGGCCCGCGCTGCGCTGGCGCAGCCGTACGGGACGCTCGTAGCCGAGCACGTCGAGTGCGGCGAGCACGGATTCACGGGTGGCCGCGGCCACACCGGGCTTGCCGTTGAGCACGCGGCTGACTGTGGCTTCACTGACCCCCGCCTGGGCTGCGATGTCGGCGAGCCGCGCGGTCATGGGAGTGGACTGTACCGGTCGGGCGTCGGATTGCCCACCGAACGCGGGTTCCGGCCGTTGCCGTCCGGCTTGCGCAAGTTCTTGCAAGCGGAGTCATGACTCCGGAGCTGTCAAGCGGCCTGTCCGCAACCTTCGGGACACGCGGATGTAACGATCCTCGGGTCTTGCAGAAATTTCCCGCAAGCTCTTTCGGCTCGTTTTCATCCCTGTTACGTTCCTGCCAACCCGGAGCGCCGCGAGGGAGCGGTCGCAATGAGGAAGGTTCCAGCCCCTCGTCCCCCCGGGACCATCTGAAGGAGTTCACATGCGGCGTGGCATAGCGGCCACCGCGCTGGTCGCCGCCCTGGGCGTGACCCTGGCGGCGTGCGGCAGCGACAGCGGTTCGAACGACGGCGGCTCGAAGGGCTCGGGCGAGCTCTCCGGCACCGTCACCTGGTGGGACACCTCCACGGTCGGATCCGAGGACAAGGTCTTCAAGAAGATCGCCGCGGACTTCACCAAGAAGCACCCCAAGGTCACGATCAAGTACGTGAACGTGCCCTTCGGCGATGCGCAGAACAAGTTCAAGAACGCCGCTCAGTCCGGCTCGGGCGCTCCCGACGTGATCCGCTCCGAGGTCGCCTGGACCCCGGACTTCGCGAACCTCGGCTACCTCGCCCCGCTGGACGGCACCGCCGCCCTGAAGGACCAGGACGACTTCCTCAAGCAGGCCGCCGCGTCCACCAAGTACAACGGCAAGACCTACGCCGTGCCGCAGGTCATCGACTCCATGGGCATCTTCTACAACAAGAAGATCTTCAAGGAGGCCGGTGTCGAGGTCCCCAAGAGCATCGACGAGCTGAAGTCCGTCGCCGCCAAGATCAAGCAGAAGACCGGCAAGACCGGCCTGTACCTGCGCGGTGACGACGCCTACTGGTTCCTCTCCTTCCTGTACGGCGAGGGCGGCGACATGGTCAACGCCGACACCAAGACCGTCACGATCGACAACCCGGCCGGCGTCAAGGCCTTCAAGACCGTCAAGGACCTGGTCGACTCCAAGGCCGCGATCACCGACGCGACCAACGGCTGGGACAACATGCAGGCCGCCTTCAAGGACGGCAAGGTCGCGATGATGATCAACGGCCCGTGGGCCGTCGCCGACACCTACACGGGCAAGGAGTTCGCCGACAAGGCGAACCTCGGCATCGCCCCGGTCCCGGCCGGCTCCGCCGCCCAGGGCGCCCCGCAGGGCGGCCACAACCTCGCCGTCTACGCCGGTTCCAAGAACCTGGACGCCTCCTACGCCTTCGTCGAGTACATGAGCTCGACCGAGGTCCAGGCCCAGGTCGCCAAGGAACTGAGCCTGCTCCCGACCCGTACCTCCGCCTACGGCAAGACGGAGGTGGCCACCAACGAGATGATCACCTTCTTCAAGCCGGTCGTGGACAAGGCCGTCGAGCGCCCGTGGATCCCGGAGGGCGGCAGCCTCTTCGCCCCGCTGGTCACCGAGTACACCAAGGTCCTCACCAACCAGAGCACCCCGGAGCAGGGCGCGAAGACCGCGGGCGACTCCTACCGCAAGCTCCTGAAGGACTGGAAGTAACCAACCCCGTGCCGGAGACGGAGCACGAAGGAAGGCAGACCGGCTGATGGCTGTGGACACCAGCAGCCAGTCGGTGGCGAAGGCCGCGGGCGACAGCGCCCGCGGCCGGAGCCGCGGAACTGGCAAGCGGAACGGTGGATCCCGGGGCGCCGTACGGCGATCCCTCTCCACCCACTGGTACGCCTGGGCGATGGTCGCCCCGGTGGTGCTCGTGATCGGCGTGATCATCGGATACCCGCTGGTCCGCGGCATCTGGCTGTCGCTCACCGACGCCAACGAACGCAATGTGGAGCGCTCCATCGGCGTCAACCACATCCCGGCGAGCTACGAGTTCGTCGGCGTCGACAACTACGTCGACGCGCTCACCGGAAGCCAGTTCGTGGGCACCCTCGGCTGGACCCTGGTGTGGACGGTGGCGTGCGTGTCGGTCACGTTCGCCCTCGGCCTCGTCCTCGCGAACATGCTCAACCGCAAGATGGCCGGCCGCGGCGTCTACCGCATGCTGCTCATCCTGCCCTGGGCCGTTCCCGGCTTCGTCTCCGTCTTCGCCTGGCGCTTCCTCTACGACGAGCGCCGCGGCATCCTCAACCAGCTGCTCGCGGGCGGCGGCATCGACGCCGTCCCGTGGCTCAACGACCCCACCTGGGCCAAGTTCTCGGTCATCGCCGTCAACGTCTGGCTCGGCGTGCCGTTCATGATGGTCGCCCTCCTCGGCGGCCTGCAGTCCATCCCCGGCGAGATGTACGAGGCCGCCGAGATGGACGGAGCCAACGCCTGGCAGCGCTTCCGGCACATCACCCTGCCCGGACTGCGGTCCGTCAGCACCACGGTGATCCTGCTGAGCACCATCTGGACCTTCAACATGTTCCCGGTGATCTTCCTGCTCACCCGGGGCGGTCCCGGCGAGGCCACCCAGATCCTGGTGACCCAGGCCTACAAGTTCTCCTTCGAGATCAGCCCGCGCGACTACGCCCAGTCCTCCACCTGGGGCGTGCTGATCCTCGTCCTCCTGATGGTCTTCGCCGCGGTCTACCGGCGGGTCCTCCGCAAGCAGGGAGAAGTCTGGTGACCACCGCAACCGCCACCGGCCCGGCCAAGCACCGGGCCCAGGCCCCGGCCAGGACCAACCCCCCGCGCCGCGGCCGCCGCTCGCCGCTGGCCTCCGTCGGGCTGCACGTCAGCCTGGTCGTCGCCGCCGTGATCGCCGTCTTCCCGGTGCTGTGGGTGCTGCTGACCTCGCTCAAGCCCGCGAAGTTCGCGACCACCACGGACTTCGTGAAGGAGCCGACGCTCGAGAACTACACGAACCTGCTGAACGACACCCCGTTCCTCACCTGGTTCGGCAACTCGCTGCTCGTCGCCGCCCTCACCACCCTGCTCGGCGTCTTCGTCTCCTCCACCACCGGCTACGCCGTCAGCCGCTTCCGGTTCCCCGGCAAGCGCGGACTGATGTGGACGCTGCTGATCACGCAGATGTTCCCGGTCGCCGTCCTCATCGTGCCGATCTACAACATCATGGCGTCGATGGGCCTGCTCAACACCTCGACCGGCCTGGTCGTCACCTACCTGACCATCGCCGTGCCGTTCTGCGCCTGGATGATGAAGGGCTTCTTCGACACCATCCCGAAGGAGATCGACGAGTCGGGCTACGTCGACGGCCTGACCCCGTTCGGCACCTTCTGGCGGCTCATCCTGCCGCTCGCCAAGCCGGGCATCGCGGTCACCGCCTTCTACTCCTTCATCACCGCCTGGGGCGAGGTCGCCTACGCCTCCGCCTTCATGGTCGGCGACGAGAACATGACCCTCGCCGGCGGACTGCAGAAGTTCGTCAACCAGTACGGCGCCCAGTGGGGCCCGATGACCGCGGCCTCCGTGCTCATCGCCATCCCCGCCGCCCTGGTGTTCCTCCTCGCCCAGCGCCACCTCGTCACCGGCATGTCCGCCGGTGCCGTCAAGGGCTGACGGCCCTGAGCACCGAACCCGTACGACGCCCCTCCTTACCTCCCAGGGAAGACATGACCCAGCACCTCGCCACCCCGGCCGACGCCCCGACCACCGGCACGCACACGGGCTGGTGGAGAGACGCGGTGATCTACCAGGTCTACCCGCGCAGCTTCGCCGACGGCGACGGTGACAGCATGGGCGACCTGCGGGGCATCCGCAGCCGGCTGCCCTACCTGAAGGAACTCGGCGTCGACGCCGTCTGGCTCTCGCCCTTCTACGCCTCCCCGCAGGCCGACGCCGGCTACGACGTCGCCGACTACCGGGCCATCGACCCCATGTTCGGCACCCTCCACGACGCCGACGCCGTGATCCGCGAGGCCCACGAACTGGGCCTCCGGATCATCGTCGACCTGGTCCCCAACCACTCCTCCGACCAGCACGAGTGGTTCCAGCGCGCCCTGCGCGAGGGCCCCGGCTCCCCGCTGCGCGAGCGCTACCACTTCCGCCCCGGCAAGGGCGCGAACGGCGAACTCCCGCCCAACGACTGGGAGTCCATCTTCGGCGGCCCCGCCTGGACCCGTACGGAGAACCCGGACGGCACGCCCGGCGAGTGGTACCTCCACCTCTTCGCGCCCGAGCAGCCCGACTTCAACTGGGAACACCCGGCCGTCCGCGACGAGTTCCGCTCCATCCTGCGCTTCTGGCTCGACATGGGCGTGGACGGCTTCCGCGTCGACGTCGCCCACGGCCTGGTCAAGGCCGCCGGCCTGCCCGACATTGGCAGCCACGACCAGCTGAAGCTGCTCGGCAACGACGTCATGCCCTTCTTCGACCAGGACGGCGTCCACGAGATCTACCGCTCCTGGCGCAACGTGCTGTCCGAGTACGACGGCGAGCGCGTCCTCGTCGCCGAGGCCTGGACGCCCACCGTCGAGCGCACCGCCAACTACGTGCGCCCCGACGAGATGCACCAGGCCTTCAACTTCCAGTACCTCGGCACCCACTGGGACGCGGCCGAGCTGCGCGGCGTCATCGACGCCTCGCTCGCCGCGATGCGCCCGGTCGGCGCCCCCACCACCTGGGTGCTGTCCAACCACGACGTCACCCGGCACGCCACCCGCTTCGCCAACCCGCCGGGCCTCGGCACCCAGCTGCGCACCCCCGGCGACCGCGAGCTCGGCCTGCGCCGCGCCCGCGCCGCGACCCTGCTGATGCTGGCGCTGCCCGGCTCCGCGTACGTCTACCAGGGCGAGGAGCTCGGCCTGCCCGACGTCACCGACCTGCCCGACGAGGTCCGCCAGGACCCGTCCTTCTTCCGGGCCACCGGCCAGGACGGCTTCCGCGACGGCTGCCGGGTGCCGATCCCGTGGACCGCCGAGGGCTCCTCGTACGGCTTCGGCACCGGCGGCTCCTGGCTGCCGCAGCCCGCGACCTGGGGCGCCCTGAGCGTCGAGGCGCAGACCGGCGACCCCACCTCCACCCTGGAGCTGTACCGCAGCGCGCTCGCCGTGCGCCGCGAGCGCCCCGAACTCGGCGCGGGCGAGTCCGTCGAGTGGCTGGACGCCCCCGAGGGCGTCCTCGCCTTCCGGCGCGACGGATTCGTCTGCGTCGCCAACACCACCGGCCGGGCCATCTCCGTCCCGCTGCCCGGCCGGCTGCTCCTCTCCAACGAGGAGGTCCGGATCGTCGACGACGAGGCCGAAGTGCCCGCCGACACCACCGCCTGGTGGGCGGTGTGACGATCCCCCCGCCGCGGGGCGCCGGAGCCGGTGCCCCGCGGCTCGCGGACATCGCGGCCCAGTCCGGGGTCAGCGAGGCGACCGTCAGCCGGGTCCTCAACGGCAAGGCGGGAGTGGCGGGCGCGACCCGTCACAAGGTGCTCGCCGCGCTCGACGTGCTGGGCTACGAGCGTCCCGTACGGCTCAAACGGCGCAGCGCCGGCCTCATCGGCCTGGTCGTGCCGGAGCTGACCAACCCCATCTTCCCGGCCTTCGCCCAGGTCATCGAACAGGTCCTGGCCGGGCACGGCTACACCCCGGTGCTCTGCACCCAGATGCCGGGCGGCGCCACCGAGGACGAGCTGGTCGACCAGCTCGTGGAGCGCGGGGTGTCCGGCATCGTGTTCCTGTCCGGGCTGCACGCCGACGCCAGCGCCGACCCGGTCCGCTACACCCGGCTCGCCGCGCGCGGGGTGCCGTTCGTCCTCATCAACGGCTTCAACGAGCACATCGACGCCAACTTCGTCTCGCCCGACGACCGGGCAGCGGCCCGCATGGCCGTGCGCCACCTGGTCGAACTCGGCCACGAGCGGATCGGTCTCGCCATCGGGCCGACCCGGTACGTGCCCTCGCGCCGCAAGGCGGAGGGCTTCGCCGCCGAGCTCCGCGACCAGCTGGGCGTCGAGCGGGAAGAGGCCGAACGGTTCATCAGGCCCACGCTCTTCGGCGTCGAAGGCGGTCACGCCGCCGCCGACATCCTGCTCGCCGAGGGCTGCACCGCGCTCGTGTGCGGCTCCGACCTGATGGCGCTGGGCGTGATCCGGGCCGCGCGCGCCCGGGGCCTCGACGTGCCCCGTGACGTGTCGGTGGTCGGCTTCGACGACTCCCCGCTGATCGCGTTCACCGATCCGCCGCTGACCACGGTGCGCCAGCCGGTGCAGGCCATGGCGACGGCCGCGGTCGGCGCGCTCCTCGAGGAGATCGAGGGAAACCCGGTGCAGCGCACGGAGTTCGTGTTCCAGCCCGAGCTGGTCGTGCGCGGCTCCACGTCCCAGGCGCCGCACAGCGTTTCGTAACTCCTTGCGCAAGACCTTGCGTTGCCTCGGTTCGAACCCTTGACCCCATGCCTGTGCACCCCTAGCGTCGCGGCTGAAATCAGTTGCTGCGAGTTTCGGCAACTTCTTGCGTACCGGCTCTCGTGAGCCCGAGAGCCGCTCTTGCGACAGGGACGTCGTACAGGAGGAAACATGGCAAGAAAGACCGTGGCCGCTGCCCTCGCCCTCGTGGCAGGAGCCGCCGTGGCCGTCACGGGAACCACCCCCACCGCGCAGGCCTCGACCCCCGGCGAGAAGGACGTCACCGCGGTGATGTTCGAGTGGAACTTCGCCTCGGTGGCCAAGGCCTGCACCGACCAGCTCGGCCCGGCCGGTTACGGCTACGTGCAGGTCTCCCCGCCCCAGGAACGCATCCAGGGCAGCCAGTGGTGGACCGCCTACCAGCCGGTCAGCTACAAGATCGCGGGCCCGCTGGGCGACCGCGCCGCCTTCAAGAGCATGATCGACACCTGCCACGCGGCAGGGGTGAAGGTCGTCGCCGACTCCGTCGTCAACCACATGGCGGGCCCGGCGGACGCGGGCGCCACCTACACCGGCACCGGTGGCTCCACCTACAGCAAGTACCACTACCCCGGCATCTACTCCGGCGCCGACCTCGACGACTGCCGCGCCCACGTCTCCGACTACCAGGACAAGGCGAACGTCCAGAACTGCGAACTCGTCGGCCTCGCCGACCTCGACACCGGCGAGGACTGGGTCCGCGGCCGGATAGCCGCCTACATGAACGACCTGCTCTCGCTCGGCGTCGACGGCTTCCGGGTGGACGCGGCCAAGCACATGCCGGCCGCCGACCTCGCCGACATCAAGTCCCGGCTGACGAATCCTTCCGTCTACTGGAAGCAGGAGGCCATCCACGGCGCCGGCGAGGCCGTCTCCCCGAGCGAGTACCTCGGCAACGGCGACGTCCAGGAGTTCCGCTACGCCCGCGACCTCAAGCGGGTCCTGCAGAACGAGAAGCTCGCCTACCTCAAGAACTTCGGCGAGGCCTGGGGCTACATGCCCTCCGGCCGGTCCGGCGTCTTCGTCGACAACCACGACACCGAGCGCGGCGGCGACACCCTGAACTACAAGGACGGCGCGAACTACACCCTCGCCTCCGTCTTCATGCTCGCCTGGCCCTACGGCTCCCCGGACGTCCACTCCGGCTACGAGTGGAGCGACAAGAACGCCGGCGCGCCCAACAACCACCAGGTGAACGCCTGTTACAGCAACGGCTGGAAGTGCCAGCACGCCTGGCGCGAGATCTCCTCCATGGTGGCCTTCCGCAACACCGCCCGCGGCCAGGCCGTCACCGACTGGTGGGACAACGGCAACAACGCCATCGCGTTCGGCCGCGGAAGCAAGGCCTACGTGGTCGTCAACCACGAGACCTCGGCCCTCGGCCGCACCTTCCAGACCTCCCTGCCCGCCGGCACCTACTGCGACGTGCAGAGCGGCAACCCCGTGACCGTGAACTCCGCCGGCCAGTTCACCGCCACCCTCGGCGGCAACACCGCCCTCGCCCTCCACGTCAACGCCACGAGCTGCGGCACCGGCGGCGGCACCACCCCGCCCGCCACCACCGGCGCCTCCTTCGACGTCAACGCGACCACCGTCACCGGCCAGAACATCTACGTCACCGGCAACCGCGCCGAACTCGGCACCTGGTCCCCGGCCGCCGCCCTCAAGCTCGACCCGGCCACGTACCCGGTGTGGAAGCTGGCGGTGAACCTGCCCGCCGGCACGGCCTTCGAGTACAAGTACCTCCGCAAGGACGCCGCCGGAAACGTCACCTGGGAGTCCGGAGCCAACCGCACCGCGACCGTCCCCGCCTCCGGCCGGATCACCCTGAACGACACCTTCCGCAACTGACGCACCCGCGCTCCAGGGCCGCCCCGTCCGGGGCGGCCCCCCTTCCCGTACCTCCCCCTTCCCGTACCTCCAGGGAGCACCCCCGTGACACGCAAGAGAACGGCGGCCGCGCTGGCCGCCGCCCTGTGCGCCGCACTCGTGCCCGCCGTCCCCGCGACGGCGGCGCCCCGGCCCCCCGCGCCGCCCTCCGACCGGGCGCTCGCCGCGCAGCCCGCCCGCCACGACCTCACGCGCGAGCAGTTCTACTTCGTCCTGCCCGACCGCTTCGCGAACGGCGACCCGTCCAACGACCGCGGCGGCCTCACCGGCAGCCGCACCGCCACCGGCTTCGACCCCACCGACAAGGGCTTCTACCAGGGCGGCGACCTCAAGGGCCTCACCCAGCGGCTCGACTACATCAAGGGCCTCGGCACCACCGCCATCTGGATGGCCCCGATCTTCAAGAACCGCCCGGTGCAGGGCGAGGGCAAGGACGCCAGCGCCGGATACCACGGCTACTGGATCACCGACTTCACCCAGGTCGACCCGCACTTCGGCACCAACGACGACCTGAAGAGGCTGATCGCCGCCGCCCACGCCAGGGGCATGAAGGTCTTCTTCGACGTCATCACCAACCACACCGCCGACACCGTCGACTACGCCGAGAAGACCTACGGCTACCGCCCCAAGGGCGCCCACCCGTACCTCGACGCCACCGGCCGTCCCTTCGACGACCGCGCCGCCGGGAAGACGTTCCCGAGGACCGACGCCGACTCGTTCCCCTACACGCCCGTACAGAAGCCCGGCGACAAGGCCGCCAAGGTCCCCGCCTGGCTCAACGACCCGACGATGTACCACAACCGGGGCGACTCCACCTGGGCCGGCGAGTCCGCCGAGTACGGCGACTTCGTCGGTCTCGACGACCTGTGGACCGAGCGCCCCGAGGTCGTCGAGGGCATGAAGAAGATCTACGAGAAGTGGGTCCACGACTTCCGCATCGACGGCTTCCGCATCGACACCGTCAAGCACGTCGACCTCGACTTCTGGACCCAGTGGGCCACCGCCCTCGACGCGTACGCCAAGAAGCAGGGCCGGGACGACTTCTTCATGTTCGGCGAGGTCTACTCCGCCGACACCGCCGTCACCAGCCCCTACGTCACCCGCGGCCGGCTCGACGCCACCCTCGACTTCCCCCTCCAGGACGCCGCCCGCGCCTTCGCCTCCCAGGGCGCCGGCGCCGACCGGCTCGCCAGGGTCTTCGCCGAGGACTACCGCTACACCACCGACAAGGCCAACGCCTACGAGCAGGTCAGCTTCCTCGGCAACCACGACATGGGCCGCATCGGCACCTTCCTCAAGCAGGACAACCCCGGCGCCCCGGACGCCGAACTGCTCCGGCGCGCCCGCCTCGCCAACGAGCTGATGTTCCTGTCGCGCGGCAACCCCGTCGTCTACTACGGCGACGAGCAGGGCTACACCGGCGCCGGCGGCGACAAGGACGCCCGCCAGACCCTGTTCGCCTCCCGCACCGCCGACTACCTCGACGACGACCAGCTCGGCACCGACCGCACCCACGCCTCCGACGCGTACGACACCACGCACCCGGTCTACCGCTCCATCGCCGGCCTGTCCCGGCTCACCAAGGCCCACCCGGCGCTCCGCGACGGCGTCCAGCAGGAGCGGTACGCCGAGGGCTCCGTCTACGCCTTCTCCCGTACGGACGCCCGGCAGCGCACCGAATACCTGGTCGCCGCCAACAGCGCCACCACCGACCGGACCGTCACCGTCCCCGTCGACTCCGCCGCCTTCCACGTCCTGTACGGGGGTCAGGGCGCCGTCGCGGCCCGGGACGGCAAGGTCACCGTCACCGTCCCGGCCCTGTCCTCGCTGGTCCTGAAGGCCGACGCGCCGCTCCCGGCCCCCGCGGTGAAGCCGACCGTGAGCCTGACGGCCCCGGCCGCCGGGGCCACCGGCACCGTCGAGCTCTCCGCCGACGTCACCGGCGGCGGCCTCAACCGCGTCGTCTTCGCGGCCCAGGTCGGCAACGGCCCCTGGAAGACCCTCGGCACCGCCGACCACGCCCCCTACAAGGTCACCCAGCACGTCACCGCGCCCGCCGGCACCGCCCTGCGCTACAAGGCCGTCGCCGTCGACTCCGCGGGACGCACCGCGAGCGCCCTCGCCACCAGCACCGCCGGGCAGGTCCCGCCGCCCGAGAAGCCCGTCGCCGTCGAACGCCCCTACGCGATCGTCCACTACAAGCGTCCCGGCGGCGACTACGACGGCTGGAAGCTCAAGGCCGCCGGCCAGGAGGCCGTCTTCAACGGCCGCGACGCGTTCGGCGCGTTCGCCTGGGTGAAGGTCCCCGACGGCGCCTCCACCGTCGCGTACACCGTCGAGAAGGACGGCACCGCCGACGGCCCCCAGCGCGGCATCAGCCTCGGCCGCACCGGCGAGGTCTGGATCACGCAGGGCCAGGCCGGCCAGGCCGACACCGACCCGGCCCCCGCCCCGCAGGACAAGACCACGGCGATCCTCCACTACCAGCGCGCCGACGGGAACTACGACGGCTGGGGCCTCCACCTGTGGACCGGCGCCGACCGGCCCACCGACTGGTCCAAGCCGCTGATGCCGTCCCGCTTCGACGCGTACGGCGCCGTCTACGAGGTGCCGCTCGCCGCCGGCGCGACCTCCCTGTCGTACATCGTCCACAAGGGCGACCAGAAGGACCTGCCCACCGACCAGTCCCTCGACCTCGCCACCTACGGCAACGAGGTGTGGATGCTCGGCGGGCAGCAGAAGTACCTGCTCCCGACGACCGGCGGCGCCCCGAACCTCGACCTCGGCAAGGCCGAGGCCCAGTGGATCGACCGGAACACCGTCGTGTGGAAGGTGAAGACCACCGACGCCACCAGCCAGCAGCTGGTCTACGCGGAGAACGGCGGCATCACCGTCACCGACGGCGCGCTCAGCGACGAGGGCCGCTGGCTCCGCCTCACCGCCGCCCGGCTCACCGACGCCCAGAAGGCGAGGTTCCCGCACCTGCGCGACTACCCCGCCTTCACCGTCGACCCCCGCGACGCCGACCGCGTCCGCGGCGCGCTGCGCGGCCAGCTGATCGCCACCCAGCGCGCTGCCAACGGCGCCCTGCTCGCCGCCACCGGCGTCCAGACCGCCGGCGTCCTCGACGACCTGTACGCGGCGAAGGCCACCGGCGCGAACCTCGGACCCGTGTTCCGCGGCGGCCGGCCCACCCTGTCCGTCTGGGCCCCCACCGCCCAGTCCGTCGCCCTCGAACTCGACGGCAGGACCGTGCCCATGCGCCGCGACGAGATCAGCGGCGTGTGGTCCGTCAGCGGCCCGAAGAGCTGGCAGGGCAAGCCGTACCGGTACGTGGTGAAGGTCTGGGCACCCAGCGTCCGGAAGCTCGTCGAGAACCGCGTCACCGACCCCTACTCCACCGCCCTCACCACCGACTCCGCCCGCAGTCTCGTCGTCGACCTCGCCGACCCGGCGCTCGCGCCCGCCGGCTGGAAGACCCTGAGGAAACCGGCCGCCGTGCCGCTGCGCGACGCGCAGATCCAGGAACTGCACATCCGCGACTTCTCCGTCGCGGACCCGACGGCGAAGGCCGCCCACCGCGGCACCTACCTCGCCTTCACCGACAAGGACAGCAAGGGCTCACGGCACCTCAAGGCCCTCGCCGCCTCCGGAACCGGCTACGTCCACCTGCTCCCGGCCTTCGACATCGGCACCATCCCCGAGAAGAAGTCCGCGCAGACCACGCCCTCCTGCGACCTCGAGGTCCACGCCCCCGACTCCGAGGAGCAGCAGGCCTGCGTGGCCGCCGCCGCGGCCAGGGACGCCTTCAACTGGGGCTACGACCCGCTGCACTACACCGTGCCGGAGGGCTCGTACGCCACCGACCCCGAAGGCACCCGCCGCACCGTCGAGTTCCGCAGGATGGTCCAGGCCCTCAACGGCGACGGCCTGCGCACCGTCATGGACGTCGTCTACAACCACACCGTCGCCGCCGGACAGTCCGACAAGTCCGTCCTCGACAGGATCGTGCCCGGCTACTACCAGCGCCTCCAGGCCGACGGCTCCGTCGCCACCTCCACCTGCTGCGCCAACACCGCGCCCGAGAACGCGATGATGGGCAAGCTCGTCGTCGACTCGGTCGTCACCTGGGCGAAGCAGTACAAGGTCGACGGCTTCCGCTTCGACCTCATGGGCCACCACCCGAAGGAGAACATCCTCGCCGTCCGCGAGGCCCTCGACGCCCTGACCGTCGAGAAGGACGGCGTCGACGGCAAGGCGATCGTCCTCTACGGCGAGGGCTGGAACTTCGGCGAGGTCGCCGACGACGCCCGCTTCGTCCAGGCCACCCAGAAGAACATGGCCGGCACCGGCATCGCCACCTTCTCCGACCGGGCCCGCGACGCCGTCCGCGGCGGCGGCCCCTTCGACGAGGACCCCGGCGTCCAGGGCTTCGCGTCCGGCCTGTTCACCGACCCCAACACGTCGAAGGCCAACGGCACCCCGGAACAGCAGAAGGCCCGCCTCCTGCACTACCAGGACCTCATCAAGGTCGGCCTCACCGGCAACCTGGCCTCGTACACCTTCACCGACACCGCAGGCCGTACGGTCAAGGGCTCCGAGGTCGACTACAACGGCTCCCCGGCCGGCTACGCCGCCGCACCCGGTGACGCCCTCGCCTACGCCGACGCCCACGACAACGAGAGCCTCTACGACGCCCTCGCCTTCAAGCTGCCGGCCGGCACCCCGGCCGCCGACCGGGCCCGCATGCAGGTCCTCGCCATGGCGACGGCCACCCTCTCCCAGGGCCCGGCGCTCTCCCAGGCCGGCAGCGACCTGCTCCGCTCCAAGTCCCTCGACCGCAACTCGTACGACAGCGGCGACTGGTTCAACGCCATCCACTGGGACTGCCGCGACGGCAACGGCTTCGGCCGCGGCCTCCCGCCGGCCGCCGACAACCAGGCCAAGTGGGGCTACGCCAGGCCGCTCCTGAGCAACCCGGCCCTCACGCCCGGCTGCGCCGAGATCGACGGCGCCTCGGCCGCCTACCGCGACCTGCAGAAGATCCGCACCACCGAGCCGGTCTTCTCGCTCGGCACGACCGCCCGCGTCCAGGACGCCCTGTCCTTCCCGCTGTCCGGCCGCGACGAGACCCCGGGCGTGATCACCATGCGCCTCGGCGACCTGGTCGTCGTCTTCAACGCGACCCCGCAGCAGCAGAAGCAGACCGTCGGCACCCTCGCCGGGAAGGGCTACCGCCTCCACCCGGTCCAGGCACACGGCTCCGACGCGACGGTGAGGACCGCCGCCTACGAGCCCGGCACGGGCGCCTTCACGGTCCCGGCCCGCACGGTGGCGGTCTTCACGGCACGCTGACCGTTCGCGGCGGGCAACGGAGGCCGTGCCCCGGTGACCACCGGGGCACGGCCTTCTCCATGACGGCGAGGTCACGGCCGTCCGCCTGCCGGAAGGTCACTTGTGCCGCCGGGGCGATCCCGGTCAAGGTGGGCCGGAGAACCGGACCACCAGGAGTGACCCCATGCCCGAGATCACCGTCGACTACTCCGCGCCCCTCGACCGGCGCGGCTTCGCCCGCGCGCTGCACCGGACGGTCGTGGACACGGTCGACGCACGGCTCGAAGCCTGCAAGACCCGCTTCCGCGAGGTCGAGGAGCTCGTCGTCGGCGACGGTGCCACGGGCGAGGCCGAGGCCGTCGTCCACGTCGAGATCGGACTGCTGGCCGGCCGCACGGAGGAGGCCAAGGCCCGTCTGAGCCGCGCGGTCCTCGACCTGGTGCCGGCCCACCTCAAGGACACGGAGGGCGTCCGCGTCTCCGCCGAGGTACGGGACCTGGACCCGTCGTACGCGAAGAGCTGACGGCCCCGGGCGCGGGGCCCGGAGCGCCGGACGCCGGCGTGGCGCGCCGGAGCGGGATCGCGGCGCCGGGGCAGGTGCCGGTCCCACGCCGGGCGCCGGGCCGGTGCCGTCCGTCCTACGCCGGGCGCTGGGCCGGCACCTGGGGGACCAGGGCGGCGAGGCGGGCCACCAGGTCGCCGAACGGGCCGTCGGCCGGCTCGCCCGCCAGGATGCGGATCACCAGCTCCGCCATCTCCTCGTCGTACGCCGCGCTCACCGTCAGCAGCGCCGAGAAGTCGTGCACCAGCTGGAGTTCCAGCTCCGCGCGCGGCACCCGGCGCCCGTCCAGCCACAGCAGCGCCGTCGACTCGGCGAGCGACACCCAGGAACGGACGACCAGTTCGAGCCGCGCCGAGGGCTCCGCGACCTCCAGATGGGCCAGGATCTGCTCGTACGCTGCCTGGCGCACCTCGTCGATCATCGCGTTCGTCGTCGACGAGCCGACCGCCGGACCGCCGCGCATCAGCGCCGCGAAACCCGGGCCGTGGTCGTCGACGAAGTCGAAGAACCGGCCCATCACCCGCAACAGCCGCGCGCCGAGCGAGCCGTGCGGCGGCTCCACGAAGCGCGCGGCGAGCTCGTCGGCCGCGCGGCGCAGCGCCGCCTCGTAGAGCGACTGCTTGCCGGGGAAGTAGTGGTAGACCAGCGGCCGCGAGATGCCCGCGGCCGCGGCGATCTCGTCGATGGAGACCTCGTCGGGAGAACGGTGGCTGAACAGCTCGAGGGCCACCCCGATCAGCTGCTGCTTGCGCTCCTCGACGCCCATCCTTCGGCGTACCCCGGTCGTCATGCGAACAGCCTAACGGGAGTCCGTTACGCTCCCGCCACATGAGTGCTTCTGAGCAGGACATCGCGGAGACCGAGGCGGAGCGGACGGGCCTCACGCCCAGGCAGGCGCGGCTGCTGCGGATCGTCGCCGGATCGGTGCTGCTCGTCGTGACGGCCGCGGTGCTCGTGGTACGGCTGGCGAGCCACACGTCCGTCCTGGTCGTCGGCGTGTACGGACTCGCCATGATCCTCTGCGGCGTCGTGATCGAACTCTCCCGCAACGGCCGTACCCGGCTGGCCACCTGGCTTCTGGCGGGCGGTCTGCTGACGGCGTTCGCGCTGGACTGGCTGATCCTGCCGTAGGCGCCGCGGGACCCGCGCCCGTCCGGGTCACAGGTCGAGGACGAGCCGTTCGCCGGCGCAGCGCGAGACGCAGATCAGCATCGAGTCGGTCCGCTCGGCGTCGGTGAGCAGCTCGTCGCGGTGGTCGACCTCGCCGTCCAGGACCCGCTGTCGGCAGGTGCCGCAGAACCCCTGCCGGCAGGAGTAGAGGACGCCCGGCACCGCCTCCCGCACGACGGACAGCACGGAGCGGTCGGCCGGCACCGCCAACGTGCGCCCGGTGCGCCGCAGTTCGACCTCGAAGGCGGTACCGGGCGCGGTCAGCGCCGCGGAGAAGCGCTCGAAGCGCGCGACCCGGCCCTCCGGCATCGCGGCGCCCACGGCGTCCATCAGCCCTTCGGGCCCGCAGCAGTGGACCTCGGTCGCCTCGGGAAGCCCGGCGAGGAAGGAGAGGTCGGGCCGCCCGTCCTCGTCCTCGGCGACGACCGTGACCCGCTCCGCCGTCTCCCCGACCTCGTCGAGGAAGGGCATGCTGGCGCGGCTGCGGCCGCAGTACAGCAGCCGCCAGTCGGCGCCGGCCGCCTCGGCCGCGCGCACCATCGGCAGGATCGGCGTGATGCCGATGCCGCCGGCGACGAAGACGTACGAGGGCGCGGGCGCGAGCGGGAAGCGGTTGCGCGGCCCGCGGATCTCCAGCTCGGTGCCGACGTGCACCTGTTCGTGCACCTCGCGCGAGCCGCCGCGGCCGCCCTGGCCGGCTCCGACGAGACGGGTCGCGATGGTGTAGGCGTCGCGCTCGGCGGGGTCGCCGCAGAGCGAGTACTGCCGGACGGTCCCCGAGGGCAGCACGAGGTCGATGTGCGCGCCCGGCTGCCAGTCGGGCAGTCCGGTGCCTTCGAGCCGGAGCCGGACCACGCCGTCGGCGGGTTCGGAGCGCGCAGTGACGAGCACGCGCCGGGTGACGGTGGAGCTCCGTCCGCGGCCCGAGACGGGCTCGTCGAGCGCGGGCATCGGCCACAGCGGGGAGGCGTCGATCCGCCGCCGCATCGCCCGCTTGGCGAGCAGTACGGCTCCGGCGACGAGGACCGCGGTGCGCAGGCGCTGGACACGCGCGCGGGCCATCAGATCCGCCCTCCGTTGGCACCGGGGGAGCTCGCGAGGTAGGCGGCGGCCTGGGCGGTGCAGCCCTCCTGGCTCGGGTGGTAACTCCGGCTCAGATAGCGGGGGATGGAGCGCAGCATGTCGGGCGTGGACGGGAGCACGCCCTCGCGGCCCTTGCGCACGAACTGGGCGACGCTGGGACGGGC
Source organism: Streptomyces roseicoloratus (assembly GCF_004117935.1). GTDB lineage: Bacteria > Actinomycetota > Actinomycetes > Streptomycetales > Streptomycetaceae > Streptomyces > Streptomyces roseicoloratus. The sequence goes on along the minus strand of NZ_SDOY01000152.1, from coordinate 24,240 downwards.
GTCGAGGACGGTCGGGTCGTTCTCCATGAAGAAGCGGACACCGCGCTGCCAGAGGAACACGAGGGCCGAGAACGCCGCCGCCCAGGTCCTGGCCCGCCGCCGGTAGCCGCCGTCCAGGTGCAGGAACAGTTCGAAGGCGACGGAGCGGTGCTCGACCTCCTCGGCGCCGTGCCAGCGCAGCAGGTCCAGCATCACCGGGTCGGCCCCGACGCGGTCCAGCTCCTCGGCGTTGAGCACCCAGTTGCCGAGGAAGGCGGTGTAGTGCTCGATGGCGGCGATGAGCGCGACCCGCTCCATCAGCCACCAGCGGCGCGGCCGCCCGGGCGGCAGGGTCCGGTCGCCGAGCAGCTTCTCGAAGAACCAGTCGACCTGCGCGGTGTACGGGGTCGGGTCGAGCCCGAGCTTCCTGAGGTGCGGGAGCACGTCGTCGTGCGCCTGCGAGTGCACGGCCTCCTGCCCGATGAACCCGATGACGTCCGCACGCAGCCGCTCGTCCGTGATGTACGGCAGGACCTGCTTGTAGACGTGCACGAACCAGCGTTCGCCGGCCGGGAGGAGCAGGTGCAGCACATTGATGGTGTGGGTGGTGAACGGGTCACCGGGCACCCAGTGGAGCGGGGTCCGCTCCCAGTCGAAGGACACCTTGCGGGCCTTGAGCTCGATGTGCTCGGACGCCACCGGCACGGGCTGCGTATTAGACATGCCGTCAATGTACTGACCGGTAAACCCCACGACCAGACTCCGCACACACCCTTTTCCCCGAACCCGCCGGCGTTGTTGCGGTTGCGGCTGCCGCTGCGGCTGCCGCTGCCGCTGCCGCTGCCGTTGCCGGGCGCCCGGCTGTCCGGCTGTCCGGCCGACGGTGGCGGCCGCCGCGCCTCAACTCCCGCGCCCGCCCGGCCATCGCCACGCCTCCGCTGCCGCGCCTCGCGCCCGCCCACCGCTCCTGTCTGTCCGTCCGGCCGTCGCTGCCCCCGCTCCCGCGCTCGCCTGCCCACCCGCCTGCCCACCCGCCTGCCCGCCCGCCCATCCGGCCGCCGCCCATCCGGCCGCCGCCCATCCGGCCGCCGCGCTTCCGCTCCCGCGCTTCCGCTCCCGTGCTTCCGCTCCCGTGCTTCCGCTCCCGTGCTTCCGCTCCCGTGCTTCCGCTCCCGTGCTTCCGCTCCCGTGCGCCCGGCTGTCGCCGCCTCCGCTCCCGCCCGGCCGCCGCGCCTCCGCTGCCGCGCCCGCGCCCTGACGGGGCCGTGCCGTGGTCGTGCCTCCGTGTGGGCATTCGTCCCGCTGGGGCGGGACGGGTGGGCACACGGGACGGCGCCCTTGCGGGCGCGTTCCGCCCCTGCACCCGCCCGCCACCCCTACGGACGGCGCCCCGGCCAGCGCCAGCGCCCGCGCCCGCGCCCGCCAAAGCAGCACCGGCACCCGCCTAAGGCGCCACCCGCACCGCCAGAAAAGGCAGCACCGGCACCCGCCAAAGGCGCCACCCGCACAGCCAAAGGCGCCACCCGCACAAGCTCGGCGGCGCTCACCGCAGCGCCCGCACCCGCCGCCCGTCCCCCAACGTCCCCGTCAGATCCGCCCGGCTCCCCGCCGCCGCCCGCACCGCCAGCAGCCTCCCCCCGGACCGCCCCGTCACCCCACCCGACACCGTCAGCGACGTGAACTCCGGTGACCCGGCGGCCAGTACGTACCACTGCCCGCTCCCCGCCTGCCACACCACCCCCGCCAGGATCCTCGGTTCGCGCGGCCCGCAGGCCAGGGACCCGTCCGACCGCGCGGCGACGGCCGCCACGCCACCCCCCGGAGACGCGGCCCCGGCCGCCCCCGCCGCCCCCGCGGCCCGAAACAGCGCCAGCACCCGGCTCCCCGTCCCCCGCCACGTCTCCGCCCGCACGCACGACCACTCCGCGCGCCCCGCCCCCGCCGCGGCCCCCGTACCGGCCGCCGTCCCCGTCCCCTCCGGCAGCGGCTGCCTCGCGTACGCCCAGGAGTTCACCGACCGCACCCCGTGCGAGCGCATCGCCGACAGCGAGCACGCCACCCGCGCCCAGTCCTCCAGCGCCCCCGCGCCCGTCACGTCCGCCGGCCGCCCCGGCGGGCCCGACGTCAGCCGGGCCGGGGCCAGTTCGCCCAGGTCGCCGAGGACCCGGACGCCCGTCTCGTCCCGCACCTGCAGCGCGCTCCAGCGCGTGCACCCCGGCGCCGTCGCGGGGCTGGGGACCGGCTCGGTCACCCCGTACCCGTCCCGCGTCAGGACCCGCGCCGCCTTCTGCGGCAGCAGCAGGTCCCGCACGGCGGCCTCCCGTACCCAAGGCGCCGTCAGGTACCGCACGTTGCCCCCGGCGCGGGACACCACGAGCGCCGCCGAACCCACCGCGTCCGCCCCGTCCGTACGGGCGAAGTCGAGCGCCGCACCGCCGCCACCGCCTGCCCCACCCGCACCACCCCGGCCGCCGGCCGGCTCCGCGTACCGCACCACCCGCAGCCCGTCGAAGAACAGCACCACGCGCGCCGCGTCGACCTCGCTCGCGAACAGCAGCTGCGGCGGACCCATCGGCGGCCCCGGCGGCGTCCCGGGCGTCGCCGACGTCCGCACCGACGGGCCCGGCCGCGCCCACACCGCGAGCGCCCGGCGCAGCAGCGCCGCGTCTCCGGTGAGCCCGCCCCTGGCCGGCCACACGGAGAAGTCCGTCCGCGCCGAGCCCCGCCAGTCGGCCGCGCCGATCCGCTTCAGGGCCGCCGGGTCGAGCGCCGCCTCGGCCGCGGGATTGCGGGCGTACGAGGGCGCCGCAGCACCGTTTCTGCCCCATCCGTCGCCCGGCAGCCCGAGCAGTGCCCCGCACACCACGACCGCCGCCGCTGCCGCGAGCGCCGCCTTGCCGTGCTGGCGCCGCCGCATCAGGTCCGTCGGCCGGGCCTGCAAGGAGCACGGGTCGAACTCCGCCGACTCCAGGAGCGCGGCCCCGCTCGACCCGCCGGGGCCCTCGACCGCGTCCGCCTCCGCGAGCGCCGCCTCCGGGTCCTCGGCCCCGGCCGCCGCGAGCACCCGCAGCACCTCGGGATCGCCCTGCCGCTCCAGGCCGCGCAGCACGTACGCCGCGCGCGCCGGCCCGGAGAGCGCGGAGAGCCGCTGGTCCAGGGCGAGTTCGTCGGCGCCGCCCGCCCGCGGGAACAGCCGGAGCCCCCACACCTGCGGCAGCAGGGGCGGGAACTGCGCCCGCCGGGGCAGCGCGAGACGGCGCAGCGGGAGCCCGGCGACCAGCGCCTGCCGCAGCACCTCGCCCCGTACGTAGGCGTAGCCCGGATCGACCGCGTCCTCGTCCGCCCGCCGGGCCCCCGGCACCGCCGCGGCGGCGGCGCCGGACGTGCGGCGCCGCGGCAGCGAACGCTGCACCAGCGCGTGCGCGGTCAGCACCCGGCGGTTGCGCCCGAGCGACGGCGGAAGCACCAGATAGGCGATCCGGACCAGCCGCGGATAGTGCTCGACGAGCGCGGCCTCGGCCTGCTCGACGTCGACCGGACCGGGGGAGGCGGGGGAGGAGGAGGCGAGTTCCTGGGTGCTCACGTTCAGCAGAACGAGCGATTCTTGCGATGGTCACCCCGGAGGGTGTCACTCGAACGGGTCAGCCGGTGCGGCCCGGAAACGTCGGCCGGAACAGCCCCTACGGCTGGAACAGCCCCTACCTCCGCACGGCCCGAACAGCCCGCACGGCCCGTATGTCCGCACGGTCGGTACGGCTCGGTTCAGGCCGCGTGGACCGTGAGCCGTTCGCGGATCACCTCGGTGACCTCGTCGGGGACGCCGAGCCCCTCCCGTACGTACTTCTCCATCGACCCGTGCCGCACCGCGACCTCGTCCAGGGCCGCCTCCAGGTACTCCGGTACGACCCCGATGAGCGCGAGCGCCAGCTCGGGGTCGCCGCCCTGGGCCGTGAACCCCTCGATCATCGGCGCGAAGGCCTGCCGCACGCCCGGGTTGACCGAGAGGTACTCCGCCATCACGGTCTTCTCGTCCGCGCCGAGCAGCGAGAGCACGACGGTCGCCGCCCAGCCGGTGCGGTCCTTCCCCGCGGTGCAGTGGAAGAGCAGCGGCCCGGCGAACGGATCGCCCAGCTCGGCGAGGAAGGCACGGTAGGAGGCGCGGGCGGACTCGGTGTTCACGAAGGCGCGGTACGTGCGGGTGAACGCCGCCTGCGCCCGCCCGCCGCCCAGGTGCTCCTCGGCGAGCGCCGGGTCGGCCAGCAGCGTCTTGAGCCGGGCGGCGGGCGGCAGCCCGCTGGTCGCCAGGAAGTCGGCCAGCACGTCGGCGATCACCAGCCGTCCGCCGGCCGGCATGCGGTCGGGCCGTTCGGCCCGCTCGGCGTCGGTCCGGAAGTCGACGACCGTCCGGATCCCGAGCCCGGCCACCACGGAATCCTCCGGGTCCAGCCGGTCCAGCTGCCCGGCCCGGAACACCAGCCCCTCACGGACACTGCGCCCCGCGCCGAGCGGCAGCGTGCCGAGATCGCGGAGGTTGGCGACGGTGACGGCGGGAATGGCGGGCATGCGTCGACTCCTCCGAGGCGCGACAGGTACTGCATGAACCGGGTGTATCGGTACAAACCGAACTATTCGCACTCTTCCTGTGAACCGTAGCCGATGCGACCGACGGCGTCCCGGCGTCCCGGCGTCCCGGTATCCCGGCGTCCCGGTATCCCGGCGTCCCGGTACCCCGGCGCCCCGGTGTCCCGGTGTCCGGGTGTCCCGGCGTCGCGGCGTTCCGATGTCCCGGCGTCCCGGTATCCCGGCGTGCGGCATCCGGCCTCCCCACCCCGCCCCGCCCTCCGGAGGCGGTCTCCCGCGCGCGGGAGCGGGGTGACAGCATGGGGGACACCATGACGCACCCCCGGTCGCCGCTGCGCGCCCTCCGTGCCGCATTTTTCGCGGCGGTGTGCGTCACTTTGGCGGCGGTGGGGCATTCGTCCCTGTCCGCCCACCCCGTCCCGCCGTCCTCCCTCCTCGCCGCCTTCGCCGTGACGGCCGCCCTGGCCTGGGCCGCCGCCGGGCGCCGACGCGGTCCCGTCGCCGTCGCGGCCGGACTGGCGGCCGTCCAGGGGACGCTGCACCTGATCTTCGGGGCGGGCGAGCACGGCGGTCCCGGTGGAACGGTCGGGTCGCCGAGCCCGGAGCTCCCGGCGGAGGTCCTCGCCGACCCGTACCTGACGCACGCGGCCCAGGCGGCGCACGCGGCGCACGCCGCCGCCCACGGCGGTTCGCACACGGCGATGGCGCACGCCATGGACGGGGCCGCGGCCGCCGCGGGTTCCGGTGCCGCATCGGGCACCGGGATGCTCGCGGCCCACGTGCTCGCCGCCCTGGCCTGCGGGCTCTGGCTGGCACGCGGCGAGGCCGCGCTGTTCGCCCTTGCCCGTACCGTCGGCGCCCGCGCGTGGGCGCCGCTGCGGTTGCTGCTGGCCGCGGTCCGGATCCTCGTACCCGCGCGCCCGGCCGTCCGCCGTACCGTACGCCCGCGCCGCCACACCCGTCCGCTCCACGGCGTGCTCCTCGCCCGCTCGGTGTCCCGGCGCGGCCCGCCGCGCCCGCCGCTCACCTTCCGCGCCACGGCCCTCGGAGCACTTCTCTGACGTGATCGACCGGGGGCCGCTTTCCCCTGTCGACACCCGATCCGGCCGAAGCCGGCCGATGCCGTCCGACGCCGTCCGAAGCCGTCCCGAACGGTTCGAGGCCGTCCGATGAGCCTCCTGCCGTCCGGCGCTGCTTCCTGCCGTCCGGCGCTTCCTGCCGCCGTCCGACGCCGGATCACCACACCGAGGACCGTCATGACCATCGACGATCTGGCGCGCCCGGAATCCTCCGGGACGCCCACCCCCGACACACCGGCCGAAGCGTCGGCCCCCGGCAGAGCCCCGCGCGGCTGGGCCGCCCTGCGCCCGCTCGTGCTCCGACTCCACTTCTACGCGGGCGTCCTCGTCGCCCCGTTCCTCCTCGTCGCCGCCGTCAGCGGACTGCTGTACGCGCTCGCCGTCCCGGCCGAGAAGCTGGTCTACGCCCACGAGCTGGAGGTCCCGGTGCCCGACGGCGGCGGCACCGCCCTGCCGCTCGCGCGCCAGGTCGAGGCGGCCCGCGCCGCCAACCCGGACGGCACCGTCACCGCCGTCTGGCCCGGCGCCGAGCCCGGCGCCACCACCCGCGTCCTGATGGACGACCCGGAGGCCCCGGAGGGCACCTCCCTGGCCGTGTTCGTCGATCCGTACTCCGGCGACGTGCGCGGACAGCTGCCCAGCTACGGCAGCGCGGGCGCGCTGCCGCTGCGCACCTGGATATCCGGGCTCCATGTCGACCTGCACCTGGGCGAGTTCGGCCGCAACTACAGCGAACTGGCCGCCAGCTGGCTCTGGGTGGTCGCGCTCGGCGGCCTCGCCCTGTGGCTGGGCCGCCGCCGGAAGAACCGCCGTGCCCTGTTCCTTCCGGAGCGGGGTCCCCGGTCCCGGCGCCGTACGCTCTCCTGGCACGGCAGCGTCGGCCTGTGGGCGGTGGCCGGGCTCGTGGCGCTGTCCGCCACCGGCCTGACCTGGTCGCGCTACGCGGGCGAGAACATCGGCGGCGTCCAGGACCGCCTGGGCGGCGCGACCCCGCAGCTCTCGGCAGCCGTCACTCCGGGCGGCGACGCGAACGGCGACGAACACGCGGGCCACGGCACCGGATCCGGATCCGGATCCGGATCCGACGCCGACGCCGACGCCGACGCTGGCTCCGGCACCGGCTCCGGCACCGGCCACGGCGCCGGCGCAGGCACCGGCCACCACCCCGCGCCGGCGGGGGCCGGCGGCGCGGGCGGGAGCGCGGACATCGGCCTCGACCGGGCCGTGGCCGCGGCCCGCGCGGCCGGCATCGACAGCCCCTCGATCTCCGTCACGCTGCCCGCCGAGGGCAGCGGGTACGTGGTGAAGGAGACCGACAAGCAGTTCCCGGTCCAGCTGGACTCGGTCGCCGTGAACCCGGCCGACGGCGCCGTCCTCGACGAGCTGCGCTTCGCGGACTACCCGCTGCTCGCGAAGCTCACCCGGGTCGGCATCGACGCCCACATGGGTCTGTTCCTGGGCCTGTTCAACCAGCTGGCGCTCGCCGCGCTCGCGCTCGCCCTGGTCCTGCTGGTCGTCTGGGGCTACCGCATGTGGTGGCTGCGCCGCCCGGCCCGCCGGCCGGTCGCCCGCGGGGCCTGGCGGCGCGTGCCGCCGACGATGCTGCTGCCGCTGCTCGCGGCGACGGCGGCGGTGGGATGGTTCGTGCCGCTGCTCGGCCTCAGCCTGGTGGCCTTCCTGGCCGTCGACCTCACCGTGGCGTTCGTCGCGCGGGTGAGGACGCGGCCGGAAACGCGGTCAGGGACGCGGCCGGGGGCGCGGCCCGGGCGGACGGGCTGATTCAGGGCGTGTACTTGTAGCCGACCCGCCGCACGGTCTGGATCGTGTGGCGGTGCTCGGCGCCCAACTTGCGGCGCAGCCGGGCCACGTGGACGTCGACGGTCCGGCCGTCTCCGACGTGCCCGTACCCCCACACCGTCGTGACCAGCTGGTCCCGGGTGTGCACCCGGTGCGGGCGGGCCACGAGATGGGCGAGGAGTTCGAACTCCAGGTACGTCAGGTCGAGCTCACGCCCGTCGACCCGGGCGATCCGCTGCACGCCGTCGATGACCACCGGGCCCTCCTCGACGCGGGGCGGGGCCGGCGGCTGCCGGTCGGCCGGGAACAGGACGAGGTAGCCGACCATCGGCGGCCGGCCCGGCAGCGCCGGCACGGCGTGCTGGGGTGCGGGCAGGAGCGTGGCGCCGGGCGGCAGGAAGTCGGCGACCTGTGCGAGCGCGGCGGCCTCGTCGGGTGCGACGGCGCGCAGACGGGGACGGGCGGGGGAGAGGGGAGCGGTGGCAGCCTGGATGTGGGCCATGGAAGTCTCAGCTCTTTCGCGCGAGTTGCGAACGGACGGTGCACGTCGAACGTCTTGCGCGTCGGCCGAAGGCCGGGGACCGGAATCGGTTCCGGTCGGGCTTTAGAGGGCCGACGCGTTCCTCACGCGCCGACAGCACCGGTCGAAGTCGTCGTGCTGCCGGGACGGCCAGAACGGCTCGAGGTCGCGGTGACCCGTCGCGGTGTCGTTCTGGCGGCTGCTCATATTCCTATTAAACCAGCAGGGAATGCTCCTGAGCACCCCCCCGGATGCCCCGTGGTGCGTCACGCCACCGCACGGCAGCCGCGACGCGAAGAGGGGGGCCCGACGCGAAGAGGGGTGCCCGCCGCGGAAAGCGGCGGGCACCCCTCGTACGACGTGCGCGAACCGGACCGGCGGGCCCGGCGTCAGGCCTGGTCTCAGACCTGGCCGGCCTTCTCCAGGGCCTCGCAGCAGGTGTCCACCAGCAGGCGGGTCACCGTGTACGGGTCCACGTTCGCGTTCGGGCGGCGGTCCTCGATGTAGCCCTTCCGGTCCTGCTCGACCTGCCACGGGATGCGGACCGAGGCGCCGCGGTCGGAGACGCCGTAGGAGTACTGGTCCCACGGGGCGGTCTCGTGCAGACCGGTCAGACGGTCGTCGATGCCCGCACCGTAGTTCTTGACGTGGTCGAGCGGCTTCGAGCCCTCGCCGAGCGCCTCGCACGCGGTGATGATCGCGTCGTAGCCCTCGCGCATCGCCTTCGTGGAGAAGTTGGTGTGCGCGCCGGCGCCGTTCCAGTCGCCCTTCACCGGCTTCGGGTCCAGGGTCGCGGAGACGTTGAAGTCCTCGGCCGTGCGGTAGAGCAGCCAGCGGGCCACCCACAGCTGGTCGGCGACCTCGAGCGGCGCCAGCGGGCCGACCTGGAACTCCCACTGGCCCGGCATGACCTCGGCGTTGATGCCGGAGATGCCCAGACCCGCCTTCAGGCAGTTCTCCAGGTGCGCCTCGACGACGTCACGGCCGAAGATCTCGTCGGCGCCGACACCGCAGTAGTAGCCGCCCTGCGGGGCCGGGAAGCCGCCGACGGGGAAGCCGAGCGGACGCTCGCCGTCGAAGAAGGTGTACTCCTGCTCGATGCCGAAGATCGGCTCCTGGGCCGCGTACTTCGCGTACACCTCGGCCAGCGCGGCGCGCGTGTTGCTGTCGTGCGGCGTCATGTCCGTGTTGAGGACCTCGCACAGCACCAGGATGTCGCTGCCGCCGCGGATCGGGTCCGGGCAGGAGAAGACCGGCTTGAGGACGCGGTCCGAGGCGTGACCCTTGGCCTGGTTCGTGCTGGAACCGTCGAAGCCCCAGATCGGCAGCTCCTCCAGCGCGAGACCGTCACCGGGGATGATCTTCGTCTTGGAGCGGAGCTTCGCGGTCGGCTCGGTGCCGTCGATCCAGATGTACTCAGCCTTGAAGGTCACGGGGCCTCATCCTTTGCCGTGCTGCGGGTCCTCGGCGGCCGCTCGCGACATTGCGAGAGCTGCGGTGGTGGTGTGGTGCGTCTGAGCGCAGCTTCGCAACACGGGATTTCCCGTCGGTTGCCCGATTGTGAACCCCGTGTTACTCAGCCTTCCTCCGAATCCCGCAGCCGCCGTGCGACGGCGTGGTGGTCGAGCAGGGCCCCGAATCCGGCCCGTGTGATCCGCGCCACCAGCTCGGCGTACGAGGTGCCGAGCGCCTCCGCCGTACGCCCCAGGTGCCAGTCGGTGTCGGCGAGCCGGCGCAGCAGGTGCCCGCGCCGGATCTGCTTCTCCGACAGCCGGAACGTCTTCAGATACGCCGTCCGGCCCCGGCAGTCGCTGATCAGCTCCCCGATGTGCTGCTCCTGCCCGGACCGCAGGAACGGCGGCAGGAAGCGGAACAGCCGGAAACCGCCCATCGTGTGGACCCGCTCGAAGGCGTACGGGGTCTCCAGCAGGTCCCGCGCCATCAGCCCGTCGTGCGCCTCGGCCCACTCCCGCTCCGCCCGCACCGCCGCCCGGCGCAGATCGGCGAGCGACGAGACGCCGGCGCCGTCGCCGAGGGACGCGGCGAAGTCGCCGACCGGCGCGCCGTAGTGCGCGTACTGGTGGACCAGCTCGCCGAACAGGTCCTCCACCAGCGTGGCGTGCAGCAGCCGGTAGTCGTCCGGGTGCGGCACGACGAAGGCCGCGGCGAGCGCGTCGGCGACGTACAGCATCATCCCGCACTGCCCCGGGTGGATCTCGAACACCCCCAGCGCCTCCGCGAGCCCGGGCACCTCCCACCCGGCGTACGCCGCCTCCGCGCGCGGCGACAGACCGCGCCGCACCGCCTCCCCGGACCACTCGTCCCACAGCACGGAAGGCCCGCCGAAGTGCAGCGCCAGATAGCCCTCGACCGCGAGGTGGAGCGGCAGGAACCGCAGCCGCGGCTCGCCCCGCCGGCGCCGGGCGAGCCTGCGCACCGGCACGGCGACCGGCGGCTCGTCCCCGAGCCGCGTCCCGTAGGCGGCGCCCGGCGCCCCGCCCCAGTCGGCGACGAAACCGTGCGGGACGTACGACGTGTACGCGGTGCCGTCACCGACGTCGACGGTGTCGGGCCCCCACGAGCGCGCGTACACCTCGCGCCGCAGCCGCAGCCCCTCCACCGGCTCGTCCCGCACGAGCGGCACCAGCCGCACCCCGCCCCACACCTGCGAGGGCCGCACGACGAGCCCGCTCAGATCGATCCGCGTCACGCGGGCCTCCCCTCGTCCGCCTCCAGGAACAGCTCCACACGCCGGTCCAGATACGCCCGCAGCGCGGGCAGCCCCTCGCGGCCCTCCGCGAAACGGGCGATCTCGACGAGCGCCGGAAGGTCCTCCGCATCCCGTATGCCGGCCGTGGGAACCGTGGGCGCGAGCCTGCGCACGTCGAAGACGGCGGCGTCGTATACGGGGTTCACATGGACCACGGGGATCCGGTGCCCCGGATCGAGCCGGGCCCGCCAGACCCGCAGCACCTCACCGGCGAGCCCGGGCGGCGCGTTGTCCCAGCCGTCGGAGACGATCACCAGCCGGTCCGCGGAGCCGTCCAGGGCGTCCAGGATCCGCGCCCCGAGCGGCGTCGCCCCCCACGGCCGGACGAGCAGCGGATCGCGCGCCCCCGACGTCCAGTGCGCCGCGTACGCCCCGGGCGCGGCCAGCGCCTCCAGCAGGAAATGGCAGCCGAGGGCGACGGCCAGCGGACGACGCCGCTTCACCGCCGAACCGGACGAGGACCAGCTGTCGTCGAGCACCGCCGCCACCCGTCCCCAGCTCCCCGCGTGCGGCCCGGCCACCCGTCGCGCGGCGGCCCGCAGCGCACCGGTCAGCTCCTCGCGGCGCTCCCGCCTCGCCTCGAACGACAGCGACAGCACGTACAGCGCGAGCCGGGTCAGCGGCATCACGGAGAGACCGGTCGCGGTCGGCTGCGTCCGCAGCCGCTCCAGACGCGTCATGCGCGACGTCATCCGCTTCAGGAACACCTCGCGGTCGACCCCGTGCCGGGCGGCGAACCCCTCGGCGACGGTGAACGGCAGCTCGTACAGCGCCCCCTGGTCGTGCCGCGCCCGCCGGAACGCCTCCAGGACGGGCTGCCCGTAGCGGGCCCGGCGCCGCGGCGCGAACAGGAAGTCGCCCGTCTCGCCCCCGTCACCCGTGAACGCCGCATGGGCGTGACGGGCCGCGGCCTTGAGCCCGGACCGGTACTTCACGGCGTCGTGCGCGAGGTCGGGCCGCGCGGCCAGCCAGTCCCGCATGATCGCCCGCGTCCGCCGGTTGTTGACCCCGGCCGCCCGCAGCGCGCGGAACAGCCGGTAGACCCGCTGCGGCGCCAGCCTCGCCAGCCGCGCGGCGATCAGCCGCCCCTCCCGCCGCACCTCCTCCGCCCCGGCGTCGCGCGAACTGCGCAGCAGCTGCTCGACGATGAGAGCGGCGTTGTGATCGTTGATGTCGAGCGCGAGCGCGGCGGCGTACAGCGGCCGGTAGTTGACCCGCACGTACTCGTGCAGGAAGCCGAGCGACAGCCGCTGCTCCTCCGCGCCGTCCCGGAACTCCCGCTGCCCGGTGGCGGTGACGGCCGCGTTCACGAAGAGCAGCACGTCCTCGGCGGCGAGGAGATCGGACATCGTGGCTCCTTCGGCAGGGTGCCGGCCGGGGAATGGGGGCGCGAACAGCGAATACGTTGCTTCAGAGGCAGGTCCCGGAAGTCGCACCGGAGTCCCGCGGCCGGCGATGCACGCTAACACCACGGGAGGGGGCCGGACACCACCGATCAACCGTCCGCGGACCGTCCGCGGACCGTCCGCAGACCGTCCGCGGATCCCGCGGCGCCCGGCAGACTTGTCCCCATGACGACCTTCCCGGGCACGACCCCCCGCACCCCCGGCCTCCGCCCCCGCACCCGCATCGGCCTCCTCGGCACCGGCCCCTGGGCCGAACGCACCCACGCGCCCGCCCTCGCCGCCCACCCGGACGTGGAGTTCAGCGGTGTGTGGGGCAGACGCCCGGAGGCGGCCGCGGCGCTGGCGGCGGCCTGTGGGACGCGGGCGTACGAGGACGCGGACGACCTGTTCGCGGCGAGCGACGCCGTCGCCATCGCGCTCCCGCCGGACGTCCAGGCCCCGCTGGCGGCCCGGGCCGCGGCGGCCGGGTGCCATGTGATCCTCGACAAGCCGGTGGCGACGACGGTGGCGTCGGCCAGGGCGCTGGCCGACGCCGTGACGGCGGCCGGGGTGGCGTCCGTCGTCTTCTGCACGCTGCGCTTCGCCGAGCCCACGGCCCGCTGGATCGAGGAACAGACGGCGGCGGGCGGCTGGTTCCTCGGCGAGGCGCACTGGCTGGGCTCGCTGTTCGCGCCCGGGTCCGACAGCGCGTACGCGGCCTCGCCGTGGCGGCGCGAGAAGGGCGGCCTGTGGGACGTCGGCCCGCACGTCCTGTCGGTGTACCTGCCGATCCTCGGCGACGTCACCTCCGTGACCTGCGTGGCCGGCCCCGACGACACCCGCCATCTGGTGCTGCGCCACGCCTCGGGCGCGAGCAGCACGGCGACGCTCACGCTGAGCGCGCCGCCGGAGGCGTCGGAGGCGGCGCTCTCGCTGTACGGGGAGCGCGGCCGGACGACCATGCCGGGCTGGGAGGGCGCGTTCGACGCCTTCGGGGCGGCCGTGGACGCGCTGCTGGAGGCCGTGCGGACCGGGAAGGCGCACGCCTGCGACGTCCGCTTCGGCGCGAGGCTCACGGAAATCCTGGCCGAGGCGGAGTCGCGGGCCGGGGCGGAGTCGGGGGCCGGGGCGGAGTCGGGGGCCGAGGCCCGGGCGGGCACGAGGGCCGCGGCCGCCGTGGCCACGGAGCCCGCGGGGGCGGAGCGGACAGCCCGGCCATGACGTTCCGTACGCCGGCGAGGAAGCGGCGTACGGCCTCGGTCTCGCGCGCGTCGAAGTCCCCGAGCAGACCCACGGTGCCGTCGATCAGCCTGGCCGGCTGATCCGGGCGGACCGGCGGACCGGCGGCCCGGGAATTCGCGGTCGCGCACCGGTCAGCGGGACATGGCGTCCCGCACCGCCTCCTCGGTGCGGCCGACCACGGCCGTGCCGTCCTCGGCGGTGATGATGGGGCGCTGGATCAGCTTCGGGTGGGCGGCGAGCGCCTCGATCCAGCGCTCGCGGCCGTCCTCGTCACGGGGCCAGTCCTTGACGCCCAGCTCCTTGGCGACCGCCTCCTGCGTCCGCGTGATGTCCCACGGCTCGAGGCCGAGCCGCTCCAGCACCTGCCGGATCTCGTCCGGCGACGGCACGTCCTCCAGATAGCGGCGCACGGTGTAGTCGGCGCCTTCGGCGTCCAGCAGGGTCAGGGCGCTGCGACACTTGGAACAGGCGGGGTTGATCCAGATCTCCATGCCCCCAAAGTACCGCCACGGACACGGTCACGAGCCGCCGCCACCGGCTCTCCACCGACCCGCGGACCGCACCGGAGGGACACTTCCGCCACACCTCGCGGAAAGGCCGTCAAAGCCGGTCCGACCAGGGCCGATTGTCAGTGCCGGGCACTAAAATCGAGGGTGAAGGCGAGGGTCCCGGGGAGGGCCTTCGCCCACCGTTCGCCAGGAGGTCGCCCATGGCTGTCGCCATGATCCGGACACCGTCCCTCGAACCCTGGAAGCCGCTCCAGAAGAAGCCGCTGCCCGCGGGCCGCCCGCGCGAGTGGTACGTCACGCACAACCGCCGGCTGAAGGCCATGCGCCTGGCCATCGCCCTGCTCGACGCGGGCGTCTACCTGCCCTCGCGCGCGACGAACGCGAGGATACGGACGACCGCCGCCGAGCTCGGCATCCACCCGCCGTCCGACACCACCTGCCACATGGTCCGCGCCCTGATCCGCTACGGCCGCTGACCCCGGCGGGTGCCGCCCGGACCGCCCCGGAAGGGACGGACCGGGCGGCCTCCCACCGCCGTCCGGTCCACCGGACCTTCAGGCACGGACTACCAGGCGACCGGCAGCCGCTCCGGCAGCCGCTTCATGAAGTTGGTGCGCCACACCAGCTGTTCGGACGGCACCGCGAGCCGCAGCCCGGGCAGCCGTTCGAGCACCGTCTCCAGGGCGATCTCGGCATGCCGCTTGCCGAGCGCCGTCGCCGGGCAGTAGTGCCGGCCGCCGCCGAAGGACAGGTGGTCGGCGGCGTTCTCGCGCTCCGGCCGGAAGGCCAGCGGCTCGGGGAAGTGCGCCGGATCGTGGTTCGCCGCCTCCACGAGCACGAGCAGCAGCTCACCGGCACGTACGTCGACGTCGCCGAGCCGTACGTCCTCCAGGGCGAGCCGCGGCAGACCGTCGCCGATCGACAGGTTGACCCGCAGCAGCTCGTCCATCGCCCCGGTGACCCCGCGGCCCCCGGCCAGCGCGTCCCGCACGTCCGGCCGGGTCAGCACCGACACCAGGGCCATCGTGAGGAAGCCGGCCGTGGAGATCACGCCGGCCCCGAACAGCGTCACGCCGACCGTGGCCAGCATCTCGTCCGTCAGGTGGGCGTACTCGGGATCGTCGCGCAGCGCGGCGAGCTCCGCCATCAGCCCGCCCGTCGCCGGGTCGTCGAGGCGCTCGGTCATGTAGGCGATGTCACGGTCCCAGTTGAGCCGTGCGGCCTCGATCTCCTGCGGCGCGTTCATGAAGGCGACGTCCAGGCTGCGCAGCAGCCTGGACCCGTCCTCCTCCGGGATGCCCAGCATCCGGCAGTGCAGCCCGGCCGAGTACGGGTCGGTGAAGGCGGTCCGCAGTTCCGCGGGCGCACCCTCCGCGGCCAGCGCGTCGACCAGCTCCCCGGCCCGGGCCCGCAGCCACTCCTCGAGGCCCGGCGCCTTCGGGTTGATCGCCTTCATCACCGCCTTGCGCAGCCCGGCGCCGGTGATGTTGCCCATGTTGTTCACGACGTGCGGCGGAATGGTCAGCGCGTACTGGCGGGGCGCACCGGGCGCGGAGGTGTCCTTCAGACTGAACCGCGGGTCCTCCAGGACCTGCCGGCACAGCTCGTACGAGGAGACCAGCCAGGCCTCCGCGCCGGCGATGGTCCGCACCTTCCGCACGGGTTCGGCGCGCAGCGCCTCGACCTCGGCGGGCAGCCGGGTGCCGTTCCAGTCGAAGGGGAACGCGGGCAGGGTCTCGACGGCGACGCTCATCGCGCATCTCCTTCGGCATCGGCGGTGCGGGCGTTCTCGGCGGGGGTGAGGATGCCGTGTCCCTGGTTGCGGGAGGCCCGCAGCCCGGGTCCCCGTCCGTAGAGCAGATCGGCCAGCGGCAGGGCCTGGTGGTAGCAGTTGAGCGAGGACGGCACCCCGAGGATCGCGGGCGTGTCCAGGAACAGCGGCACCTCGGCGCAGATGTACGCCCGGCACACCTCCCGCTGCCGCTCGTTCGTCTCCTGCCCGGGCGCCAGCTTCCCGGCGAGGAAGATCCCTGTCAGCGCGTCACAGGTCTCGCGCACCACCGGATCGTGCTCGACGGCGGCCAGCACCTCCCGGTGGAGTTCCCGGTACGCGGGGATGTCCCGGAACTCCGACATCCCGCGCGCCCGCACCCGTATGCCGGCCGGATCGGCCTCCGCGGCGGCCGCGCCGACCTTCGCGCGCACCCCCCGCAGGTTCTTGACGGCCTTGCGCCGCGCCTCGTCGGCCCCGTACCCCAACGCCTCGTACATGTCGGCGACATGCAGATCCGTGTAGACGAGGTCGACCTGGTCGAAGTGGTCCAAACCCCAGCGCGTCAGCTCGCGCAGCCGCTGGGCGGTGAAATAGCTGTTCCCCGGTGAGACGCCGATGACCACGTGCGCGCCCTCTTCGGCGATGACGCGGCAGTGATCGGTGTACGGCTGGAGTCGGAGAGTCTCTGCAGGGGCGTAGGCCGCCTGAGTCACGTTCGAACATCCTCATCGCGCCAACTAGTCCCAACGGAGCCCTGTGCTCCGGGTGTGGCGGCAGCGACGACCACATGCTATCGATCAGTCACGGAGAGCGATACGCCTACTGAAGGGTAAGGGCGACGATTCGTCAGATCGTCACTTTTTCGTCATGCGAGGCCCCTTGGGGCCGCGAGGGCGGGGCACCGTTGCGACCGGTGGACGCGAGAGCGAGAACCGGCAGCCGCGTCCACCGGGTCGGCGCCCTCCACGTGCTGCGCCGGGAGCATCGGCTGGAAGACCCGCCGTTCCCGGCGGTGCAGCGCGGCCGACAGCGCCGGGACGTACGGCGAAGGCCCCGCCGCTCTCCGGGGAGAGTGGCGGGGCCCTTCTGTCGCTGGGTGCAGCCGCGGTTTAGAGGTCGAAGTAGAGCTCGAACTCGTGCGGGTGCGGGCGGAGCTGGATCGGGGCGATCTCGTTGGTGCGCTTGTAGTCGATCCAGGTCTCGATCAGGTCGGAGGTGAAGACACCGCCGGCCTGCAGGTACTCGTTGTCCGCCTCGAGGGCGTCGAGGACCGCCGGGAGGGAGGTCGGGACCTGGGCGACGCCGGCGTGCTCCTCCGGGGCCAGCTCGTAGAGGTCCTTGTCGATCGGCTCGGCCGGCTCGATCTTGTTCTTGATACCGTCGAGGCCCGCGAGGAGGAGGGCCGAGAAGGCGAGGTACGGGTTCGAGGACGGGTCCGGCGCGCGGAACTCGACGCGCTTGGCCTTCGGGTTCGAGCCCGTGATCGGGATGCGCATCGCGGCGGAGCGGTTGCGCTGCGAGTAGACCAGGTTGACCGGCGCCTCGAAGCCCGGCACCAGGCGGTGGTAGGAGTTCACCGTCGGGTTGGTGAAGGCCAGCAGCGACGGGGCGTGCTTCAGGATGCCGCCGATGTAGTAGCGGGCCATGTCCGACAGGCCGGCGTAGCCCTGCTCGTCGTAGAAGAGCGGCTCGCCGCCCTGCCACAGCGACTGGTGGACGTGCATGCCCGAGCCGTTGTCGCCGAAGATCGGCTTCGGCATGAAGGTCGCGGTCTTGCCGTTGCGCCAGGCGACGTTCTTCACGATGTACTTGAAGAGCATCAGGTCGTCGGCCGCGGCGAGCAGCGTGTTGAACTTGTAGTTGATCTCGGCCTGGCCGGCGGTGCCGACCTCGTGGTGCTGGCGCTCGACCTGCAGGCCGACGTTCTCCAGCTCCAGGGAGATCTCCGCGCGCAGGTCGGCGAAGTGGTCGACCGGCGGGGCCGGGAAGTAGCCGCCCTTGTAGCGGACCTTGTAGCCGCGGTTGTCCTCGAGCGCACCGGTGTTCCAGGCGCCGGCCTCGGAGTCGATGTGGTAGAAGCCCTGGTTCGCCGAGGTCTCGAAGCGGACCGAGTCGAACACGTAGAACTCGGCCTCGGGGCCGAAGAACGCGGTGTCGGCGATGCCGGTGGAGGCCAGGTACGCCTCCGCCTTCTTCGCGATGTTGCGCGGGTCACGGCTGTACTGCTCGCCCGTGATCGGGTCGTGGATGAAGAAGTTGATGTTCAGCGTCTTGTCGCGGCGGAACGGGTCCAGGCGGGCCGTCGACAGGTCGGCGCGCAGGGCCATGTCCGACTCGTGGATGGCCTGGAAGCCGCGGATCGACGAGCCGTCGAAGGCCAGCTCCTCGGACGGGTCGAACGCCGTCGCCGGGATCGTGAAGTGCTGCATCACGCCCGGAAGGTCGCAGAACCGGACGTCGACCATCTTGACGTCGTTGTCCTTGATGAACTTCTTGGCCTCGTCGGCGTTCTGGAACATCCAACTCCTCCTACTCCCGGCCCGGGGAGGGGCGGGGTTGCAGCTCGGTCGTAGGGCCGGTGCGGTGGCCTACACGCTGGACCCGACCATAGGCAGCCGGGATTTCTCAAGCATGACCCATTTGTTTCGTGGAAGTTAACCGGCCCGGCCGCGCCCCACGGTCACGCGGCGCCACCGGCACCGCCCCCGGCCCCGACCCCGGGCCGATCCCGCACCCAGGCCGAAGTGATCGAAAACGGGCGCAGTACCGTGGTCGGGTGGACAACAGGCAAGCACTCGGATCATGGCTCTCCGGCCCGCGCGCCGCGGCCGAAGAAGCGGGCGTGGACTTCGGCTACCGCGGGCAGCAGCTCGGCCTGCCCGAGGAGGGGCCCGGCTCCATCGCCCGCCCCGGCCGCCGCCTCGGCGCCCTCGCCGTCGACTGGGGCCTGTGCCTCTTGATCGCATACGGCCTGATCGCGGACAGTTACAACGAAGCGGCCCAGGTCTGGGCCCCGCTCATCCTCTTCGTCCTGACCGTCCTCACCGTCGGCACGGTGGGCTTCACCCCCGGCAAGCGGCTCTTCGGCCTGCGCGTGGTCGCCCTCGGCACCGGCCGCGCGAACGTGCTCCGGGCCCTGCTGCGCACGGTCCTCCTCTTCCTCGCCGTCCCGGCTCTCATCTGGGACCGCGACGGCCGGGGCCTGCACGACCGGCTCGCCCGTACGGTCGAGGTCCGCGCCTGACGGACGGGAGCGGCGACGCCCCCGACGGGCGGGAGCGACGCTGTGCCTGACGGGCGGGAGCGACGGCAAGGGGCGCCCCGGACCACTTCGGTCCGGGGCGCCCCTTGTCGCTTCTGCGCGTACGGTCGGCTGTCGCCGTCGCGCGTACGTGTACGGTCAGCGCGTCTTCCCGCCGCCCTTGGGCATCCGCATGCCCTTCGGCATCGGGCCCTTCGGCAGCGGCATGTTGCTCATCAGGTCGCCCATCGCCCGCAGCCGGTCGTTGGCGGCCGTCACCTGCGGGCCGGACAGCAGCCGGGGCAGCTTCAGCATCCGGGTGCGGACCTTCTTCAGCGGCACCTGGCCGGCGTCCTCGTCGTTGCCGACGATGATGTCCGTCACCGGGACGTCCACCACGATCCGGGCCATCTTCTTCTTCTCGGCCGCGAGCAGCGTCTTCACCCGGTTCGGGTTGCCCTCGGCGACCAGCACGATGCCCTGGCGGCCGACCGCGCGGTGCACGACGTCCTGGTTGCGGTTCATCGCCACCGCGGGCGTCACCGTCCAGCCGCGCCCGATGTTCTGCAGCACCGCCGCGGCGGCGCCCGGCTGGCCCTCCATCTGCCCGAAGGCCGCCTTCTCGGCGCGTCGGCCGAAGACGATGGCCATCGCCAGGAACGCCAGCACGAAGCCGAGAATGCCCAGGTAGACCGGGTGACCGATCAGGAAGCCGATCGCGAGGAGGACACCGAGTACGACGATGCCCACGCCCGCGACGACGAGACCGACCTTCGGGTCGGCCTTCCGGGTCATCTTGTACGTGAGGGCGATCTGCTTCAGTCGCCCTGGGTTCGCGGCGTCAGCGCCGCCCGTGTTTGCCTTCCTCGCCATGACCTGAAGTTTACGTGCCCAGGGAAGCCCGGCCCGCCACCGCCTCCATCACGTGCTGGGCCTCGACCCGGTCCTTGGCGCGGCGGCGGTCCTCGAGGACGGACGTCCACGCGTTGCGCCGGGCGGTGCGCTGCCCGCGGGCCATCAGCACGGACTCGACGGCGCGCAGGGCGTCGGTGACGGACGGGAGGGCATGGGCTCGGATGTGTGCGGCCTGCATGGGCGAGGGCCTCCGTGAACGCTCGGTGGCGGTGAGTGAGTACAGCCTCACAGAACGGTGTTACCAGGGCGTGACTCGGGGGTCAAACACTGGTGAAACGCCGATGCGGCCGCCCGTACGGCGTACGGGCGGCCGCATCGAAGGGCTCCGAAGGGCTCCGAAGGGCATCCGGAGGGCTCCGGAGGGCCCGAAGGGGGCTCCGGCGGTCGGCTGGCGAACGGCCGGCCCCGACGGCCGGATGCGGAGGTCGGACGGCCCGCGTGGCGTTGTCGTCCACGGCCCAGCGTCGCTGGTCGCCCGGTCGCGCTCCGCCTCGCCACCGCCGCGGCCGGGTGCCCGCCCGCGTTCCCCGGGCGGACCCGCGGCCTACGCTCCGGCTCGGCTGCGCTGCTCCATCGCCTGCTGGTACAGACGTCCCGCCCGGTACGACGAACGCACCAGCGGGCCCGACATCACACCGGAGAAGCCGATCTCGTCGGCCTCCTCCTTCAGCTCCACGAACTCCTGCGGCTTCACCCAGCGCTCCACGGGGTGGTGCCGGACGGACGGGCGCAGGTACTGGGTGATGGTGATCAGTTCGCAGCCGGCGTCGTGCAGGTGCCGCAGCGCCTCGCTGATCTCCTCGCGGGTCTCGCCCATGCCGAGGATCAGGTTCGACTTCGTGACCAGACCGTAGTCCCGGGCCTTGGTGATGACCTCGAGGGAGCGCTCGTAGCGGAAGCCCGGGCGGATCCGCTTGAAGATCCGCGGCACCGTCTCGACGTTGTGCGCGAAGACCTCGGGGCGGGAGGCGAACACCTCCTCCAGGAGCTCCGGCACCGCGTTGAAGTCGGGGGCGAGCAGCTCGACCTTGGTGCGGCCGGCGGCGCGCTCCGCGGTCTGCTGGTGGATCTGGCGCACGGTCTCCGCGTACAGCCAGGCGCCGCCGTCCTCCAGGTCGTCGCGCGCGACGCCGGTGATGGTGGCGTAGTTCAGGTCCATCGTCACGACGGACTCGCCGACGCGACGCGGCTCGTCACGGTCGAGGGCCTGCGGCTTGCCGGTGTCGATCTGGCAGAAGTCGCAGCGGCGGGTGCACTGGTCGCCGCCGATGAGGAAGGTCGCCTCGCGGTCCTCCCAGCACTCGAAGATGTTGGGACAGCCCGCCTCCTGGCAGACCGTGTGCAGGCCCTCGCTCTTCACCAGGCCCTGCAGCTTGTTGTACTCGGGCCCCATCTTCGCCCGGGTCTTGATCCACTCGGGCTTGCGCTCGATGGGGGTCTGGCTGTTCCGGACCTCCAGGCGCAGCATCTTGCGTCCGTCGGGTGCGACTGCGGACACATCGGCTCCTGTAGCTTCGATTCTTCGGCGTACACCAGGGTACGCCCGTGGTTCTCATGCCCTGACGCTCTGGCCAACCCGTGGCCAAGGCCCGGCATTCCTCAGGCCGAGGCCCGTTCCGTCTCGCGCACGCCGTCCACGGCGCCCGCCGTGTCGCCCGCGCCGTCCCGCACGACGCCGACCGCGCCGTCGCCCGCCGTGTCGCGCACGGCGTCGTCCGCGCCGTCCCGCTCGATCTCCCGCGGCTTGAGCACCGCCTCGGCCATCACGTCCCGCAGGTGCCTCTCGACGACCGGGAGGACCTCCTCGATCGTGACGTCCCGGCCCAGCTCGTTGGCGAGCGAGGCCACGCCCGCGTCGCGGATGCCGCACGGGATGATCCTGTCGAACCAGGTGTTGTCCGGGTTCACGTTGAGGGCGAAGCCGTGCATGGTGACGCCCTTGGCGACCCGGATGCCGATCGCGGCGAGCTTGCGGTCCTCGCGGCGCTGGCCGGCGTTGGACGGGGCGTACTCGGGGCCGTTCAGGCGCGGGTCGAACTCCTCGTCGGTCAGCCGCGGGTCGAAGTCGAGCGAGAGCCCGCCGAGCGCCGGGCGCTGCTCGACCGGGTCGCCGAGCACCCACACGCCGCTGCGGCCCTCGATCCGGGTGGTCTCCAGGCCGAACTCGGCGGCGGTGCGGATCAGCCCCTCCTCCAGGCGGCGGACGTGGGCGACCACGTCGACCGGCCGGGGCAGCTTCATGATCGGGTAGCCCACCAGCTGGCCGGGGCCGTGCCAGGTGATCTTGC
Source organism: Streptomyces roseicoloratus (assembly GCF_004117935.1). Classification (GTDB taxonomy): domain Bacteria; phylum Actinomycetota; class Actinomycetes; order Streptomycetales; family Streptomycetaceae; genus Streptomyces; species Streptomyces roseicoloratus. The sequence continues at coordinate 2,160 of NZ_SDOY01000152.1, read as the reverse complement.
CGCCGCGGTCCACGTCCACGACCGGGGTCCCGTCCAGCGGCCGCTCGCTGTCGGCGGTGCGCCGGCCCGCGGTGTACACGGGCGGGTGCTCCAGGAGCAGACAGGTGTCCTCGACCTCGTCGGCGAACCGGGCGGCGTGCACCTCGCGCTGCTTGTCCCAGGCCACCCGGTAGTCGACGGCGTCGTCGCCGAAGCCCAGACGGACGAATCGCAGCTCACTCACGGCAATGCCTCCTCCTGGGTGCCGCGGGCCGGGTTCCGGGGATCGTCCCGGGCGGGAGCCGGCGCGGCACCATGCGTCATTCGCGCCCATGCCACTGTACGGCGGCGCGCGGCGTGTCCCTCGGGCAGGTGTACGGACGCGAGCGCGGCCGGAGGGACGGGAGCGGGCGCGGGTGGCCGGCCGGTTCCGGCCGGGAACCGCTCCCGTGCTCCTGGTCACCGGCCTGCGACAACCCTTGATCGCGTTCCTCACACGATCGGATGAATGTGGGGCGAAGGTGGCGGTAAGGGCGGCGACTGCCGCTAAATTCACGCCGTTCCATGAGGGCCATGAGGGTCCGTACGGGCTGCCACCCGGGCCCGGAAGGCAGGAGACCGCACAGCTGATGACGGAACGACCCCCGCAGCGCATCCCGAACCGCCAGCTCGCCGCGCTCATCGCCGAGGCCGGTTTCTCCAACGCGGGTCTCGCCAGACGGGTGGACCAGCTCGGCCTCGAGCACGGCCTCGACCTCAGGTACGACAAGACCTCGGTGACCCGCTGGCTGCGCGGGCAGCAGCCGCGCGGCACCACCCCGGCCCTGATCGCCGAGGTCTTCACCCGCCGGCTCGGCCGCCGGCTCTCCGCGCAGGACCTCGGGCTCGACGCCTGCGCGCCGGTGTACGCGGGCCTGGAGTTCGCGGCGACGCCCGAGGAGGCCGTCGACATCGTCAGCGGGCTGTGGCGCAAGGACTCCGGGAGCCACGCCGAGCTGCGGAAGATCGCCTTCACCCCGGCCGGGCTCGTCGTGCCCAGCCGCGACTGGCTGATCGGCCGGGCCGACGAGCGGGTCGCGCGCGGCGAACCGGGCGGGGGAGCGGGCGGCGCCCGCCCCGGCCCTGGCACCGGACCCGGCGCGGGGGCCGGACCCGGCGCGGCGCTCGGCGGCGGTACGAGAGGACAGGGCGCCGATCCGCGCGTGCCCGCCCAGGGCCGGTACTCGGTGCCCCGCCAGCGCGGCACCGACCGCGGCCCCGGCCAGCGGGTCTCCAGCGGCGACATCGCCGCCCTCCGCTCCGTCGGCGAGCTCTTCCGCACCCTCGACCACGCCTACGGCGGCGGCCACGCCCGCCAGGCCCTGGTCCGCTACCTGGAGCACGAGGCCGAGCCGATGCTGCGCGGCACCTACGGCGAGAGCGTGGGCCGCCGGCTCTTCGGCGCCGCCGCCGACCTCACCCGGCTCGCCGGGTGGACCTCGTACGACATCGCCGCGCACGGCCTGGCCCAGCGGTACTTCGTCCAGGCGCTGCGGCTCGCCCAGGCGGCCGGGGACCGGGCCTACGGCTCGTACGTCCTGGTCACCATGAGCCACCAGGCCGTCTACCTCGGCCACGGCCGCGAGGCCGTCCAGCTCGCCCGGGTCGCCCAGCAGGGCGTCGGCTCCGCCGCCCCGCCCGTCGTCCAGGCGCTGCTCCACGCGGTCGAGGCGCGGGGGCACGGCGTGCTCGGCGACTCCCGGGCCTGCGGCGCCTCGCTGGCCCGTGCCGAGCGGGCCCTGGAGGCGGCCAGGCCGGGCGACGAGGTGCCGTACTGGGCCAGGTCCTTCGACGAGGCCCAGCTCGCCGACGAGTTCGGGCACTGCCACCGCGACCTCCAGCAGTACCGGGCCGCCGCCCAGCACGCCGAGCGCGCCCTCCAGCTGCGCGCGCCCGGCTTCGCCCGCAGCCGGCTCTTCTGCCGGGTCGTCCTCGCCTCCGCCCGGCTCGCCCTCGGCGAGCTCGACCAGGCCTGCGCGCTGGGCGCCGAAGCGGCCCAGCAGGCCTCCGAGATGCGCTCGGCGCGCGCGACGGAGTACGTCCGCGACTTCGAACGCCGTCTGGAGCCCTACCGCGACGCCCCCGCCGTCCGGACGTACCGCGACCGCGTCTCGGCGCTGGGCTGACACCGGGGCGCGCGGG
>NZ_SDOY01000151.1 GCF_004117935.1 Streptomyces roseicoloratus | reverse complement strand
TGAAGCTTCCCCTTGATCGTGGACACCTGGAGACTGGGATCTGAGGTTCCAGAGGAAGTAGCACCAGGTGGGAAGCAAGTACACGAAGCGGTACACCGAGGAGTTCAAGCGGGACGCGATCGCGCTCGTCGACTCCTCGGGCAAGACGGTCACCGCCGTCGCCCGGGAACTCGGCATCAGCTCCGAGTCCCTGCGCGGCTGGTACCGCCGGGCCAAGGCCGACCAGGGCGAGGGCGTCCCGGGCGAGCTGACCAGCGCGGAGCGTGAGGAACTCAAGCGGCTGCGGCGGGAGAACCGCGAACAGCAGCAGACGATCGAGATCCTGAAAAAAGCGACGGCCTTCTTCGTGAAGGAGAGCGACCGGTGACCATGTTGTACCGGTTGATCCATGCGGAGAAGGCGAACTACCCGATCGTGCTGTTGTGCCGGGTGCTGCACGTGACCCGCTCCTCCTACTACGCCTGGCGCGAGGGCGAGGCCGCCCGCCGAGAGCGCCAGGCCACCGACGACGCGCTCGCCCACGAGATCACCGTGCTCCACATCGCCTCCCGTCGCACCTACGGCGTCCCGCGCATCCACGCCGAGCTGCGGCGTCTGGGGCGGCGGGTGAACCGCAAGCGCATCGCCCGCGTCATGCGCGAGCGCGACATCCGCGGCGTCACCCGCCGCAAGCACCGCTCACTGACCCGGCCGGACAAGAAGGCGAAGCCGGCCCCGGACCTGATCGGCCGCGACTTCCACGCCGCGCGTCCCGGGATCAAGCTGGTCGGCGACATCACCTACCTGCCGACGGCCGAGGGCTGGCTCTACCTCGCCTGCTGGCTGGACCTGGCCACCCGCGAGGTCGTCGGCTACGCCATGGCCGACCACCACCGCGCCGAGCTCGTCGTCGACGCCCTCGACATGGCCTACGGCCGAGGCGGCCTGGAGCCGGGATGCGTGATCCACAGCGATCGCGGCAGCGAGTACACATCGACGCAATTCAGAGATCGAATACGGGAGTTGGGGCTGCGACAGAGCTGCGGACGCACCGGATCATGTTTCGACAACGCCGCGGCGGAGAGTTTCTGGGCCCTGCTCAAGGAAGAGATCGGAACCCGGACCTGGCCCGACCGGGCCACCGCCCGCGCCGAGGTCTTCACCTTCATCGAGACCTTCTACAACCGCCGCCGCCTACGCAAGCACAAGATCTTCGGCTACCTCACCCCGGCCGAGACCAGACAGCGGCACCAACACGCCCTCGCGGCATAACGAACGAGTGTCCGAGATCACGGGGAAACTTCAATCCCGTGCTTCTCGAATGCTGGCAGCAACGTGAGCTGGACAGATGGGCTCCGACTCGACGCCCACCCAGTTACTGGGATGAGCCTGGCCGCTGGTGACGATCAAGGTCGTTCCCGGCCGGCTGTCGTCGGCAACTTCGACCGCGTAGGTCATCGGTGTCCAGCAGAGTCCCTGCATGAAAGAGGGCTTCCTGCGGATCCGCCAGCGGTACTCGATCCCGTCGACGGTTATGCCCCGGGAACCCTTCTTGTTCAGCGCCATCTTCCCTCCTCCGCTGTCGGACTGTAGCGCCGTGCGACAGATCGATTCGACCTCGCCCGCCAGAGACTGGCGCTCGCCGAGGCTGCGTCCGCCGAACCGAAGCTGCGGCAGTTGTATCCGTTCACCAGCCACTGGTCGCAGCACTTCACGACCTACACCGGGTTCCCGTATTCATGGAACGTGCCGTTCGTCGATCCGCTGGGCGACGGTCGATATCGCGTCTGCGGTCCTTCTCGTGGAACGGTCATAGGTGAAGGCGACACCGCGGCAGCAGCCATCTCCATGGTGGTCGGGGCGCTTCTCGGCGAACTGCGGGCCTGCTGTCGCAGGCATCGCAAACGATCAGCGTCAGGGCTGACTCGCGATCTCAACGGGTGTAGGTTCTCGCTTTCGGTGTCATGCGCCGACGCTGTGCCCTGGGTGTCCCTCTTCAGTCTCACGACGTGTCGGCCAGCGACTGTCTCAGATCGGTGTCATTTCCTCAGGCTGCCCAGCGGGCTGCACCACTGCCAGGGGCGTCACGAACCTGCTTCGACACCCATCCGTTCCACCCACTCACGCACGGACACTGCTCGCTCGATGCGGCCGACGATGTCTTTCTTGGACGCTGTGTCCAGGGTCTCCGGGATCTTCTCGAAGGTGCCGGGAAGGACGTCGAGCAGACCCAAGATCTGCTCTCCGGTGTTGACGGTCAACAGTTGCTGGCACCTCCACTGCAGCGGCATCTCGGGACGGTGCGTAAGCCGCTGCACGATCGTGGGGAACAGGTAGTGCGTCGCCTCCGCGTCGAGGTGCTCCCGGAGCCAGTCGACCGGGAGCCGCTGGCTGAAGCCGTGAATGGCGGCCTCCTGGGCCAGGTCCAGGAGATGAGCTGTGTCGACGGCTCGGACAGTACGGGGAAGCGTCGGAGTCATGTCGCGATGATGCCAAGAAGTCTCCGCGGGGCCGAGAGGTCAGCTGGGCCGGGATGCAATCTGGCGACGGGCAGACCCCCAGACTTCCTCGAACTCCTCGGCGGTGAGTTGTTCGGGATCGTGGCCCTCCCATTCCGAGACGGGCAGCTCGGCTGTGATCCCGAACCTGCTGTCGTACTCGTCGAGGCGCCCTGCGTCGCGGGCCCGCTGCCACTCGGCGAGGGAGGCAGCCGCGATCGGGATCAGCTCAGGCCCTTCGAGTTCGACCTGCCGGATCACCCAGCCTTCGGCGTCGACCTCGACGTAGAACCAGGTGTCTTCCTCGTCCCAGTAGCAGCGCATCCATGTCTTCACGAGCACCCATACGAGTGAGCGACTTGACCTGCCAGTCTCAGATTCGTTTCAGATATGCCATCGTTTGGCCATCGCTCGTGAGATTTGGCCACGAAATCTGAGGCCCTACAGGGCCGGATCACGTCTGGGCCATGTCCACGAAGCGCGAGTAGTGGCCCTGGAAGGCCACCGTGATGGTGGCCGTCGGGCCGTTACGGTGCTTGCCGACGATGATGTCGGCCTCGCCGGCGCGGGGCGACTCCTTCTCGTAGGCGTCCTCGCGGTGGAGCAGGATGACCATGTCCGCGTCCTGCTCGATCGAGCCGGACTCGCGGAGGTCGGAGACCATCGGCTTCTTGTCCGTGCGCTGCTCGGGGCCACGGTTCAGCTGGGAGAGCGCGATGACCGGGAGCTCCAGCTCCTTGGCGAGGAGCTTGAGGTTTCGCGACATGTCGGAGACCTCCTGCTGGCGGCTCTCGGCGCGCTTGGAGCCGCCGGACTGCATCAGCTGGAGGTAGTCGATGATGACGAGCTTGAGGCCGGCGCGCTGCTTCAGGCGGCGGCACTTGGCGCGGATCTCCATCATCGACAGGTTCGGCGAGTCGTCGATGTAGAGCGGGGCCTGCGAGACGTCCGGCATGCGGCGGGCCAGCCGGGTCCAGTCCTCGTCGGTCATGGTGCCGGAGCGCATGTGGTGCAGCGCGACCCTGGCCTCGGCCGAGAGCAGACGCATCGCGATCTCGTTGCGTCCCATCTCGAGGGAGAAGATGACGCTGGGCAGGTTGTGCTTGATGGACGCGGCCCGCGCGAAGTCCAGCGCGAGCGTGGACTTACCCATGGCGGGACGGGCCGCGATGATGATCATCTGACCGGGGTGCAGACCGTTGGTGAGCGCGTCGAGGTCGGTGAAGCCGGTGGGGACACCGGTCATCTCGCCGCTGCGCGAGCCGATCGCCTCGATCTCGTCGAGCGCGCCCTCCATGATGTCGCCGAGCGGCAGGTAGTCCTCGGTCGTGCGCTGCTCGGTGACCTGGTAGATCTCGGCCTGGGCGCGGTTGACGATCTCGTCGACGTCGCCGTCCGCCGCGTATCCCATCTGCGTGATCTTGGTGCCGGCCTCCACGAGGCGGCGCAGCACGGCCCGCTCGTGGACGATCTCCGCGTAGTACGCGGCGTTGGCGGCGGTCGGCACCGACTGCACGAGCGTGTGCAGATAGGAGGCGCCGCCGACCCGGGTGATCTCGCCGCGCTTGGTGAGCTCGGCGCCGACCGTGATGGGGTCGGCGGGCTCGCCCTTGGCGTAGAGGTCGAGGATCGCCGCGTAGACCGTCTCGTGGGCCGGCTTGTAGAAGTCGTGGCCCTTGATGATCTCGACGACGTCGGCGATGGCGTCCTTGGACAGCAGCATGCCGCCGAGGACGGACTGCTCGGCGTCCAGGTCCTGCGGAGGAACCCGCTCGAAGCCGGAGAGGCCGCCGTCCCAGCCGCCCTCACTGCCGCGCTCGTGCTGGTCCTCCCGGCCGCGCCCGCGGCCACGGCCTTCGCGGGTACGCGTCGGGAGCCGGTCACCTGGTCCGCTGTCGGCCCAGGGATCGTCCATGGGCTCGGGCATGCTCACCCAAGCCACCTCCTCCCGTCCGCTCCGCGGACCTCGCCGTGCCCCTCTTTCTTACGCCACGCCTCCGACAAGAAAGGGGCTTTGGCTCCGCTTCTGGCGCGTCGGGCGCCGGACCACGGTAGGCCCCCGGGCACCGTCAGCCAATCTGGTTATCCACAGGCCCTGTGGGTGAAGGCCCAGATGCTGTGGAGAACTCGCCGGAAGCTGTGCACGGACCGGGGGACAGCCATGTGGACAAACTCATAAGCCACCCCATCAGACCCTTCTGACCTGCTGTTTTTACATCCACGGGCTGTGGGGGAGAAAAACTTCTTCGCCCGGGCCAAGATCAGAACAAACGGCGCACACCCGAAGGACCTCTCGCCGTAAAAGTAAGGGTCACACTCCCATTGCATCGCTTACCTGTGGAAGATTAGATTGGGCCCATGCATCAGGCTCCCGCGACCCCCAAGGCCGTCCGACGGCAACACGACCGCGAGATCGTCTCACTCGCCGTCCCGGCCTTCGGCGCGCTCGTCGCCGAGCCCCTGTTCCTCCTTGCCGACAGCGCCATCGTCGGCCATCTCGGCACACCGCAGCTCGCCGGTCTCGCCATCGCCTCCGCGCTGCTGTCCACAGCGGTCAGCGTCTTCGTCTTCCTCGCCTACGCCACCACCGCGGCGGTCGCCCGCCGGGTCGGCGCAGGGGATCTCAAGGCCGCCATCCGCCAGGGCATCGACGGCATCTGGCTCGCCCTGCTGCTCGGCGCTGCCGTGGTCGCGGCCACCCTGCCCACGGCGCCCTGGCTCGTCGACCTCTTCGGGGCCTCCGACACCGCCGCACCCTACGCGGTCACGTATCTGCGGATCTCCATCCTGGGCATCCCCGCCATGCTCGTCGTCCTGGCCGCCACCGGTGTCCTCCGCGGCCTCCAGGACACCCGCACCCCGCTCTACGTCGCCATCGCCGGCTTCACGGTCAACGGCGTCCTGAACGTGGGTCTGGTCTACGGCGCCGGCCTCGGCATCGCCGGATCCGCCTGGGGCACGGTCATCGCCCAGTTCGGCATGGCCGCCGCCTACCTCTTCGTGGTCGTCCGCGGGGCCCGGCGCCACGGTGCCTCGCTCCGCCCCGACGCCGCCGGCATCCGGGACAGCGCCCAGGCGGGCGCCCCGCTCCTGGTCCGCACCCTCTCGCTGCGGGCCGTCCTGATGATCGCCACAGCCGTGGCCGCTCGCCTGGGGGACGCCGACGTCGCCGCCCACCAGATCATCCTGTCCCTGTGGAGCCTGATGGCCTTCGCCCTCGACGCCATCGCCATCGCCGGTCAGGCCATCATCGGGCGCTACCTCGGCGCCGACGACGCGGACGGCGCCCGCCAGGTCTGCCGTCGCATGGTGCAGTGGGGCGTGCTCTCCGGTGTCGCCCTCGGGGCACTGCTCGTGCTCACCCGGCCCCTGTTCATCCCGCTCTTCACCGGCGATCAGGCGGTCCAGGACGCGCTGCTGCCCGCCCTCCTCGTCGTGGCGCTCTCCCAGCCCGTCTCCGGCGTGGTCTTCGTCCTCGACGGCGTCCTGATGGGCGCGGGCGACGGCCCCTACCTCGCCTGGGCCATGCTGCTGACGCTGGCCGTCTTCGCGCCCGTCGCCCTGCTCATCCCGGTGACCGGCGGCGGTCTGACCGCGCTGTGGGGAGCGATGACCTTGATGATGACGGTGCGCATGGCGACGCTGTGGTTCCGCGCCCGTTCCGGTCGCTGGATCGTCACCGGCGCCACTCGCTGAAGGTTTCACGTGAAACGGCCTGTTTCACGTGAAACAGCGGAAGGGCCGCACCCGAGGGGTGCGGCCCTTCCGTACTGCTGAGCGCGAACTGCCCATAGGCAGCGTTACGCGGCGACGACCTCGACGCCGAGCTTCGCGGCAACCTCGGGGTGCAGACGCACGGACACCTGGTGCGAGCCCAGGGTCTTGATCGGCGAACCGAGCTCGACGCGACGCTTGTCGACCTCCGGGCCACCCGCGGTCTTGATCGCGGCAGCGATGTCGGCCGGGGTCACGGAGCCGAAGAGACGGCCGGCGTCGCCGGAGCGAACGGCCAGGCGCACCTTCGTGCCCTCGAGCTGGGCCTTGATCTCGTTGGCCTGCTCGATGGTCGCGATCTCGTGGATCTTGCGGGCGCGGCGGATCTGCGCCACGTCCTTCTCGCCACCCTTGGTCCAGCGGATCGCGAAACCACGCGGGACCAGGTAGTTGCGAGCGTAGCCGTCCTTGACGTCGACGACATCGCCGGCGGCACCGAGGCCGGAGACCTCGTGGGTGAGGATGATCTTCATTGTTCGGTCACCCTTCCCTTATCGCGCGGTGGACGTGTAGGGCAGCAGCGCCATCTCACGGCTGTTCTTGACGGCCGTGGCGACGTCACGCTGGTGCTGCGTGCAGTTGCCGGTCACGCGACGGGCACGGATCTTGCCGCGGTCGGAAATGAACTTCCGCAGCATGTTCGTGTCCTTGTAGTCGACGTACGCGACCTTGTCCTTGCAGAACGCGCAGACCTTCTTCTTAGGCTTGCGCACAGGCGGCTTCGCCATGGTGTTTCTCCTGTGTGATCAAGAAGTGGGGATACGAGCCGCTTCCGGGGCGTGTGCCCTAGAAGGGAGGCTCGTCCGAGTAGCCGCCGCCGGAGTTGCCACCCCAGCCGCCACCGCCGCCGCCCTGCTGGCCGCCGGACGGAGCGCTGGAGCCCCAGGGGTCGTCGGAGGGAGCTCCGCCGCCCTGCTGGCCACCGCCGGAGTTACCACCCCAGCCGCCACCGCCGCCGCCCTGCTGGCCGCCGCCGCCGTAGCCGCCCTGGCCACCGCGACCGGTGGTGCGGGTGACCTTGGCCGTGGCGTTGCGCAGGCTGGGGCCGACTTCCTCGACGTCCAGCTCGTAGACCGTGCGCTTGACGCCCTCGCGGTCCTCGTACGACCGCTGCTTCAGCCGGCCCTGCACGACGACGCGCATGCCCTTCTGAAGCGACTCGGCGACGTTCTCCGCCGCCTGACGCCAGACCGAGCAGGTCAGGAACAGGCTCTCGCCGTCCTTCCACTCGTTGGTCTGACGGTCGAAGGTGCGGGGGGTGGACGCGATGCGGAACTTCGCGACCGCCGCACCGGACGGGGTGAAGCGCAGCTCGGGGTCTTCGACAAGATTGCCGACGACCGTGATGACGGTCTCGCCTGCCATGGGTGAACCTCTCGGCGGGATTGCTTCTGGCTGCTAACTGCTACTCGGACCCGAGTCCCTGTGAGCGAAGGCTCAGTGGGTCTCGGGGCGGAGGACCTTGGTCCGGAGGACCGACTCGTTCAGGTTCATCTGGCGGTCGAGCTCCTTGACGACCGCAGGCTCGGCCTGCAGGTCGATGACCGAGTAGATGCCCTCGGGCTTCTTCTTGATCTCGTAGGCGAGACGACGACGGCCCCAGGTGTCGACCTTCTCGACCTTTCCGTTGCCCTCACGGACGACGGAGAGGAAGTTCTCGATCAGCGGGGAGACAGCGCGCTCCTCGAGATCGGGGTCGAGGATGACCATCACCTCGTAGTGACGCATGTGGAACCCACCTCCTTTGGACTCAGCGGCCACGGTCGTTCCGTGGCAGGAGGGTCGTGATGCGTGAGCAACGGTATCCGCCGCCTCTGACAGTCCCCCTCGGCAAGCGAGGCGGACGCCGTCGGGTCCATGGACGGACCTGGGCAGACACCGGTGCAGACCGTACAGAGTACCCGTACATCGCCCTGCGGTTGAAATCCTGCGGTGAGGGGACGCAATCTGTACACATCGGATGTGGGCGGCGTCACCATGGCGCCGCCCTCCGGACGGCACTCCAGGAGGTGCCCCATGGCACAGGCAATGCGGCCCGACCCCGGTCACTCCCTCTTCGCCACGGACGGCAAGCCCCACCCGCTCCAGGACACCCTGGTCGCCGTCACCCTCGTGCTCGGTCTCCTCTCCTTCGTCACGGGGTTCTTCGACCACCTGCACCTGCTGGCTTCCTGGTCGGGGCTGATCGGCATCCTCAGCGGCGCCTACGGCCAGTTCATCTCCGCGACGACCCGCGAGCGCTTCGCCCTGATCGTCGGGCTCGGGGCCGCGGGCGTCGGCTTCTACCTCGGCATGGCCCACGGTGGCCTCTTCGGCTGAGTGATCGGCCGGCCGCACGCCTGCCACATGGGACGGAAGGGCCCACGCGGCCATCCGGGGCGCTCCACGGTCGCAGTAGGCTTCGGCGCGAGAGCCGGAGCCCCTGAACCGATGGGGACACACCTGCCGAGGAGCGCCCCGCATGAGCCTGACCCTGAGGACCATCAGTCGTGAGCAGCATCTGGCATTCATCCAGAGCCAGCCCGCGGCGAGCCACTGCCAGGTCCCGGCATGGGCTGATGTGAAAACCGAGTGGCGCTCGGAGAACCTCGGCTGGTTCGACAAGTCCGGCGAGCTCGTCGGCGCGGGCCTGGTGCTCTACCGCCAGCTGCCGAAGATCAAGCGCTACCTGGCCTATCTGCCCGAGGGCCCGGTCATCAACTGGTACGCGCCGAACCTCGACGAGTGGCTCCAGCCGATGCTCGCGCACCTCAAGCAGCAGGGCGCCTTCTCCGTGAAGATGGGCCCGCCGGTCGTGATCCGCCGCTGGGACGCCGCCGCGATCAAGTCCGGCATCCAGGACCCGGACGTCAAGCGCCTCAAGGACGTCCAGGCCACCCACGTCGAGCCGCGCGCCTTCGAGGTCGCCGACCGGCTGCGGAAGATGGGCTGGCAGCAGGGCGAGGACGGCGGCGCCGGCTTCGGCGACGTCCAGCCCCGCTACGTCTTCCAGGTGCCGCTCGCGAACCGCTCGCTCGACGACGTCCTCAAGGGCTTCAACCAGCTGTGGCGCCGCAACATCAAGAAGGCCGAGAAGGCCGGCGTCGAGGTCGTCCAGGGCGGCTACGAGGACCTGGCCGAGTGGCAGCGGCTGTACGAGATCACGGCCGTCCGCGACAAGTTCCGCCCGCGCCCGCTCTCGTACTTCCAGCGCATGTGGACCGTCCTCAACAACGAGGACCCCAACCGCATGCGGCTCTACTTCGCGCGCCACAACGGGGTGAACCTGTCCGCCGCGACCATGCTCGTCGTCGGCGGCCACGTCTGGTACTCGTACGGCGCCTCCGACAACATCGGCCGTGAGGTCCGGCCCTCGAACGCGATGCAGTGGCGGATGCTCCGCGACGCCTACGCGATGGGCGCCACCGTCTACGACCTGCGGGGCATCTCGGACTCCCTGGACGAGACCGACCACCTCTTCGGCCTGATCCAGTTCAAGGTCGGCACGGGCGGCGAGGCGGTGGAGTACGTCGGCGAGTGGGACTTCCCGCTGAACAAGCTGCTGCACAAGGCCCTGGACATCTACATGTCGCGTCGCTGACGCGTCCGCGAGGCTTGCGTAGTCTCGTACACATCTCTGACTCACCGCAGCCACCAGAAAGGTTCCGGGCCGGCCATGGCGCTCTCCCTCTATGTCGACACCGCTCGTTGGCGGGCGCGCCAGAAGACCGTGATCGACCAGTTCCCGGGTCTCGTGCCGGTCTGCAAGGGCAACGGCTACGGCTTCGGCCACGAGCGGCTCTCCGACGAGGCCGCGCGGTTCGGCGCCGACATGCTCGCGGTGGGCACCACCTACGAGGCCGCGAAGATCAAGGACTGGTTCGGCGGCGACCTGCTCGTCCTCACCCCGTTCCGGCGCGGTGAGGAGCCGGTGCCGCTGCCCGACCGTGTCATCCGCTCCGTGTCCTCCGTGGACGGCGTGCACGCCCTGGTCGGCGCCCGCGTCGTCATCGAGTGCATGAGCTCGATGAAGCGGCACGGCGTCAAGGAGGCGGAACTCCCGCAGCTGCACGCCGCCATCGAGGACGTACGGCTCGAGGGCTTCGCCCTGCACCTGCCGCTGGACCGCACCGACGGCACCGACGCCGTCGAGGAGGTCATCGGCTGGATGGACCGGCTGCGGGCGGCCCGGCTGCCGCTGCACACCATGTTCGTCAGCCATCTGCGGGCCGAGGAGCAGGCCCGGCTCCAGCAGCAGTTCCCGCAGACCCGCTTCCGTGCCCGGATCGGCACCCGGCTGTGGCTGGGCGACCACGAGGCCACGGAGTACCGCGGCTCGGTCCTGGACGTCACCCGCGTCGCCAAGGGCGACCGCTTCGGCTACCGGCAGCAGAAGGCCGCGTCCGACGGCTGGCTGGTGGTCGTCGCGGGCGGCACCTCGCACGGCGTCGGCCTGGAGGCCCCGAAGGCGATGCACGGCGTGATGCCGCGCGCCAAGGGCGTGGCGCGCGCCGGTCTCGCGACCGTCAACCGGAACCTTTCTCCGTTCGTCTGGGCCGGCAAGCAGCGCTGGTTCGCCGAGCCGCCGCACATGCAGGTGTCGATCCTGTTCGTGCCGGCCGACGCCCAGGAGCCGCGGGTCGGCGACGAGCTCGTCGCGCACCTGCGGCACACCACGACGCAGTACGACCGGCTCGTCGAGCGCTGAGGCGACGGACGGACGAAGCCCCCGGGAGATGTCCCGGGGGCTTCGTCCGTCGCCTCACAGGCGCGACCGGCCTCGTCTCACTCGCGGGGCACGCCCCACTCCACCCGCGGCCCCTCGACGACCGGCGCCGCGTGCCGGGCCGGCCGCGCCGCCCTGCCCAGCACGAAGACGTCCTCCGCACCGTCCAGGACGCCGCCGGCGGGGTCGTCCGAGCCGTCCTTGCGCACCCCGTCCCGGTCGGGCGCCAGGATGTCCCGTACGACGAGCGCGCACAGGTAGAGCGTCCCGAGCAGGTGCAGCACGATCGCGAACTGGTAGCCGTCGGTCGGCAGCCCCTGCTTGTTGCCGCTGCTCGTGTAGGCCAGGTACAGCCAGATGCCCAGGAAGTACATGACCTCGCAGGCCTGCCACACCAGGAAGTCCCGCCACCGCGGCCGGGCGAGCGCGGCCAGCGGGATCAGCCACAGCACGTACTGCGGCGAGTAGACCTTGTTGGTGAGCACGAAGGCGGCCACGATCAGGAAGGCCAGCTGGGCGAGCCGGGGCCTGCGGGGCGCGGTGAGGGCCAGGTAGGTGAGCCCCGCGACCGCCAGCATCATGAGGAACAGGGCCCAGTAGTTCGCCGTCTCGGGCCGGATCTGCTCGCCCGTGGTCTGGCTGATGAGCAGCCAGAAGGAGCCGAAGTCGACGTTCCGTTCGGTGCTGAAGACGTAGAACTGCTTCCAGCCCTCGTTGGCGAGCAGCATGACCGGCAGGTTCACCACGAGCCAGGCACCGGCCGCGCCCAGGACGGCCGTGCCGAACGCCCGCCACCGGCCCGCGCGCCAGCACAGCAGCAGCACGGGCACGAGCAGCAGAGCCGGGTAGAACTTGGCGGCCGTCGCGAGCCCGAGCAGGATGCCGAAGCCGAGCGGCCGGCTCCGCGACCACATCAGCAGCGCGGCGGCCGTCAGCGCCACCGCCAGCAGGTCCCAGTTGATGGTGGCCGTGAGCGCGAAGGCGGGCGCGAGCGCCACGAGCAGACCGTCCCAGGGCCGGTTGCGGTGCGTCCTGGCCACGCAGACGGCGAGGACGGCCGCACAGACCATCAGCAGGCCCGCGTTGACCAGCCAGTACGACTGCTCCTGCGAGGTCAGGTCGCCGCCGGGCGTCAGCCAGGCCGCCACCTGCATGAACAGGCCCGTCAGGACCGGGTACTCCAGGAACGGTATGTCGCCGCCCAGCCGGTCGAAGTAGGGGAGCAGGCCCTCCGCGAAGCCGCGTCCGGCGAAGAGGTGCGGGATGTCGGAGTAGCAGGCGTGGGTGTACTGCGAGGTGCTGCCGCGGAACCACGCCCAGTTGTAGCAGGGGAGCTTCTGCACCATGCCGAGCGCGAACATCCCGATGGCCACCAGTGCGACGACGCGCACCGGAGTCAGCTGACCGGCACCGAGGACCGCCCGGCGGCCGATCGGACCGCCGAGGAACTCGCTGCCCGCGGCGGCCACCTCGTCGCGTCGGGTGGGGCAGACCACCGGGGGATCCTGCGGATCCTGCGGAGGGCTCGTCTTCTGGAGGCTCGGCATGGGGGACATCCTGCCGTACGCCCCTGGGAAAACGGTGAGGGCCGCCGCGCCCGGTCCCGCACACGAGGTACGGACCGGGCACGACGGCCCTCGGGACTCCTGGCGTCCGGGATTCCTGACTCCCGGGACTCCTGGCGTCCGGGATTCCTGACTCCCGGGTTTCCTGGCTCCCGGGCGGGACGACCCGGGTCAGTCGCCCACGCCGCCCCAGGTGGTGCTGCCGCCGGGCCTGCCTCCGCCGCCTCCGCCGCCACCGCTGTCGGTGGGCGTGGCCGTACTCGTCGGATCCGTCGTCGGCGTGCTGGTCGCGCCTCCGTCGGTTCCACCGTTGTCGGATCCGGTGCTGGTGCCGCCGTTGTCCTTGCACGGCCAGTCCCACACGCTGCAGGTCTTGTCGGGTCCCGCCGTCTTGGTCGGCTTCTGCGTGGGCGTCTCCGTCGACGGCGTGGAGGACGGCGTGGGCGACTCCGTGGTCGCGGTCGGCGTCGGGGTCGGGCTGACCTCGCCGCCGCCGAAGACCGCCTCGGCGTCCAGGTCCCCGGGCTCCGGGAAGTCCTTCGCCGCGACGCCCTTGAGCGCGTCGGTCATGTAGTTCTTCCAGATCCGCGACGGGAACGAATTACCGTGGATCTTCGGCTGGTCACCCGTGCCGTACATGGACTCGAACTTGCGGTCCTTCTTCTTCTCGTCGTCCGAGAAGCGGTACATGTCGATCGCGGTCGAATACTGCGGGGTGTAGCCCACGAACCAGGCCGAGTTGTTGCCGTCGGTGGTACCGGTCTTGCCGGCCGCGTCCCGCCCGTCCTCGAGCGCGGCCTTCCGGCCGGTGCCCTTCTTGACGACGCTCTTCAGGACGTCGGTGACGTTGCTGGCGACGGCCGTGGAGAACGCGCGCTTGGGCTTGGCCTCGTGCTTGTAGATGACCTCGCCCCGCTGGAGGACCTTGGTCACCGAGTACGGGTCGTTCTGCTCGCCCTGGTTGCCGAAGGTCGCGTAGGCGCCGGCCATGCGGATCGCGCTCGGCGAGGAGATGCCGAGGGAGAACGACGGCACGTCCGCCTTCACCAGCGACGACTCCAGCAGACCGGCGTCGATCGCCGCCTGGCGCACCTTGTCGATGCCGATGTCCATGCCGAGCTGCACGTACGGCGAGTTCGCCGAGTGCTCCATGGCCTCACGCAGGCTGATGTTCTTGTAGCTCGCGTTGTCGTCGTTGACCTGGCGCCACTCGTTGCCGTTCTCGTCGTGCCAGATCGTGCCGTCGTAGTTCCTGATCGTCAGCTTGTTCTGGCCGCTGTAGCGGCTCTTGTCCGGGTCGACGATCCGACGCGTGGAGGCGTCCTGGACCTTGCCGCCCTTCGGGTCGCGCACGCCGTCGCGCATCGCGGCGGCCAGCACGAAGGGCTTGAACGTCGAACCGACCTGCGCACCGGTCTGGTCGGCGTTGTTGGTGAAGTGCTTGGTGGCGTTCTCACCGCCGTAGATCGCGACGATGGCGCCGGTCTTGACGTCCACGGAGGCACCGCCGAACTGGACGTCGGTGTCCGTATCCGGCCGCTTCTTCGGGTCGATGTACTCGTCGTAGACCGCCTTGACCGACTTCTCGAGCGCCTGGACCTTCTTCTTGTCGAAGGTCGTGTGGATCTCGTAGCCGCCCTTGGCCAGCTGCTTCGTGGTGACTTCGCTGTTGTTCAGGAAGTTCGCCTCGGCGGTCCGCACGAGGTAGCCGATCTGGCCGCCCAGCTGGGCGCCCTGGGTCCGCGGCTTCGTGTCGGGGAGCTTCGTGTACTTGGCCCGCTCGGTCGGGTCGAGCTTCCCGTCGTTGACCATCTCGTCGAGGATCCACGACCAGCGCTTCGTGGCGCGCTCGGTGTTCCCCTTGGCGTCGGCCGCCGGGTCGATCTCGGGGTAGCCGGCCGGGTCGTAGTAGGTCGCACCCTTGAGCACCGCGGCGAGCAGGGCGCATTCACTCGGGTCGAGGTCCGAGGCGTTCTTGCCGAAGTACGCGCGAGAGGCTGCCTGGAGGCCGTACGCGCCCCGTCCGTAGTACGAGGTGTTGAGGTAGCCCGCCATGATCTCGGGCTTTTCCTTCTCGTTGCCGACACGCATCGAGATGAAGAGTTCCTTCACCTTGCGGGTCAGCGTCTGGGACTGGTCGTCGAGGCGGTTGTTCTTGACGTACTGCTGGGTGATGGTCGAGCCGCCCTGGGTCTCGCCGCCCTTCGCCATGTTCCACACGGCGCGGCCGATGCCCATGGGGTCGATGCCCGAGTCGGTCCAGAAGGTCTTGTTCTCCGCCGAGACGACGGCGTTCTGCATCGCCTTCGGGATCTGCCCGTAGGCGATGATCTGGCGGTTGACCTCACCACCGGTCGCGGCCATCTGGGTGCCGTCGGACCAGTAGAAGACGTTGTTCTGCTGCTTGGCGCTGATCGCCTCGTCGGGGACGTCCACCATGGCGTAGCCGATCGTGGCCGCGCCCATGAGGCTGCCGAGGAAGCCGAGGAACAGGCCCGTCACGAGCTTCCACGAGGGCACCCAGCGCCGCCAGCCGTACTTGCCGTAGCGCGGGTAGTCGATGATCCGCTTCTTGCCGGGCGGGCGGCCACCGTTACCGCGTCCGCGCCCGGGACCACCGTTGCCGCGTCCGCCGCCTCCGCCGCCGCGCCGGCCACCGCCCGCTCCGCCCGGGCCCCCGCCGTTCTCGGGCCCGCGCCTCCGGCCGCCCCGTTGCGCGGCGCGCCGGGCCTCGGCGCGGCC
Source organism: Streptomyces roseicoloratus (assembly GCF_004117935.1). Taxonomy (GTDB): domain Bacteria; phylum Actinomycetota; class Actinomycetes; order Streptomycetales; family Streptomycetaceae; genus Streptomyces; species Streptomyces roseicoloratus. Next base: position 37,464 of record NZ_SDOY01000151.1, on the reverse strand, counting down.
GCCGTACGGGCGGTCCTCACCATGGGAGGACGGCGGCCCGTACGAGGCCGACGGGGACCCCGTGGCGGCATCATGACCCTGGGCCGGCCCGCGGCCCATCGGCTGCTGGGCGGCGCGCCGGGCCGCGGCACGGCCGCCGTACGGCGGTTGCTGCTGCGGCATTTTGCGACGGTGCTCGCTCATCGAACGACTACTCCTCGGGCAGGCGCGTACGCCTGGAAGCGGCAGTTGAGTTCCGGTCCCCCCGAATGGCACACGGCCGGACCTCGGAAAAGACCCTTCCGTGACGCAGCCGGTCACCCGTTTCACTGACGCCGTGCGGCATCGCTGGGTTCCCGGTGGTCTGCATGCCGCACAGACTACGCACGGCCAAAACCTGCCTAGGGGTGAAGTTCACCCCAAATCCGGCAACTCCATTGCTGTGAATTGACGATGTGACGCCGGTCACTCGAGTCCCACTTGTCGCGGACATGGGGTCGTTCTATCGTCGGGATGTATCGAGCCGATACATCAGCGCGTCACATCGGCCCGGCATACGAGTTTTCCCACGGTCCACGAGACGAGCCCCGAGAACGGAGGAGGCGGCGGATGAGCAGGCGCTCAGGAATCCTCGAGTTCGCCGTTCTCGGCCTGCTCCGTGAGGCCCCCATGCACGGCTACGAGCTGCGCAAGCGGCTCAACACCTCGCTGGGGATCTTCCGGGCCTTCAGCTACGGCACCCTCTATCCCTGCCTCAAGACGCTGGTCGCCAGCGGCTGGTTGATCGAGGAGCCGGGCAGCGCTCCCGAGGAGGCCGTGGCGGCATCGCTCGCGGGACGCCGTGCCAAGATCGTCTACCGGCTGACGGCCGAAGGTAAGGAGCACTTCGAGGAGCTCCTCTCCCACACCGGCCCCGACGCCTGGGAGGACGAGCACTTCGCCGCCCGCTTCGCCTTCTTCGGTCAGACCGAGCGCGAGGTGCGGATGCGGGTGCTGGAGGGCCGTCGCAGCCGGCTGGAGGAGCGCCTGGAGAAGATGCGCGCCTCTCTGGCCCGCACGCGCGAGCGCCTGGACGACTACACGCTTGAGCTGCAGCGCCACGGAATGGAGTCCGTGGAGCGCGAGGTGCGCTGGCTGAACGAGCTCATCGAGAGCGAGCGGGCGGGGCGGGATCAGCGATCCGGCACCGACGCCCCCGAGGGCGCCGCTCAGCAGAACAGAGAATCTGGAGAAACGGGCGGCCTGCCCCGGCACGGGGGCAGTACCCGGCCGGATCCGTCCGACGACACCGCCAAGTGAAGCCCTGCATCCCGCAGGGCTTCCACGATCACACAGGGAGCAACCGGAAATGGGTTCGGTTCGCGTAGCCATCGTCGGCGTGGGCAACTGCGCCGCCTCGCTGGTGCAGGGCGTCGAGTACTACAAGGACGCCGACCCGGCGACCAAGGTGCCCGGCCTCATGCACGTCCAGTTCGGCGACTACCACGTCGGTGACGTGGAGTTCGTGGCCGCGTTCGACGTGGACGCGAAGAAGGTCGGCCTCGACCTCGCGGACGCCATCGGCGCCAGCGAGAACAACACGATCAAGATCTGTGACGTCCCGAACAAGGGCGTCACGGTCCAGCGCGGTCACACGCTCGACGGTCTCGGCAAGTACTACCGCATGACCATCGAGGAGTCCGCCGAGGAGCCGGTGGACGTCGTCCAGGTCCTCAAGGACAAGCAGGTCGACGTGCTCGTCTGCTACCTGCCCGTCGGTTCCGAGGACGCGGCGAAGTTCTACGCGCAGTGCGCCATCGACGCCAAGGTCGCCTTCGTCAACGCCCTCCCGGTCTTCATCGCCGGCACCAAGGAGTGGGCGGACAAGTTCACCGAGGCCGGTGTCCCGATCGTCGGTGACGACATCAAGTCCCAGGTCGGCGCCACCATCACGCACCGCGTGATGGCCAAGCTGTTCGAGGACCGCGGTGTCCGGCTCGAGCGCACCATGCAGCTCAACGTCGGCGGCAACATGGACTTCAAGAACATGCTCGAGCGTGACCGCCTCGAGTCCAAGAAGATCTCGAAGACCCAGGCCGTCACCTCGCAGATCCCCGACCGCGAGCTCGGCGAGAAGAACGTCCACATCGGCCCCTCGGACTACGTGGCCTGGCTGGACGACCGCAAGTGGGCGTACGTCCGCCTCGAGGGCCGTGCCTTCGGTGACGTTCCGCTGAACCTGGAGTACAAGCTCGAGGTGTGGGACTCCCCGAACTCCGCCGGTGTCATCATCGACGCCCTGCGTGCCGCGAAGATCGCCAAGGACCGCGGCATCGGTGGCCCGATCCTCTCCGCCAGCTCGTACTTCATGAAGTCCCCGCCGGTGCAGTACTTCGACGACGAGGCCTTCGCCAACGTCGAGAAGTTCATCAAGGGCGAGGTCGAGCGCTGACCTGACGGTCACCTCCCGCTCGCCTGACGGCCTGGCGACGGCCGCAGGACGAGCCGGCGGCTCGTCGACGAGGGTCCCCGTGGCACTGCCCGGGGACCCTCGTCGTATGTGAGTCTTGCTCCCATGTCCGCCGTGCGTGATCTGCGCGTCCTGCTGCGACTGCGCGACTTCCGCCGTCTGCTCACCGTCCGCCTGCTCTCCCAGTGCGCCGACGGGGTCTACCAGGTCGCCCTCGCCACGTACGTCGTCTTCTCCCCCGAGAAGGAGACCAGTGCCGCGGCCATCGCCTCCGCGATGGCGGTGCTGCTGCTTCCGTACTCGCTCGTGGGCCCCTTCGCCGGGGTCCTGCTCGACCGCTGGCGACGGCGCCAGGTCTTCCTCTACGGCAACCTGCTGCGGGCCCTGCTGGCCGGCGGCACCGCGGTGCTCATGCTGGCCTCCGTGCCGGAGTGGCTCTTCTACGCCTCGGCCCTCTCGGTCACCGCCGTCAACCGCTTCGTCCTGGCCGGCCTCTCCGCGTCGCTGCCGCGCGTGGTCGACGAGGAGCGGCTCGTCGTCGCCAACTCGCTCTCGCCGACCGCCGGCACCCTGGCCGCGACCCTGGGCGGCGGTCTGGCCTTCGGCGTACGTCTGCTGGCGCACGACTCCGATGCCGCGGTCGTCCTCCTGGGCGCCGTCCTCTACCTCGGCTCCGCGCTCGCCTCGCTGCGGATGTCCCGCGAGCTGCTCGGACCGGACCCGGAACTCGTCCAGCCCCGCCTCACCGCCGCCCTGGCCTCCACCGCACGCGGCCTGAGCAGCGGACTGCGGCATCTCGCCGAGCGGCGCCCGGCCGCCGGGGCGCTGATCGTGGTCACCCTGATGCGGTTCTGCTACGGCGCGCTGTTCGTGACGGTCCTCATGCTCGCCCGCTATGCCTGGAGCACCACGGAGGAGGACGGGCTCGCCGTCCTGGGACTGGCCGTGGCCGCCTCGGGAGCCGGCTTCTTCGCGGCCGCGGTGCTCTCTCCCTGGGCGGTCGGACGGTTCGGGCCGTTCGGATGGATGACTTTGTGCACCGGAACCGCCGCCGTGCTGACCCCTGCGCTGGGGTTGACCTTCGCCCGGACACCGTTCCTCGTGGCCGCCTTCGTGCTCGGTCTGACCACCCAGGGAGCGAAGATCGCCACGGACACCGTCGTACAGACCTCCGTGGACGACGCCTATCGCGGCCGGGTCTTCTCCCTCTATGACGTGCTCTTCAACGTCGCCTTCGTCGGCGCGGCCGGCGTCGCCGCCGCCGTGCTGCCACCGGACGGCCGCTCCCCGGCGATCGTGGCGCTGGTGACCGCGATCTACGTGCTCCTCACGCTGGGCCTGCTCCGCGCCACGACGAAGGGGCGATGTTTCACGTGAAACATCGCCCCTGTCAGGGGAGCCCAGGCCGCTCACGGCGTTTCACGGTCGACGTTTCACGTGAAACATCGATGTGAGCCGACGTGCGTGAGCCGGCGGAAGAGTCAGCCGTTCTGGCCGGCCCACCACTCCTTGAGTGCGGCGACGGCCGCATCGTGCTCCATCGGCCCGTTCTCCAGCCGCAGCTCCAGCAGGAACTTGTAGGCCTGCCCGACGGCCGGCCCGGGACCGATGCCGAGGATCTCCTGGATCTCGTTGCCGTTGAGGTCCGGGCGGATCGAGTCCAGCTCCTCCTGCTCCTGGAGCCTCGCGATGCGCTCCTCGAGGCCGTCGTAGGCGCGGGAGAGAGCCGCGGCCTTGCGCTTGTTGCGCGTGGTGCAGTCGGACCGGGTCAGCTTGTGGAGCCGGGAGAGCAGCGGTCCGGCGTCCCGCACGTAGCGGCGGACGGCCGAGTCGGTCCACTCGCCCGTGCCGTAGCCGTGGAACCGCAGATGCAGCTCCACGAGACGCGAGACGTCCTTGACCATCTCGTTGGAGTACTTGAGCGCGGTCATGCGCTTCTTGGTCATCTTCGCGCCGACCACCTCGTGGTGGTGGAAGGAGACCCGGCCGTCCTTCTCGAAGCGACGGGTGCGCGGCTTGCCGATGTCGTGGAGCAGCGCCGCGAGGCGCAGCACCAGATCGGGACCGTCCTCCTCCAGGTCGATGGCCTGGTCGAGCACCGTGAGCGAGTGCTCGTAGACGTCCTTGTGCCGGTGATGCTCGTCGCTCTCCAGGCGCAGCGAGGGCAGCTCGGGCAGCACGTGGGCGGCGAGCCCGGTGTCGACGAGGAGGCCGAGACCCTTGCGGGGGTGGGCCGAGAGCAGCAGCTTGTTGAACTCCTCGCGGATGCGCTCGGCCGAGACGATCTCCAGCCGTCCGGCCATCTCCGTCATGGCCGTGACGACCTCGGGGGCCACCTCGAAGTCCAGCTGTGCGGCGAAACGCGCGGCCCGCATCATGCGCAGCGGGTCGTCCGAGAAGGACTCCTCGGGCGTTCCCGGCGTGCGCAGCACCTTCTCGGCGAGGTCGTCGAGACCGCCGTGCGGGTCGATGAACTCCTTCTCCGGAAGGGCGACCGCCATGGCGTTGACGGTGAAGTCACGCCTGACGAGGTCCTCCTCGATGGAGTCGCCGTACGAGACCTCGGGCTTGCGGGAGGTGCGGTCGTACGCCTCCGAGCGGTAGGTGGTGACCTCCACCTGGAAGTGCTGGACGGCATCGCCGACACGCGCGCTCTTCTGGCAGCCGACGGTGCCGAAGGCGATCCCGACCTCCCACACGGCGTCGGCCCAGGGCCGGACGATCTTCAGCACGTCCTCGGGGCGGGCGTCCGTGGTGAAGTCCAGGTCGTTGCCGAGACGGCCGAGGAGGGCGTCGCGTACCGAGCCGCCGACCAGCGCGAGGCGGAACCCGGCCTCCTGGAAACGGCGGGCGAGGTCGTCGGCGACAGGGGACACACGCAGTAGTTCACTGACCGCGCGGCGTTGCACCTGGCTCAGGGCGGGCGTGGTGTCTTCGTTGGCGTTCGGCACAACAGAAAAGGGTACGTGCCCCGGCTCACCGCCTCGTCCCCGTTTTCCCGGGACTCCGCACACATCACCTGGAGCAGTCCCCGGCACTTGGCCCCCGCGTGCCTCGTTACCATGCCTGGACACAGCAACCGGGAACCAGCGACACCACTGACACCGCAGACAACGACGAGGACGGGCGACGCGTGGCCGAGGCGGCAGCTATCCAGGGGACCGTTCCCTCACCTGCCCGCCGCTGGCTGCGGCGTACGGCCTCACTCGCCGTCGCCGCCCCGTTGCTGACCGGGTTCCTCCCGGTCCTGCACGCCCCCGCGGCCGCTGCCGCCGAGACCGCCACACACGCCGGGAGCACGAAGCGCGCGGGGACCGTGGACGTGTCACTCGACACGCTGACTCCCAGCGCCCCGGTGGAGAGCGACACCCTCACCATCACGGGAACGGTCACCAACGAGGGCAAGCAGGCTGTGACCGATGCCACGGTCGATTTGCGCGTCGGCCCCCGGATGACCAGCCGCAGCGCGATCGACGAGGTCTCGGGCCGCCGCGCCTACCGGGACGGACGCGACCCCGCTCCCCTCGGAGGGCCCTACACGGTCAAGATCCCCGAGCTGGGTGCCGGACTGAGCAAGGACTTCACGCTCTCCGTGCCGGTCTCCAAGCTCGGCCTGGACGACGCCGGCGTCTACCAGCTCGGAGTCTCCCTCTCCGGTGAGACCCCGAACCAGTCCTATCCGCGCGTGCTGGGCATCGAGCGCACCCTGCTGCCCTACCAGCCCGAGGCCACGGACAAGAAGACCCAGCTCACCTATCTGTGGCCGCTGATCTCCACGGCCCATGTCTCCTCCGAGACGGGCGCGGACCAGCAGCAGACCCCGGTCTTCGAGAACGACGACCTGGCCGCCGAGCTCGCTCCCGGCGGACGACTGCACGAGATGGTCTCGCTCGGCAGGAACCTGCCCGTCACCTGGGTCATCGACCCCGACCTGCTGGCCAGCGTCGCCGCCATGACCGAGCCGTACATGGTGAAGAGCGGGACGGCCGAGGTCCCCGGGAAGAACCAGGCCGTCGCCGAGCGCTGGCTGAACGACCTGGAGAAGGCCGTGCAGGGCCGCAAGGTCGTCGCGCTGCCGTTCGCCGACCCCGACCTGGCCTCGCTGGCCCACCACGGCAAGGACGTGCCGGGCTCACTCACCCACCTCCAGCAGGCGACCGCGCTGGCCTCGTCCACCGTGGAGACCGTCCTCCACGTGAAGCCGTCCACCGACTTCTCCTGGCCCGTCGACGGCGCCGTCGACCCGTCGATCATGGCGGTCGCCACTTCCGCCGGCGCGCACAACGTGATCGCCCGCAGCGACAGCTTCCGCGACGACCTCTCGTACACCCCCACCTCGGCCCGCCCGATCGGCGGCGGCACCACCGCCGTCGTCAGCGACGCCGGCCTGTCCAAGGCCTTCCAGGGCGAGATGATCAGGGCCGAGAACGCGACCCTCGCCGTCCAGGAGTTCCTCGCCCAGTCGCTCGCGATCACCCTGGAGCTGCCCGAGGACCAGCGCAGCGTCGTCGTCGCGCCGCAGCGCATGCCCAGCACCTCCCAGGCGCAGACCATGGCGAAGGCGCTCGAAGGGCTCAACACCAAGCGCTGGACCGAACCGCTCGACCTGACGGCCGCCGCGACGCAGTCCGACCCCGAGGCGTCGAAGCGGGTGCCGGGCAGCGGGTCCTATCCGAAGAAGCTGCGTGAGCAGGAACTCAGCGCGGGCGCGTTCCGGCAGATAAAGGAGACCCGCGACCAGCTGGACGACTTCAAGGTCATCCTGACCGCCGCCGACCGCGTGGTGCCTCCCTTCACCAACGCGATCAGCCGCGAGATGTCGACCTCCTGGCGCGGCGAGCCGGCCTCGGCCGCCCTCTACCGCCAGGAGGTCCAGGACTACCTCCTGAGCCTCACGCAGGAGGTGAAGCTGATCGACAAGTCGGACCTCACCCTGTCCGGCCGCAGCGCCACCATCCCGGTGACCGTGCAGAACCGGCTGCTCCAGGGCGTGGACCACCTGGTCCTCAAGCTGAGGTCCGGCAACAAGACGCGTCTGGAGCTGGACCGCAACGGCGAGGCCACGCGACCGGTGAAGATCGACGGCGGCCACAGCCAGTCCGTGAAGTTCGACGCCTCGGCCAACGCCAACGGTCCGGTCACGATGACGGCCCAGCTCTACACCGAGGACGGCACGCCCTACGGCGAGCCCATGACCTTCACCGTGAAGGTCTCCGAGATCACGCCGACGGTGATGCTCGTCATCGCGGGCGGTGTGCTGCTGCTCGTCCTCGCCGGCGTCCGCATGTACAGCCAGCGCAAGCGCGCCGCCGCCCGGAACGCGGAGGCCGAGGCCGCGTCGGACGCGGCCGCCTCGGCGCCCGACCCGGACGCCGAGGCCGGCGAGGGACCCGCCACGGAACCGGAAGCGGAATCCGAGCAGCCGAGTGACCCGACACCGGACACCGGGGCGGAAAGCGGTGACCCGTCGGGCCCGGGTGAGAAAGTGGACCGTTGAGCGATGTCGTGGCCGGTCGGCCGGGGACGATGAGGTGGGGTAACCATGAACGCGCCGTACGACGGTGACCGCGGGCAGGGCGCGGGCGGTACCGCGCCGTCCGGTGGCACTCCCGCCGCACCGGCATCCGGGCCTGCGCCGGACCCGTACGCACCGGACGAGCAGAATCCGTACGCCCAGGACCCGTACGTCCAGGACGCCTACACTCACGACCCGTACCAAGGGCGTGACCTCTCCGCCCAGGACCCGGTGGGCGAGGCGCTCTACGACCGGGCCGCGCACCCGCCGCCCCCACCGGGCACCTTCGCCGAGCCGCAGCCGCTCTACCAGCAGCCGGCGGCGCCCCAGCACGCCCCGGATCCGCGGGTGTGGGCCCAGACGCCGCCCCCCGAGCCGGACGGCCCCTCGCGCCATCTGCCCTACGGCGACGACGCCCGTACGGTCCAGTTCACCGGCGTCGACGACCTGGTGACCCACGCGAGCGAGGAGCAGCCGGAGCCCGACGCGTTCGCCCACCTCTACCGGGACCAGCAGACGCCCGGTCAGGTGCCGCCGCCCGCCCCGGAGCCGAACCCCATGCCCGCGCCCGCCCCGAAGAAGGCCGGCCGCGCCTCCGGACTGCTCAAGTCGAGCGCCGTGATGGCGGCCGGCACCCTCGTCTCCCGGCTGACCGGCTTCGTCCGCAGCCTGGTGATCACCGGTGCCCTCGGCGCCGCGCTCCTCGGTGACACCTACACCGTCGCCTACACCCTGCCGACGATGATCTACATCCTCACCGTCGGCGGCGGTCTCAACTCGGTCTTCGTGCCGCAGCTGGTCCGCTCCATGAAGAACGACGAGGACGGCGGCGAGGCCTACGCCAACCGCCTGCTGACCCTCGTCATGGTCGCGCTCGGCGCGATCGTCGCCATCGCCGTGTTCGCCGCCCCGCTGCTGATCCGGCTGATGTCCAACACCATCGCCGACGACGCGGCGGCCAACAGCGTCGCCGTCGCCTTCGCCCGCTACTGCCTGCCCACGATCTTCTTCATGGGTGTGCACGTGGTGATGGGTCAGATCCTCAACGCCCGCGGCAAGTTCGGCGCGATGATGTGGACCCCGGTCCTCAACAACATCGTCATGATCGCCACCTTCGGCCTGTTCATCTGGGTCTACGGCACCTCCGCCGAATCCCGCATGGGCGTCCAGACGATCCCCGACGAGGGCATCCGACTGCTCGGCATCGGCACGCTGCTCGGCCTCGTCGTCCAGGCCCTGGCGATGATCCCGTACCTGCGCGAGACCGGTTTCCGCTTCCGTCCCCGCTTCGACTGGAAGGGTCACGGACTCGGCAAGACCGTCAAACTGGCCAAGTGGACCGTGCTGTTCGTGCTCGCCAACCAGGCCGGTGTCCTGGTCGTCACCCAGCTCGCCACCGCCGCGGGTGAGGAGTCCGGCAAGAACGGCGCCGGCTTCCTCGCCTACTCCAACGCCCAGTTGATCTGGGGCATGCCGCAGGCCATCATCACCGTCTCGGTCATGGCCGCGCTGCTGCCGCGCATCTCGCGCGCCGCCTCCGACGACGACCCGGGAGCCGTCCGCGACGACATCTCGCAGGGCCTGCGCAACTCGGCCGTGGCCATCGTGCCCGTGTCCTTCGCGTTCCTGGCCCTCGGCGTCCCCATGAGCACGCTGCTCTACGCCTCCAGCGGCATCGAGGCCGCCCGCGGCATGGGCTTCATCCTGATGGCCTTCGGCCTCGGCCTGATCCCCTACTCCGTCCAGTACGTCGTGCTCCGCGGCTTCTACGCCTACGAGGACACCCGGACGCCGTTCTACAACACCGTCATCGTGGCCGCCGTCAACGCGGCCGCCTCCGCGGTCTGTTACGTGGTGCTGCCCGCCCAGTGGGCCGTCGTCGGCATGGCCGCCTCCTACGGCCTGGCCTACGCGGTCGGCGTCGGCGTCGCCTGGCGCCGGCTGCGCAACCGCCTCGGCGGTGACCTGGACGGCTCCCACGTGCTGCGCACCTACGCCCGGCTGTGCCTGGCCTCGCTTCCCGCGGCGATCGTCGCCGGAGCGGCCGGCTTCGGCCTGCTGAAGCTGCTCGGCGAAGGCGCCCTGGGCTCGCTCGTCGCCCTGCTCGTCGGCGGCGCGGTCCTCCTGGGAGTCTTCTTCGTCGCGGCGAAGCGCCTGCGGATCGCGGAGCTCAACTCGATGGTCGGTATGGTCCGCGGACGACTTGGTCGCTGATCAGGCGCAGGTCGGAGCGGGGCGCGCGGTGTTCGCACAACCATCGCCTGCCGACGCGTGTCGTGCATAGCGCCGGACTGTGGGCACAATTGGCATGGCTGCTGGATGTGGCGCAACGGATGGGGAGGCAGGAACGACGGTGGCGGAACGTAGCACGGCTGCCGTCGACGTGGCCGACAACAGCGGTGACGACCCGCTGACCGCCAAGGCGGACAAGGCCGCGACCGACGGGGTGGCGGAAGCGCAGAAGAAGGCGGCCACGTCCGCCGAGGCCACGGAGAGCAAGGCGGGCGAACGAAAGAACGGCGAACAGCCTTCCATCACGGCACCGGAGCTGCACAGCGGCCACAAGCTGGCGAGGCGGTACCGGCTGGAGGAGTGCGTCACCCGACTGGACGGATTCAGCAGCTGGCGTGCCGTCGACGAGAAACTGCGCCGCGCCGTCGGCGTGCACATCCTGCCCGCCGACCACTCCCGCGCCCGCTCCGTGCTGGCCGCCGCCCGCTCCGCGGCGCTGCTCGGCGACCCCCGCTTCGTCCAGGTCCTCGACGCCGTCGAGGAGAACGACCTCGTGTACGTCGTGCACGAGTGGCTGCCCGACTCCACCGAACTGACCGCGCTGCTCGCGGCCGGTCCCATGGAGCCGCACGACGCCTACCAGCTCGTCAGCCAGGTCTCCCAGGCCATGGCCGCCGCCCACCGCGAGGGCCTCTCCCACCTCCGGCTCACCCCGAGCGCCGTACTGCGCAGTTCGACCGGTCAGTACCGCATCCGCGGGCTCGCCGTGAACGCCGCCCTGCGCGGCATCAGCGCCGAACGTCCGCAGCGCACGGACACCGAGGCGATCGGTGCCCTCCTCTACGCGGCGCTCACCCAGCGCTGGCCCTACGAGAACGACGCCTACGGCCTCTCGGGCCTGCCCAAGGGCGTCGGCCTGCTCGCCCCCGACCAGGTACGCGCGGGCGTCCACCGGGGCCTCTCCGAGATCGCCATGCGCGCCCTCGCCAACGACGGGGCCACCGCCTCCCGCCAGGAACCGCCGTGCACCACACCCGACGAGCTCGCCAAGGCCGTCGCCGCGATGCCGCGCATCCGCCCGCCGGAGCCGGAGTTCCCGCTCCCCACCCCGCCCGAGTTCCAGCGCACCACCTACCAGCAGGGCACCTACGGCCGCCCCCAGCAGCGCCCTGCGGTCACCCAGCCTGTCGTGATCCCGCCGCCTCCGCTGCAGAGCCGGGCCGGCAAGGCGCTCAAGTGGGCCGTCTCCGCCCTGCTGATCGCCGCCCTTGGCCTGGGCAGCTGGCAGATCGCCGACCGGCTCCTCGACCAGAACAAGGGCGCCGACGCTCCTCGGAACACCCAGCAGCAGGAACCGGGCGACGACGACAAGGAGCCGACGGCGGAGGGCAAGCCGGTCCCGGTCGTCGGTGCGTACGACTTCGACCCGGAGGGCGACGGCGTCGAGAACCACGACCAGATAAAGAACGCGTACGACGGCGACCCGAACACCACGTGGAAGACCATGCGGTACGACGGGTACTCGAAGTTCGGCAACCTGAAGAAGGGCGTCGGCATCATCCTCGATCTGGGGAAGGTCCAGCAGGTCGCCAAGGTCGAGGTCTCCTTCCTGGGGACGACGTCGGTCGAGCTGCGGACGGCGCCCGAGGACGCCTCCTCGCGCCCCGACCAGCCCGGCGGCTACGCCACGCAGGCCTCGCAGTCCGGCACCCAGGTGTCCCTGCAGCCCGCGAAGCCGGTGCAGACCCGCTACGTTCTCGTCTGGTTGACCGATCTGCCGAGCGGCGGCGGCGGCTACCGCGGCGAGATCTCGAACATCAAGATCACCAGCTGACGCCACACCCGAGGGGAGGGGCTCACCGTTGGACGACGCCATAGGCGACGAGCGCAGCGACCAGGACCTGCTGGCCTGCCATGTGGCCGGCGACCCTCACGCCTTCGGTGAGCTCGTACGGCGCCACCGCGACCGGCTGTGGGCGGTGGCGCTGAGGACGCTCGGCGACCGCGAGGAGGCGGCTGACGCCGTCCAGGACGCCCTGGTGTCGGCCTTCCGGGCCGCCCACACCTTCCGGGGCCAGTCGGCCGTCACGACCTGGCTCCACCGCATCACCGTGAACGCCTGTCTCGACCGGGCCCGCAAGGCCGCCTCACGCCGGACCTCGCCCGTGGACGACACCGACCGGTTCGAGCAGCTCCTGGAACCGGTCGAGTCGGCCGAGGCGCCCGCCGAGCGCCAGGACCTCCACCGCGAGCTCCTGGCCGCCCTCGCCACGCTGCCTGCGGAACAGCGGGCGGCGCTCGTCCTCGTCGACATGCAGGGATACCCCGTCGCGGAAGCGGCTCGTATCCTCGATGTCCCCACCGGAACCGTGAAGAGCCGCTGTGCACGCGGCCGGGCCAGACTGCTGCCGATGCTCACTCATCTGCGCGGGGACACGGTGGGTAACGAGAGCCCGGACCGGGGAAGGAACCGGACGCCGGGGACATCCGTCCCACCGGTGCCGGGACCGACGGACACCGGACCGAGCAATCCAGCGGCTGTGAAGGGCGGAGGTGGGCGCGCGTGACTTCCACGGCCGACACGACTCAGCACCCGGACGTCTCGGAGATCTCCGACCTCACCGAGGGGCTGCTCTCGCCGTCCCGCAGTGCCGCTGTACGGCTGCACCTCGACGGGTGTCCCCTGTGCGCCGACGTACGAGCCTCCCTGGAGGAGATCCGAGGCCTCCTCGGCACGCTTCCCGGCCCTCCGCGGATGCCCGCCGAGATCGCCGGACGGATCGACGCGGCCCTTGCCGCCGAAGCGCTGCTGAACGCGACCGCTCCGGGAGCCGTGCCCGACGTTTCACGTGAAACATCGCCCGCCCGCCCCGCACCGGCGGCGCCCGCCTCCGCCCGCCCCGCCGGACGGCCCTCCGCCGCCTCCGGCCCCGGCCGGCCCCGCAGGGCCCGCCGCCGTCGCGTCGCCGCCCTCGGTGCCGTGTTCGGCGCCGCCGCACTGGGGCTGAGCCTGTTCTTCGTCCAGTCCGGTGCGCTGAACCTCGGCGGGGCCGGGGACACGGACAAGCGCTCCGACGCCGCCATCAGTGCGGCGGACAGCGCCCGCTTCGACGGCGAGCCGGTGCCGGCCACCGTGCAGGCCCTCCTCCAGCAGAACGCCGGCACCTTCAAGGTCCCCCAGGACCAGCCCGCTCCCGAGTCCCTCACCACCGAGGGCGACGACGGGCAGAAGCGCTCGCTGCCCGTCACCCTGCCCGACTGCGTCAAGGCCGCCACGGGACGCGGTGAGGCGGTCCTCGCCTTCCGGCAGGGCGAATTCCAGGGCATGCCCGCCTATCTCCTCGTCCTCCCCGACACCGCCGACGGCACGCGGGTCCAGGCCTATGTCGTGGACGCCTCCTGCGCCACCGGCGGCGGGAAGACCGAGGGCACAGTCCTCCTGCAGGAGTCCGTTCCGCGCTCCTGAGCGCGTGCCTGACGACGAGCGGCCGTCCCGGGAATGCATGCCCCGTAGGATCGGTTGGGTGGGGTGAGAGTGACCGATCGACCGCCCCCGTAGGCAGTAGGCAGCAGTCTGCAGAGACGAGGAAGAAACCCGTGAGCGACGTCCGTAACGTGATCATCATCGGCTCCGGGCCCGCGGGTTACACCGCTGCCCTCTACACGGCCCGTGCGTCCCTGAAGCCGCTCGTCTTCGAGGGAGCCGTCACCGCCGGTGGCGCCCTGATGAACACGACCGAGGTGGAGAACTTCCCCGGCTTCCGCGACGGCATCATGGGCCCCGACCTGATGGACAACATGCGTGCCCAGGCGGAGCGCTTCGGCGCCGAGCTCGTGCCGGACGACATCGTCGCCGTGGACCTCACCGGTGAGATCAAGACCGTCACGGACACCGCCGGCACCGTGTACCGCGCCAAGGCCGTCATCGTCACCACCGGCTCCCAGCACCGCAAGCTCGGCCTGCCGAACGAGGACACCCTCTCCGGGCGCGGTGTCTCCTGGTGCGCCACCTGCGACGGCTTCTTCTTCCGGGACCAGGACATCGCCGTCGTCGGCGGCGGCGACACCGCGATGGAGGAGGCCACCTTCCTCTCGCGCTTCGCCAAGTCGGTCACCATCGTCCACCGCCGTGACTCGCTGCGCGCCTCCAAGGCGATGCAGGAGCGCGCCTTCGCCGACCCGAAGATCAAGTTCGCCTGGGACAGCGAGGTCGCCGAGATCCACGGCGACACCAAGCTCAGCGGTCTCACCCTGCGCAACACCAAGACGGGCGAGACCAGCGAGCTCCCGGTCACCGGCCTCTTCATCGCCGTAGGCCACGACCCGCGCACCGAGCTCTTCAAGGGCCAGCTGGAGCTGGACGCGGAGGGCTACCTGAAGGTCGACGCCCCGTCCACGCGCACCAACCTCGCGGGTGTCTTCGGCGCCGGCGACGTCGTCGACCACACGTACCGTCAGGCGATCACCGCCGCCGGCACCGGCTGCTCCGCCGCGCTCGACGCCGAGCGCTTCCTGGCCGCCCTCTCCGACAGCGAGAAGCTCGCCGAGACCCCCGCGGTCTGACCCCTACGCCTTCCCACCCCACACCCCACCAACCGAAGGAGGACGCCGTGGCCGGCGCCACCGTTATCGCTACCGACGCTGACTTCGAGGAGAAGGTCCTCAAGAGCGAGAAGCCCGTTCTCGTGGACTTCTGGGCCGAGTGGTGCGGCCCGTGCCGCCAGATCGCCCCGTCGCTCGAGGCCATCGCCACCGAGCACGACGAGATCACCATCGTGAAGCTCAACATCGACGAGAACCCGGCCACCGCCGCCAAGTACGGCGTTATGTCGATCCCGACGCTGAACGTCTACCAGGGCGGCGAGGTCGTGAAGACCATCGTCGGCGCCAAGCCGAAGGCCGCGCTCCTGCGCGACCTGGAGGGCTACATCGAGACGAAGGCCTGAGGCTCCCGCCACACGGCATCCTCTGTTTCACGTGAAACAGCAGCGGCCCGCCCCCTTCCGAGGGGGCGGGCCGCTGTCGTCCCGTCAGAGCGGCCGCAGCACCGGCTCCTTCTGGACCGCTCCCAGAAGCCGGTCGAGCGCCATCTCGACGTCCTCCTTCCAGGAGAGGGTCGTCCTCAGCTCCAGCCGCAACCGGGGAAAACTCGGGTGCGGCCGAACGGTCTTGAAACCCACGGCCGTCAGATGATCGGCGGGCAGCACACAGGCAGGCTCCTTCCACCGGGCATCGCCGAAGGCTTCGATCGCCTTGAAGCCTCGGCGCAACAGATCCTTCGCCACCGTCTGCACCATCGTCCTGCCGAGCCCCTGCCCCTGATATCCCGGCATGATCCACGCCGTCATCAGCTGCACGGCATCAGCGGCGACCGGGCTCGTGGGAAAGGCCGTGGACCGGGGCACATACGCCGGAGGCGCGTAGAGCACGTATCCGACGGGCACCTCGTCGACATAGACCACCCTGCCGCAGGAACCCCACTCAAGGAGCACCGCCGAGATCCAGGCTTCCTTCTCCAGCTCCGGACGGCCGGCCTTCACGGCGGCCTCGCCGCTCACCGGGTCGAGCTCCCAGAAGACACAGGAGCGACAACGCTTGGGGAGATCCGGAAGGTTGTCCAGCGTGAGCGGTACGAGCCGACGCCCCACGGCTGCTCCTCGTTTCCCTCGGCAACGCCGTACGAAGTACGCCTCCCAGAATCGTAACGAGAGGTCGATCGGGGCGGTACCGAGGACAGGCAAAGGGCGGAGCGTGTTCCGGTGAACGCCGGAACACGCTCCGCCCTGGGGACGAAGAAGAGGACCGTCAGCCCTCGGAGCCCTGGCCGTCCTGCTCGTCCTCGGCGTCCTGGGCCGTCGGACCCTGATCCAGGACCCGGCCCTCGCCGGGAGCCAGCGTCGTGAGGATCCGGTTCAGATCCTCCATCGAGGCGAACTCGACGGTGATCTTGCCCTTCTTCTGGCCCAGGTCGACCTTCACCCGCGTCTCGAAGCGGTCGGAGAGCCGGGTCGCCAGATCACGCAGCGCAGGAGAGACCCGGGCACCCGCCCGGGGGCCCTTGGGCTTGACCGGAGACGAGGGCTCCGAACCCATGAGCGTGACGATTTCCTCCACGGCCCGCACCGAGAGCCCCTCGGCCACGATCCGGTAGGCCAGCTTGTCCTGCACCTCCGGGTCCTCCACGGAAAGCAGCGCACGGGCGTGACCGGCCGACAGGACGCCGGCCGCGACCCGACGCTGCACGGGCGGCGAGAGGCGCAGCAGCCGCAGCGTGTTCGAGACCTGCGGGCGCGAGCGACCGATGCGGTCGGCCAGCTGGTCATGGGTGCAGTTGAAGTCCTTCAGGAGCTGGTCGTAGGCCGCGGCCTCTTCCAGCGGGTTCAGCTGCGCCCGGTGCAGGTTCTCCAGGAGGGCGTCGAGCAGCAGCTTCTCGTCCTCGGTGGCACGGACGATGGCGGGGATCCGCTCCAGGCCGGCCTCACGGCAGGCCCGCCAACGCCGCTCGCCCATGATGAGCTCGTAGCGCTCGGGGCCCAGTTGGCGGACGACGACGGGCTGGAGGAGACCCACCTCCTTGATGGAGGTGATCAGCTCGGCCAGGGCGTCCTCGTCGAACACCTCACGCGGCTGGCGCGGGTTCGGAGTGATGGAGTCCAGCGGCAGCTCGGCGAAGTGCGCACCGGCAGCGGTCTCGGGCGCCGACTCGGGCTCGGGCTCGGCCACCGGAACCACGGAGTCCGGGGACTGCGGGCTCGCCGGAAGGGTCGCCAGCTTCGCCGCGGCCACCCCTCGCTCCGAACCGAGAGCGGGAATGGCCCCGCCGGTGGCCGCGGCCGGAACGGAACCCCTTCCGACAGCCGGCGCCGGTCGCTCCTGGGGAGCAGCGGGGATCAGCGCACCGAGCCCGCGCCCCAGCCCCCTACGTCGCTCGCTCACTGGATCCCCTCCGACATTCGCTGGCTGTTCTGGTGACCCGTCGGAGGCTGTCCTCCGTGGGCCTGGGTGGCGTCATAACCGACGGCGACCCCCCGTAGGGCGATCTCGCGCGCCGCTTCGAGATACGACAGGGCACCACTGGAGCCCGGGTCGTAGGTGAGCACGGTCTGCCCGTAGCTCGGTGCCTCCGAGATGCGTACGGACCTCGGAATGCTGGTCCGCAGAACCTCCTCGCCGAAGTGGCTGCGCACCTCGTCGGCGACCTGCGAGGCGAGCCTGGTGCGGCCGTCGTACATGGTGAGGAGGATCGTCGAGACGTGCAGGGTGGGGTTGAGGTGCCCCCGGACCAGGTCGACGTTCCGCAGTAGCTGCCCGAGTCCCTCCAGCGCGTAGTACTCGCACTGGATGGGGATCAGCACCTCGGCACCCGCCACGAGCGCGTTGACCGTCAGCAGGCCCAGCGAGGGCGGGCAGTCGATGAGGATGTAGTCGAGCGGCTGCTCGTAGGCCTGGATCGCCCGCTGGAGCCGGCTCTCGCGCGCCACCAGCGACACCAGCTCGATCTCGGCGCCGGCGAGGTCGATCGTGGCCGGCGCGCAGAAGAGACCCTCGACGTCCCGCACGGGCTGGACGACCTCGGAGAGCGGTCGGCTCTCGACCAGCACGTCGTAGATCGAGGGCACCTCGGCGTGGTGGTCGATGCCGAGTGCCGTGGAGGCATTGCCCTGCGGGTCGAGGTCGACGACCAGGACACGCGCACCGTGCAGGGCCAGGGAGGCGGCAAGGTTGACCGTGGTGGTCGTCTTGCCCACGCCGCCCTTCTGGTTGGCGACCACCATCACGCGGGTCTGGGCAGGCCGAGGAAGGCCCTCACCGGCACGGCCCAGCGCCTCTACGGCCAGCTGGGCAGCACGACCAATGGGGGTGTCGTCCATCGGGGGCGGTGTTTCACGTGAAACATCCATCCCCACCGATTCGGTTCGGGGACCGGGGACCGGATCGGTCATCGGTCCCGCGATGTTGGCGTCGGACCGCAAGGATTCACTCTCCTCGGCTTCAGGCTCGCGATGGACAGAGCCTGCCATGCTTTCGGGGTCGTGAACCAGCGAGGCCCGTGGTTCTGTGGATGAATCCACCTCTGTGGACAACCCCCTCACCCTCACGGGGGGCCTCACGGGCGGTTTGCGGTCCCAGGGCGTGGCAGCCGCGCGGCCGCGGCTGATGATCCCCTGCAGCAGTGAGCGACGTTTCACGTGAAACACGATGCACGCGCCGCAGGGCCGGGACCGCTCGACACTCCGAAATCTGCACGTATCGCAGCTTGTACGGATCAGTGGGCAGGCCTGCCCACCGAGGACCGGAACGGGTCGGTCGGGTCGGGTCGGGTCGGGTCCGAAGACGCTCAGCGGCGTCGGCGGGGCCTGGCGGACCGGGCCGCCTTGGCGCGCTTGGCGGCGAACCTCACACCGCCGGGGCTCTCGCCCACCTCGACCCGGACGACCGTGGTCATCGGATCGACGATGCCCTCGCCGACGTGCAGCACCGAGGCCTCCACCACACCGAGCTTGGAGAGCGCGGCACGAGCACCGTCGATTTCCTCCTCGGCCGTGTCGCCCTTGAGCGCGAGCATCTCGCCGTACGGACGGAGCAGCGGCACGCCCCAGCCGGCGAGCCGGTCGAGCGGCGCCACGGCGCGGGCGGTCACGACGTGTACGGGCTGGAGCTTGCCCAGCATCTCCTCGGCGCGACCGCGGACCACGGTCACGTGGTCGAGACCGAGAAGCTCGACCGCCTCCTGGAGGAAGGTGGTCCGGCGCAGCAGCGGCTCGAGCAGCGTGATCTTCAGATCCCGGCGGACCAGGGCCAGCGGGATGCCCGGCAGGCCGGCGCCCGAGCCCACGTCGCACACGGTGACGCCCTCGGGAACGGCCTCGGAGAGCACGGCGCAGTTCAGGAGATGGCGCTCCCACAACCGGGGAACCTCACGGGGGCCGATGAGACCGCGCTTGACCCCGGCGTCCGCCAGGAGCTCCGCGTACCGGACCGCCTCGGGGAAGTACTCACCGAAGACTGTCCGCGCCTGCTCCGGCGCCTGGGGAAGCTCCGCTGCCTCCGTCACGGGGAACCGTCCTTCCGTACCGCACGCATCCGCGCGAGAGCACTGTGTGGCTGACTATCAGGCTGACAAAATTCGGCCCCGCCTGCGAACAGACGGGGCCGACTCTACGTGAGGGTTCAGGCAGGGAGCACGACGACGAAGCGCTGCGGCTCCTCGCCCTCGGACTCGCTGCGCAGACCGGCGGCGGCGACCGCGTCGTGCACGACCTTGCGCTCGAACGGCGTCATCGGGTCGAGCTTCATCGGTTCGCCGGAGGCCTTGACGTCCGCCGCGGCCTTGGCGCCCAGCTCGGCGAGCTCGGAGCGCTTCTGGGCACGGAAGCCGGCGATGTCCAGCATCAGACGGCTGCGGTCACCGGTCTCGCGGTGCACGGCGAGCCGGGTGAGCTCCTGAAGGGCCTCCAGCACCTCTCCGTCGCGGCCGACCAGCTTCTGCAGGTCGCGGCTGCCGGAGTCACTGATGATCGAGACCGAGGCCCGGTCCGCCTCGACGTCCATGTCGATGTCGCCGTCGAGGTCGGCGATGTCGAGCAGGCCCTCGAGGTAGTCGGCCGCGATCTCACCCTCCTGCTCCAGGCGGGTCAGGGTGTCGCCACCCTCGGCGGCGGCGGAGGTGGTGCCTTCCGTCACGGATGGACTCCTTCTTACTTCGTGGAGGCTTACTTCTTGGAGGAGGGGTGCTTGGGCCGCTGCTGGCCCTTGCGCTGCCCGGACTTGGCCTGGCCCTGGCGGGAGCCACCGGAGTTCGCCCGGCTCGGCCGCGCGGGCTGGTCGCCCTGGCCCTGCGAACCGGCTGTCTTGGCACTCTTCGCCGACGACTGCGGCTTCTTCTCCAGCGAGGGAGCCGTCGGAGCATCGGAGACCGTGTCGGCGGACTCGTCGGACGCCTCGGCGTCCTTCGCGTGCTGCTGGGCGGCGGCCTGCCGCTGGGCCTTGGTCTGACGCTTGGGCTGCTGGCGCCGGGCGGTGGCGGCGCCCTCCGCCTCGGCGGTCACGGTGTCGCTCTTGACCACGGTGCCGTCGGCCTGGGGCGCGAAGCCGGCCTTGGCCAGGCCCGTGAAGAAGCGGCGCTCGTTGTCGTTCCGGTCGCTGCTGCTCTTGGCGACGATGATCTTGACGATGTTCTTCCGGCGACGGCCGCGGACCTCACCCCGGTGGGTGATGCTCTTGAGCAGTCGCTGCAGGTAGGCGTCCTGGGCCTTGCTGCCCGGCGTCGGGTTCTGGTTGATCACGTACATCTGCTGGCCCATGGTCCACACGTTGGTGGTCAGCCAGTAGACGAGGACACCGACGGGGAAGTTGATGCCCATGACGGCGAAGATCACCGGGAAGATGTACATGAGCATCTTCTGCTGCTGCATGTACGGGGTCTTCACGGAGAGGTCGACGTTCTTCATCATCAGCTGGCGCTGGGTGAAGAACTGCGAGGCCGACATCATGACGATCATGACCGCGGTGACGATGCGCACATCGGTGATCGAGGCGTTGAGCGCAGCGACCTTCTCCGCGCTGTCCGTGAACTTGGCGGCCAGCGGGGCGCCGAAGATGTGGGCCTGACGGGCGCTGTCCAGCAGGGACTGGTTGATGACGCCGATCGTCTTGCCCTCGGCGATGTGCGAGAGCACCGAGTACAGGGCGAAGAAGAACGGCGACTGCGCCAGGATGGGAAGGCACGAGGAGAGCGGGTTGGTGCCCGTCTCCTTGTACAGCTTCATCATCTCTTCGGACTGACGCTGCTTGTCGCTCTTGTAGCGCTCCTGGATCGCCTTCATCTTCGGCTGGAGCGCCTGCATGTTCCGCGTCGCCTTGATCTGCTTCACGAAGAGCGGGATCAGACAGATGCGGATCAGCACCACGAGGGACACGATCGACAGGCCCCAGGCCCAGCCCGTGTCAGGGCCGAAGATCGCCCCGAACAGCTTGTGGAACTGGACGATCACCCATGAGACAGGTGTGGTGATGAAGCTGAAAAAATTGGCAATCGTGTCCACTAATCAGGCTCCTTGAGCATTGGGCGAGGTCTCTGCAGCCGGGCTCGTCTCGGCGGTGGACCCGCCCTTGTCTCCGCGCAGCGCGTCCCGCAGCATCTCGTGCCAACGCGGCCGCTTGCGCGGGGGAACATGGTCCACGCCGCCGGGCGACCACGGGTTGCACCGCAGGATGCGCCAGGCGGTCAGGGCAGTGCCCTTGATCGCGCCATGCCGGTCGATGGCCGTGAATCCGTAGTGGGAACACGACGGGTAGTACCGGCAGACGGGACCCAGGAGCGGGCTGATCGTCCACTGGTACAGCTTGATGAGAGCCAGCAGCGGGTACTTCATCGCGTGCCCCTTCCCAGCAACCGCTGGAGAGCGGCGTCCAGGTCTCGGGCCAGCTGAACGTGGTCGGCGTCACCGGCTCCGGGCAACGCCCGTACGACCACCAGGCTACCGGGGGGAAGCTCGGTGAGCCGATCGCGGACGAGATGGCGGAGGCGACGCTTCACCTGGTTGCGGACGACCGCGCCGCCTACGGCCTTGCTCACGACGAAACCCGCACGCGTCGGGGGAGCGCTCTCCCCAGGCGCGTGCGGGTCCGTTGCACCGCTGCGTAGATGGACGACGAGGAGCGGGCGTCCGGCCCGGCGTCCTCTGCGTACCGCGGTCGCGAAGTCCTCGCGCCGCCTCAGCCGATTCTCGGTAGGCAGCACGTCATGACCTGTGCGCGGATCAGGCGGACAGGCGGGCGCGACCCTTGCCACGGCGAGCGGCCAGGATGGCGCGGCCGGCACGGGTACGCATGCGCAGGCGGAAACCGTGGGTCTTCGCGCGACGACGGTTGTTCGGCTGGAAGGTGCGCTTGCTCACTCGGGGGCTCCAGTAATGATTCGTTGGTGGCGGGACATCGCCTGGCTGTCACCGTGCGCCCACGAGTAGCTCGCATACGCCCGAGTGCACCGCTTCGCGATCACCTAAGGTGATCTTCGCCCATCGGTAGGCAGGCGGCAGCAGCCATCGACAACTCGACCTGGTTACGGTACGCGCGGCTACGCCATCCGGTCAAACCGACCGGTCATCGGGGTCCTCTGTACACAGGCTGTGGACAACAACTTGAACCACGTCAGCCGCCACGACTACCGTGGCTGGACTCCACAGTCTTTTCCGTTCTGTCCTTTCCTGTCCTTCCGGACTTCGACCCACCGTCCCGCAGAACCACACCTTCGTGGGACCAATGAGGAAGCGTGCCCCGTGGCTGACGTACCTGCCGATCTTGCCGCAGTGTGGCCGCGTGTGCTGGATCAGCTCCTCGGCGAAGGCCAGGGCATCGAGTCCAAGGACAAGCAGTGGATCGAGCGCTGCCAGCCGCTCGCACTGGTCGCCGACACCGCACTGCTTGCCGTCCCCAACGAGTACGGCAAGCAGGTCCTCGAGGGCCGGCTCGCTCCGCTGATCAGCGAGGCCCTCAGCCGCGCGTGCGGCCGGCCGATCCGGATCGCGATCACCGTCGACGACTCCGCGGGCGAGCCGACGCCGCCCGCGCCGCCCGCCCGGCCGGCCCCGCAGCCGTACGGCACGTACGACGGCTACGAGAACTACGACGACTACGGGCGCCCCATGCCGGACGACGGTCTGCCGACCGCCCGGCCCGCCTACCCCGAGTACCAGCAGCAGCGCCCTGACCCGGGCGCCTGGCCGCGCGCCCAGGAGGACGTGACCTGGCAGCAGCAGCGGCTCGGCGGCTTCCAGGAGCGCGACCCGTACGCCACGCCCCGACCGCAGCAGCCCCAGCAGCCGCGGTACGACGAGCGCCCCCCGTACGAGCAGGCGCCGCAGCGCCCCGAGCGGGCCGAGCTGCCGGACAACGACGGCCCCGGCCCCGGCGGACGCGGGCCGCGCCCCGGTGCCGGCACGACCGGCATGGGTGGCTCCGCGTCCGGCCAGGGCGCCGGCTCGGGCGCGCCGGGCGAGCAGCACGCGCGGCTGAACCCGCGCTACCTCTTCGACACCTTCGTGATCGGTTCCTCGAACCGCTTCGCGCACGCCGCCGCGGTCGCGGTGGCCGAGGCGCCGGCGAAGGCGTACAACCCGCTCTTCATCTACGGGGAGTCGGGGCTCGGCAAGACGCACCTGCTGCACGCCATCGGGCACTACGCGAGGAACCTCTACCCCGGCACGCGCGTGCGGTACGTGAGCTCGGAGGAGTTCACGAACGAGTTCATCAACTCGATCCGCGACGGCAAGGGCGACGCGTTCCGCAAGCGCTACCGCGACGTGGACATCCTGCTGGTCGACGACATCCAGTTCCTCGCGAGCAAGGAGTCGACGCAGGAGGAGTTCTTCCACACCTTCAACACGCTCCACAACGCGAACAAGCAGATCGTGCTCTCCTCCGACCGGCCGCCCCGGCAGCTGGTGACCCTGGAGGACCGGCTCCGCAACCGCTTCGAGTGGGGCCTCACCACCGACGTGCAGCCGCCGGAGCTGGAGACCCGCATCGCGATCCTGCGCAAGAAGGCCGTCCAGGAGCAGCTGAACGCCCCGCCGGAGGTGCTGGAGTTCATCGCCTCCCGGATCTCGCGGAACATCCGCGAGCTGGAGGGCGCGCTGATCCGCGTCACCGCCTTCGCGAGCCTCAACCGCCAGCCGGTGGACCTCGGGCTCACCGAGATCGTCCTCAAGGACCTGATCCCGGGCGGCGAGGACTCGTCGCCGGAGATCACGGCGCCGGCCATCATGGCGGCGACCGCCGACTACTTCGGTCTGACGGTGGAGGACCTGTGCGGCTCCTCGCGCAGCCGCGTGCTGGTCACCGCGCGCCAGATCGCCATGTACCTGTGCCGTGAGCTCACGGACCTGTCGCTGCCGAAGATCGGCGCGCAGTTCGGCGGGCGGGACCACACGACCGTCATGCACGCGGACCGCAAGATCCGTGCGCTGATGGCGGAGCGGCGCTCCATCTACAACCAGGTCACGGAGCTGACCAACCGCATCAAGAACGGCTGACGACCGCTTCCAGGGCCTTCCGCGGCGTCCGCGGATTCCGTGGCCTTTGCGCGGCCTTCCGCAGCCTTTGCACGGCCTTCCGCCGCCTTCCGCGGCCCTCCGAGGGCGCTCCGGGGTACTTCCCGGGGCGCCCTTCGGCGTTCCCGGCACCGCCTCGAGTGCCCTTCGGCGCTCCCGGGCCGAGGACCGCTGTTCGATTACTGCGTTCCGGTGGCGGGTTCTCCACAGATTGGGGGATGATCTCCCGTCCACAGGGTGGGGACTGTCGAGTTATCCGGATTGCGTCCACAGGTCCCCCTGGTGACAGATCATCACACCAGGTCAGAGCCCTGTGGAATTGTTGGCAAACGATCTCCACAGGCTGTGGACGAAAGATCCGTCCACAGGGGCGCCTAGGAGTTGTCCACCGGCCGCCCACAGGTGCCAGGCGGTTGCCCACAGCTTCTCCACACCCCTGTCCACTGTTCGGCAACGAAACACCCGCGCTCACCGGGGCGAGTGAAAGCCGTCACACCAAGGGAGACGTTTGGGCTGTGGGGAACCTGGGGAAAACTGGGGACAGCACTGGGGAGAACTCCCCCTGCCCTGTGAATCGGGTGTGCAGAACTTTCGTGTGTCCACAGAGCACCCCGGTTGTCCACCGGTTCCACCCACAGGGGCAGTGGACAAAAAACGGGCCTTGACCTGCGCGGACGACGTTATCCACGGTTTCCACAGGCCCTACTACTACTCCCACTCATAGTTAGCTCGGAATCTGCTTTGAAGCGGGGCCTGTGCACAACTCGAGCCGGGAGCCTCGGCGACCTCTTGTCGCGACTTGACCCCGAGCCGCACCGAGTGTCGGTGGCGTACGTCAGACTGGTTCCCGCAGTCGACGAAGAGCCAGCAACAAGCAGGAGGCGGTTCCGGTGAAGATCCGGGTGGAGCGCGATGTACTCGCGGAGGCGGTGGCGTGGGTGGCCCGCAGCCTTCCGGCCCGTCCGCCGGCGCCCGTACTCGCGGGCCTTCTGCTGAAGGCCGAGGACGGCGCGCTGAGCTTCTCCAGCTTCGACTACGAGGTCTCGGCCCGGGTCTCCGTCGAGGCGGAGGTCGAGGAGGACGGCACCGTCCTGGTCTCCGGCCGCCTGCTCGCCGACATCTGCCGCGCCCTCCCCAACCGTCCGGTGGAGATCTCCACAGACGGTGTACGGGCGACCGTGGTCTGCGGCTCCTCGCGCTTCACCCTCCACACCCTGCCTGTGGAGGAGTACCCGGCACTGCCGGAGATGCCGACCGCGACCGGCACCGTCCCCGGCGAGGTCTTCGCCGCCGCGGCCGCCCAGGTGGCCATTGCCGCCGGCCGTGACGACACGCTGCCCGTCCTCACCGGTGTGCGCATCGAGATCGAGGGCGACACCGTCACCCTGGCCTCCACCGACCGCTACCGCTTCGCGGTCCGCGAGTTCCTGTGGAAGCCGGAGTCCCCGGACACCTCCGCCGTCGCGCTGGTGCCCGCGAAGACCCTTCTGGACACGGCCAAGTCCCTCACCAGCGGCGACTCTGTCACCCTGGCGCTCTCCGGCTCCGGCAAGGGCGAGGGCCTGATCGGCTTCGAGGGCGCGGGCCGCCGCACCACCACCCGACTGCTCGAGGGCGACCTGCCGAAGTACCGGACCCTCTTCCCCACCGAGTTCAACTCGGTCGCGGTGATCGAGACCGCCCCCTTCGTCGAGGCCGTCAAGCGCGTGGCCCTGGTGGCCGAGCGCAACACCCCGGTGCGCCTCAGCTTCGAGCAGGGCGTGCTCATCCTGGAGGCCGGCTCCAGCGACGACGC
The DNA here is from genome assembly GCF_004117935.1 of Streptomyces roseicoloratus. Taxonomy (GTDB): domain Bacteria; phylum Actinomycetota; class Actinomycetes; order Streptomycetales; family Streptomycetaceae; genus Streptomyces; species Streptomyces roseicoloratus. The sequence continues at coordinate 11,440 of NZ_SDOY01000151.1, read as the reverse complement.
ACAGGCTGTGGAGCGTGTGGACGCGCAGCTGGAGGGCGACGACATCTCGATCGCCTTCAACCCGACCTTCCTGCTGGACGGTCTGAGCGCGATCGACTCCCCGGTCGCCCAGCTCTCCTTCACGACCTCCACCAAGCCGGCCCTGCTGAGCGGCAAGCCGGCGGTCGACGCGGAGGCGGACGAGGCCTACAAGTACCTGATCATGCCGGTGCGGCTGAGCGGCTGACGGCCACTGCCGGGGTCGCCCCACGCCATCCGTCCGAGCGGCTGATTCACGGGCTCACGCACGGTCGACTGAGCGGCTGACCCCACAGGTGTGCACGCGGGTCCGGGCGTAGGCTCGGACCCGGGTACGAACCGCACACGACGCTTAAGGAATCTCTGATGGAGCTCGGTCTCGTCGGTCTCGGCAAGATGGGCGGCAACATGCGCGAGCGCATTCGCCGCGCCGGCCACACCGTTGTCGGATACGACCGCAACCCGGACCTCGCCGATGTCCACAGCCTCGAGGAGCTTGTGGGCAAGCTCAAGGGTCCGCGCGTCGTGTGGGTCATGGTCCCCGCGGGTGCCGCCACCCAGTCGACCATCGACGAGCTGGCCCGGCTGCTTTCGCCCGGCGACGTCGTCGTGGACGGCGGCAACTCCCGCTGGACCGACGACGAGAAGCACGCCGAGGAGCTCGCGGCCAAGGGCATCGGGTTCGTCGACTGCGGCGTCTCCGGCGGCGTCTGGGGCCTGGAGAACGGCTACGCCCTGATGTACGGCGGCGACGCCGAGCACGTGGCCCGCGTCCAGCCGATCTTCGACGCGCTGAAGCCCGAGGGCGAGTTCGGCTCCGTGCACGCGGGCAAGGTGGGCGCCGGCCATTTCGCGAAGATGGTCCACAACGGCATCGAGTACGCGATGATGCAGGCCTACGCCGAGGGCTGGGAGCTCCTGGAGAAGGTCGACTCCGTCACCGACGTCCGCGAGGTCTTCCGCTCCTGGCAGGAGGGCACCGTCATCCGCTCGTGGCTGCTCGACCTCGCGGTCAACGCCCTCGACGAGGACGAGCACCTGGACAAGCTGCGCGGCTACGCGTCGGACTCCGGCGAGGGCCGGTGGACCGTCGAGGCCGCCATCGACAACGCCGTTCCGCTTCCGGCGATCACCGCGTCGCTGTTCGCGCGGTTCGCGTCGCGTCAGGACGACTCGCCGCAGATGAAGATGATCGCCGCGCTGCGCAACCAGTTCGGCGGCCACGCGGTCGAGACGAAGAAGTAGTCCACAGGCTGTGCACCCGGCGGTGCACAGCCCGCCGCGGGAAGGTCGGCGCCCACCATGCACGTCACGCATCTGTCGCTGGCCGACTTCCGCTCGTACGCCCGGGTCGAGGTTCCGCTCGATCCGGGCGTCACCGCGTTCGTGGGGGCGAACGGCCAGGGCAAGACCAATCTCGTCGAGGCGGTCGGCTATCTCGCGACCCTCGGCAGCCATCGCGTCGCCTCCGACGCCCCGCTGGTGCGGATGGGCGCGGAGCGGGCGGTCATCCGCGCGGCCGTCACCCAGGGCGAGCGCTCCCAGCTGGTCGAGCTGGAGCTCAACCCGGGCCGGGCGAACCGCGCCCGTATCAACAGGTCCTCGCAGGTCAGACCCCGTGACGTGCTGGGCATCATCCGCACCGTGCTGTTCGCGCCCGAGGACCTGGCGCTGATCAAGGGCGACCCCGGCGAGCGCCGGCGCTTCCTGGACGAGCTGATCACGGCGCGCGCGCCGCGCATGGCGGGCGTGCGCTCCGACTACGAACGGGTGCTCAAGCAGCGCAACACGCTCCTGAAGTCCGCCGCCATGGCCCGGCGGCACGGCGGCCGCTCCATGGACATGTCCACCCTGGACGTCTGGGACCAGCACCTGGCCCGGGCCGGCGCCGAGCTGCTCGCCCAGCGGCTGGACCTCATCGGGATGCTCCGGCCGCTCGCCGACAAGGCGTACGAGCAGCTGGCGCCCGGCGGCGGGCCGGTCCAGCTGGAGTACAAGCCGTCCGCGCCCGGCGCCGGGCACACCCGCGAGGAGCTGTACGGACAGCTGATCGCCGCGCTCGCCGACGTGCGCAAGCAGGAGATCGAGCGGGGCGTCACGCTGGTCGGGCCGCACCGCGACGACCTGCTGCTCAAGCTCGGCGACCTGCCGGCCAAGGGGTACGCGAGCCACGGCGAGTCCTGGTCGTACGCACTGGCGCTGCGCCTCGCCTCGTACGACCTGCTGCGGGCCGAGGGCAACGAGCCGGTGCTCGTCCTCGACGACGTCTTCGCCGAGCTCGACGCGCGCCGGCGCGAGCGGCTCGCGGAACTGGTCGCCCCGGGCGAGCAGGTGCTCGTCACGGCGGCGGTGGACGACGACGTGCCGGGCGTGCTGGCGGGGGCGAGGTACGCGGTGTCCGGCGGGACGGTGGAGCGCGTATGACCGAGAACACTTCCCCACAGCCTGTGGACAAGTCCGCGCCCCCGGTCGCCGCGGCGGCTCCCGAGCCGTCCGGTGTGGATCTCGCCCGGGTCGCGCTGCGCGCCGCCAAGGAGCAGGCGCGGGCGCGGGGCGCGGCGGCGGCCCAGAAGAAGCAGGCCCGGCGCGGTGGCGGCCTGCGCTCCGGCGCGCACGCCGACGGACGCGACCCGATGGCACTCGGCGCCGCGATCAACCGGCTGATCACCGAGCGGGGCTGGGAGACGCCCGCGGCCGTCGGCGGCGTCATGGGCCGCTGGCCGCAGATCGTCGGCGAGGACCTGGCCAAGCACTGCGTACCGCTGAAGTACGACGAGGACCCGGAGGAGCGGGTGCTCACCGTGCAGTGCGACTCCACGGCGTGGGCGACGCAGCTGCGGCTGCTCGCCCCGCGGCTGGTGGCGCGGCTGAACGAGGACCTCGGCCACGGGACCGTACGGATCATCAGGGTCCTGGGCCCCGGCGGCCCCCGCCGCGGGTACGGGCCGCTGCGGGCCCCCGGCTCCATGGGCCCGGGCGACACGTACGGGTAGCGGAGCTCCGGCGGTCGGCCGGCAGGTTCGTACGGGCACGCCGGCGGTCGGCCGTCAGGCTCGTACGGGCACGCCGGCGGTCGCCCGGCAGGTTCGTACAGGCACGCCGGCGGGCGGCCGTCAGGCCCGTACGGGCACCGCGTCACCGCACCGCCCCGCCCGCCCCCGTGCCCTCCATACCGGCCGGTCGGCCCGCTCCGCCCCCGCCCCGCCACAACGCGCTACGACCCGAAGCGCTAGGTGGCCGTCAGAGGCCTCTGGAGCCCCTCTCCAGATATGGGGAGTCGTCTCGCGCCCGTCGAGGGCGGCACATGAGCATTCAGGTACCGGCAAACCCCCATGAGTGTCAGTGGTACCGGTAGACTGGAAGACAATCCCGCCACCCTGCGGAACAAGTCGAACGACGCAGCCGCTCCCGTATGCCCGGAGAACGGCCTGTGCTGTGCCAGAAAGGGCGCTTCGTGGCCGATTCCGGCAACCCCAACGAGAACAACCAGTACACCGCCAGCAACATCCAGGTCCTCGAGGGCTTGGATGCCGTGCGCAAGCGCCCTGGCATGTACATCGGCTCGACCGGTGAGCGCGGCCTGCACCACATGGTGCAGGAGGTCGTCGACAACTCGGTCGACGAGGCCCTTGCCGGCCACGCGGACACCATCGACGTGACGATCCTGGCCGACGGCGGCGTCCGCGTCGTCGACAACGGCCGCGGCATCCCCGTCGGCATCGTCGAGTCCGAGGGCAAGCCGGCCGTCGAGGTCGTGCTGACCGTCCTCCACGCGGGCGGCAAGTTCGGCGGCGGCGGCTACGCCGTCTCCGGCGGTCTGCACGGTGTCGGCGTCTCCGTCGTCAACGCCCTCTCCACCAAGGTCTCGGTGGAGATCAAGACCGACGGCCACCGCTGGACGCAGGACTACAAGATGGGCGCCCCGACCGCGCCCCTCGCCAAGCACGAGGCGACCGACGAGACCGGCACCTCCGTCACGTTCTGGTCCGACCCGGACATCTTCGAGACGGTCGAGTACTCCTTCGAGACGCTCTCGCGCCGCTTCCAGGAGATGGCCTTCCTCAACAAGGGCCTGACGATCACGCTCACCGACGAGCGCGAGTCCGCGAAGGCCACCGTCGGTGCCGACGACCCCGACGCCGAGGCGGCCGCCGAGTCCGCCGCGCGCACGGTGAAGTACCACTACGAGGGCGGCATCGTCGACTTCGTGAAGTACCTCAACTCGCGCAAGGGCGAGCTGATCCACCCCACCGTCATCGACATCGAGGCCGAGGACAAGGAGCGCCTCCTCTCGGTCGAGATCGCGATGCAGTGGAACTCCTCGTACAGCGAGGGCGTGTACTCGTTCGCGAACACGATCCACACGCACGAGGGCGGTACGCACGAGGAGGGCTTCCGCGCCGCGCTGACGACGCTCGTCAACAAGTACGCGCGCGAGAAGAAGCTGCTCCGCGAGAAGGACGACAACCTCACGGGTGACGACATCCGCGAGGGTCTGACCGCGATCATCTCGGTCAAGATCGGCGAGCCGCAGTTCGAGGGCCAGACCAAGACCAAGCTGGGCAACACCGAGGCGAAGACCTTCGTCCAGAAGGTCGTCTTCGAGCACCTCACGGACTGGTTCGACCGCAACCCCAACGAGGCCGCGGACATCGTCCGCAAGGGCATCACCGCCGCCACCGCGCGCGTGGCCGCCCGCAAGGCCCGCGACCTGACCCGCCGCAAGGGTCTCCTGGAGTCGGCGTCCCTGCCGGGCAAGCTCTCCGACTGCCAGTCGAACGACCCCACCAAGTGCGAGATCTTCATCGTCGAGGGTGACTCCGCCGGCGGCTCGGCCAAGTCCGGCCGCAACCCGATGTACCAGGCCATCCTGCCGATCCGCGGCAAGATCCTGAACGTCGAGAAGGCCCGGGTCGACAAGATCCTGCAGAACACCGAGGTCCAGGCGCTGATCTCCGCCTTCGGCACCGGTGTGCACGAGGACTTCGACATCGAGAAGCTCCGCTATCACAAGATCATCCTGATGGCGGACGCCGACGTCGACGGCCAGCACATCAACACCCTGCTGCTGACCTTCCTCTTCCGCTTCATGCGCCCGCTGGTCGAGGCCGGGCACGTCTACCTCTCCCGCCCGCCGCTGTACAAGATCAAGTGGGGCCGGGACGACTTCGAGTACGCGTACTCGGACCGCGAGCGCGACGCGCTCGTCGAGCTGGGCAAGCAGAACGGCAAGCGGATCAGGGAAGACTCGATCCAGCGCTTCAAGGGTCTCGGCGAGATGAACGCCGAGGAGCTGCGCGTCACCACCATGGACGTCGAGCACCGCGTGCTCGGCCAGGTCACCCTGGACGACGCCGCCCAGGCCGACGACCTGTTCTCGGTGCTGATGGGCGAGGACGTCGAGGCACGGCGCTCGTTCATCCAGCGCAACGCCAAGGACGTTCGCTTCCTCGACATCTGAGTCGGTCTCAGCTGACCGTACGAAAGGACTGACGACCAGCAATGGCCGACGAAACCACTCCTGTGAACACCGAGACCCCCGAGACTCCCGAAGAGCCCCAGCTGCGGATCGAGCCCGTCGGTCTCGAGACCGAGATGCAGCGCTCGTACCTCGACTACGCGATGTCCGTCATCGTGTCGCGTGCGCTGCCCGACGTCCGTGACGGCCTCAAGCCGGTGCACCGCCGCGTGCTGTACGCGATGTACGACGGCGGCTACCGGCCCGAGAAGGGCTTCTACAAGTGCGCCCGCGTCGTCGGCGACGTCATGGGCAACTACCACCCGCACGGCGACTCCTCGATCTACGACGCGCTGGTCCGTCTCGCGCAGCCCTGGTCGATGCGGCTGCCGCTGGTCGACTCCAACGGCAACTTCGGCTCCCCGGGCAACGACCCGGCGGCCGCCATGCGCTACACCGAGTGCAAGTTGATGCCGCTGTCGATGGAGATGGTCCGCGACATCGACGAGGAGACCGTCGACTTCACGGACAACTACGACGGCCGCTCCCAGGAGCCGACCGTCCTGCCCGCCCGCTTCCCGAACCTGCTGATCAACGGCTCCGCCGGCATCGCGGTCGGCATGGCGACCAACATCCCGCCGCACAACCTGCGCGAGGTCGCCTCCGGCGCCCAGTGGTACCTGGAGCACCCCGAGGCCACCCACGAGGAGCTGCTCGACGCCCTCATCGAGCGCATCAAGGGTCCCGACTTCCCGACTGGCGCGCTCGTCGTCGGCCGCAAGGGCATCGAGGAGGCGTACCGCACCGGCCGCGGCTCCATCACCATGCGCGCGGTCGTCGAGGTCGAGGAGATCCAGAACCGCCAGTGCCTGGTGGTCACCGAGCTGCCCTACCAGGTCAACCCGGACAACCTCGCGCAGAAGATCGCCGACCTCGTCAAGGACGGCAAGATCGGCGGCATCGCCGACGTCCGCGACGAGACCTCCTCGCGCACCGGCCAGCGCCTGGTCATCGTGCTCAAGCGGGACGCCGTCGCCAAGGTCGTCCTCAACAACCTGTACAAGCACACCGACCTGCAGACGAACTTCGGCGCCAACATGCTGGCGCTCGTCGACGGCGTGCCGCGCACCCTCTCGATCGACGCGTTCATCCGCCACTGGGTGACGCACCAGATCGAGGTCATCGTCCGCCGCACGAAGTTCCGGCTGCGCAAGGCCGAGGAGCGCGCCCACATCCTGCGCGGTCTGCTCAAGGCGCTCGACGCGATCGACGAGGTCATCGCCCTCATCCGGCGCAGCGAGACCGTCGAGATCGCCCGCGGCGGCCTCATGGACCTCCTCCGGATCGACGAGATCCAGGCCAACGCCATCCTCGAGATGCAGCTGCGCCGGCTCGCCGCCCTGGAGCGCCAGAAGATCGTCGCCGAGCACGACGAGCTCCAGGCGAAGATCAACGAGTACAACGCGATCCTGGCCTCGCCCGAGAGGCAGCGGGCGATCGTCAGCGAGGAGCTCGCGGCGCTGGTCGAGAAGTACGGCGACGACCGCCGCAGCCAGCTGGTGCCCTTCGACGGCGACATGTCCATCGAGGACCTGATCGCCGAGGAGGACATCGTCGTCACCATCACGCGTGGCGGCTACGTGAAGCGGACCAAGACCGAGGACTACCGCTCGCAGAAGCGCGGCGGCAAGGGCGTGCGCGGCACGAAGCTGAAGCAGGACGACATCGTCGACCACTTCTTCGTCACCACCACCCACAACTGGCTGCTGTTCTTCACCAACAAGGGCCGGGTCTACCGGGCCAAGGCGTACGAGCTGCCGGACGCCGGCCGGGACGCCCGCGGCCAGCACGTGGCCAACCTGCTGGCCTTCCAGCCGGACGAGCAGATCGCCCAGATCCTCGCCGTCCGCGACTACGAGGCCGCGCCGTACCTGGTGCTCGCCACCAAGGCCGGCCTGGTGAAGAAGACCGCGCTGAAGGACTACGACTCGCCGCGCTCCGGCGGTGTCATCGCCATCAACCTGCGGGAGCGGGAGGACGGCAGCGACGACGAGCTCATCGGCGCCGAGCTGGTGTCCGCCGAGGACGACCTGCTGCTGATCTCCAGGAAGGCGCAGTCGATCCGCTTCACCGCCACGGACGAGGCGCTGCGCCCGATGGGCCGCGCGACCTCCGGTGTGAAGGGCATGAGTTTCCGCGCGGACGACGAACTGCTCTCGATGAATGTCGTCCGGCCCGGTACGTTCGTCTTCACCGCGACCGACGGCGGTTACGCCAAGCGCACCGCCGTCGACGAGTACCGCGTCCAGGGCCGCGGCGGCCTCGGCATCAAGGCCGCCAAGATCGTGGAGGACCGCGGCTCGCTCGTGGGCGCGCTGGTGGTCGAGGAGACCGACGAGATCCTCGCCATCACGCTGTCCGGCGGTGTGATTCGCACGCGAGTCAACGAAGTCAGGGAGACCGGCCGTGACACCATGGGCGTCCAGCTGATCAACCTGGGCAAGCGCGATGCCGTCGTCGGCATCGCCCGCAACGCCGAGGCGGGCGGCGATGACGACGAGGACATCGATGGAGTGGCCGAGGCAGCCGAGGCCGTCGAGGCGGCCGAGGGCACGGAGCCCGCGGCCGGGGAGCACGAGGAGTAGAGCGTGAGTGGAGCCACGGGCGCCGGTCCGGCCGAGGGCCGGTCCGCAGGATCGAGCGGTGCCCGTGGCTCCGCCACGGACTCCCAGGGGGTTACGGTGACGGACACGCGGGGGCAGGGCCCCTCGTACGACACGTACAACGGGCCGCTGCCCGGCGAGCGGACGGGGGCGCAGCAGAGCGGCCCCTACCACCCGCCGCAGGCCTACGGGGCGGCCGGTGGCACGCAGGGCGGTCAGGGTGGCCAGGGCGGGACCCTGGGCGGCCAGAACGCCGCCGCCATGCGCAAGGCCCGTACGGGGGCGCGCACGACGCCGCGGACCCGCAAGGCGCGGCTGCGGGTGGCCAAGGCCGATCCGTGGTCGGTGATGAAGGTGAGCTTCCTGCTCTCCATCGCGCTCGGCATCTGCACGGTGGTGGCCGCGGCGGTGCTGTGGATGGTCATGGACGCCATGGGCGTCTTCTCGACCGTGGGCGGCACGATCAGCGAGGCGACCGGCTCCAACGAGTCGAACGGCTTCGACCTGCAGTCCTTCCTGTCGCTGCCGCGCGTCCTGATGTTCACCTCGGTGATCGCCGTGATCGACGTGGTCCTGATGACGGCCCTGGCGACGCTGGGCGCGTTCATCTACAACCTGTCGGCCGGCTTCGTGGGCGGTGTCGAGCTCACGCTCGCCGAGGACGAGTGACCTGCGCCTGCTGACGTGCGGGGGCCTGCTCGCCGTGCCGACAGGAGCCTCTGGCTCCGGGCGATTTTGGGACTGGCCCCCACGTGCGCTAATCTTCAGGAGTCAGCGCGCGGGACACACCCCGCAAGGCGCGGCGGGGCTATAGCTCAGTTGGTTAGAGCGCATCCCTGATAAGGATGAGGCCACAGGTTCAAATCCTGTTAGCCCCACAGCGAAGATCGGCCCGGACGGTTCACCCGTCCGGGCCGATTGGTTTTGCGCGCGCGTTGTCGGCCTAGGTCACTGATCGGTATCGACCGGTGTGTAGAGTGGGCGTCAGAAGTCTCCTACGTCAACGAAAGACGAGGTCGCGCGGTGAAGAAGCTTCTCCTGGTCGCACTGGCCGCCATCGGCGGGCTCCTCGTGTACCGCCAGATCCAGGCGGATCGCGCCGAGCAGGATCTGTGGACGGAGGCGACCGACTCCGTGCCCGCAGGTTCGGGTGTGTGAGACGAAAGCATCGTCTGTGAGTGAGGCCCCGGCCGCTTCGAGCGGCCGGGGCCTCATTCTGTTCGCCTCGGCGAACGAAGTGCTTGCTCACGCGAATTTGTAGGGTGTCGGCCGTACGGGCGGGCAGGATGGGCCGGCACGGACACGACGAGGGGATGAGCGTGAAGAGGCAACGGGCCACCGGCCGTACGGCGGGAGGGCGTACGACAGGAGTGCGCGCGGCGCGGACGCGGGTGGCCGGGGCGCTGGCCGCGGCGGCGTGCGCGGCCGCCCTGCTGCCGGGCACGGCGTGGGCGGCCGGGGACGGCGGCGGGTACGCCTTCGAGGACGGCGCGCAGCCGGTGCAGGGCGCCGTCTCCCACCTGGACGCCGAGCAGCTGCGGCCCGGGAAGACCTACCGCGACACCATCAAGAAGGACGGCAAGCTCTACTACCGCGTCGACCTCGACGCGAAGCAGAACGCGTACGTCTCCGTCGTCGCCGTCCCGAAGACGGGCGGCAAGGTCGCGTACGGCGACGGCATCAAGGTGAGCATGCGGGACGGCTCGAACAACCGGTGCGGCTCCCAGGAAGCCGACTTCGGCTCCGCCGAGTTCGCCCGTCCGATCACCGCGTACGCCGACCGGACCATCGACCCGGACTCCAGCACGTGCCGGGAGCAGGGCGCCTACTACGTGCTCGTCGAGCGGGACTCGGCGAAGGAGTCCGATCCGGCGGACTGGGAGCTGGAGATCCGTTTCCGCACCGAGCCGGGACTCACGAAGGCGGGACCGACGGCGCTGCCGTCGAACTGGCCCTCGGCCACGCCCGCGCCGCCCACGGGCGGGCCGCAGCGGCGCGACGGCGGCGCCGGCTTCGGCGCGGCGACCTCCCTGAAGCAGGGCGAGTGGCGCACCGACATCAGGCCCGGCCAGACGCTGATCTACCGGGTGCCGGTCGACTGGGGCCAGCAGCTGTTCGTCCGCGCCGAGCTCGGCAGCAGCCCCGCGTCGGACGAGTACCTCTCCCACGCGCTCGCGCTGTCCCTGGAGAACCAGGTGCTCGGCCACGTCAGCCGCGACACGATGACGTACAGCGGCGACCCGGCGACGATGGCCCTCCAGCCCGAGCGGCCGGTGGCCTACGAGAACCGCTTCTCCGGCAACTACTCGACCAGCGCCGTGCGCTTCGCGGGCTGGTACTACGTCTCGGCCACCCTCAGCCCGGCGGTCGCCAAGGAGTACGGGGACAAGCCGCTGCCGCTGACCCTGCGGGTGAACCTCACCGGGCAGCCGAAGGACGGGCCGGCGTACGACGGACCCGCCGGGTCCTTCGCCGTGACCGACGACGACCGGGACGCGGCTGCGAGCGGGCAGAGCGGCCCGCAGGCCGCCAGGAGCGACACGATGAAGGTCGTCGGCGTGGCCGGGATCGGCGCGGGCGGCGTCCTGCTGCTCGGCCTGGGCGCCTGGTGGCTGCTGGCCCGGCGGTCGACGGCCTGATCCGACCGGTCCGGCCTGATCCGACCGGTCCGGCCTGATCCGACCGGTCCGGCCTGATCGTGGTCCGGGTCCGGGGCCGGTCCGGCCGGGGCGCCGGGCGGACCGACCGAGCGCCGACCGGGGTCCGGCGGGGAGCCGGCAGGGAGCCGACCGGGTCCGGCAGGGGCCCGACCGGGATCCGGCAGGGAGCCGGCCGGGTCCGGCAGGGGTAGGGGTCCGGCAGGGGTGTGCCCTATGCCTGGAGGAGTGCCCAGACGCCCACGGCGAAGCAGAGCAGCGCCGTGATGAGGACGGGGACCGCCACCTTCGCCGGCGGTCCCGGCCGGCGGGCGGGAACCGGCACCGGCCGATCGGAGGCCTCACGCGTGGGTGGGACCCCGTGCTCGTACGGCACGGCGGCGGTGGGGGCCTGGGCGAAGGCGGCGGGGGCGGTGTAGGGACCCGGGGCCGTCTGCGCGGGGGCCGGCAGGGAGCCCGGGCCCGGCACGGGTGCCGGAGCGGGCGCGTAGCCGGGGGGCGGCGGGCTCGCGACGGCCTGCGTGGGCGTCGGGACCGGCGTCCGCTGCGGCGGTGGCGGCAGAGGGAAGCTGCCCGTCTCCGACGGGCTCGGCGCGGGCGGCGCCGACTGCCCGCCCGGGTGCGGTACGGCGGGCTGCCGTCCG
>NZ_SDOY01000150.1 GCF_004117935.1 Streptomyces roseicoloratus | reverse complement strand
GCCCCGGCCGGGACGCGGAGGGCAGCCTCGCCCTGGACCTGCTGGTCGTCCTGGACACGCCGCAGCTCGACGTGGAGAGCGCGGCCTCGCTGGTCGAGGCGCTGCCGGACGGCTGCCGACTGGTGCTCAGCGGCGATCCGCACGTCCTCGGACCGACGGGTCCCGGCCGGGTGTTCGCCGATCTGCTCGCGGCCCGGGTCGCCCCGCAGGTCGCGTCCCGGGTGCCCGATCCGGGCCCGGTCGGCGAGCTGGTCTCCGGCATCGGCGCCGGAGAGCTGAGCCAGGTGGCCGCGCCCGGCAAGGAGGTCGTGATCGTCCCGGTCCGGGACGCGGGCGAGGCGGTGCACCGCACGGTCCAGCTGGTCGCCGACTCGATCCCGCGGGCCATCGGCGTGCCCGCCGCACAGACCCAGGTGATCACGGTCGGCCACGGCGGCTCGGCGGGCACCCGCGCTCTGAACGCGGCGCTCAAGGAGCGCCTCAACCCGGGTCCGGGCCGCTTCGGCGGCTACGACCCGGGAGACCGCGTGGCCCACTCCCCCGCCCCGGGCCGCACCCTGGTCGGCACGGTCGTCTCCGCCGACGCCGAGGGCCTGCACCTGGACTGCGAGGGCGAGAAGGTCGTCGTGCCCAAGCAGCGGGTCGAGTCGTCGCTGCGGCACGGCTGGGCGCTCACCGCGCACCAGGCCGTCGGGGCGCGCTGGCCGGCCGCCGTCGTGGTGCTGCCCGGCGACGCGGCGGGAGGCCTGACCCGGTCCTGGGTATACACGGCGTTCGGTCGCGCGGAGCGCCATCTGTCGGTCGTCCACGGTGTGGAGCAGGCTCTGCCACGGGCGGTGGCCGAGGGCCGCGACCCGGAGCGCACGACGCGGCTGCGTCCGCTCCTGGAGGCGCTGCTGCGCGAGGAGGACGAGGCCTGACGTGAGGACGGCGCGTGCCCTCCCCGCTTGCGGCGGGGAAGGGCACGCGCCGTCCGAGGCCCGGTCGCCGAGGCCCGGTCACCGGCCCCGGTCACCGGACCCCGGTCGCCGGACCCTCCGGCTGAGACTCGGCGGCGCAGGCCCGATGCCGCGAGCCCGGCGGCTCGGGCCCGGCGGCTCGGGCCCGGCGGCTCGGGCCCGGCGGCTGAGGTCCGGCGGCTGAGGTCCGGCAGCTCAGGCCCGGCGGGCCTGTGCCTCCAGCTCCTCCTCGTCCGCCTCGTCGTCGAAGACGGCGCTGATGTCGAAGCGGCACACGATCCGTTCCGGGTCGGCCCGGTCGAAGGGGGCGTGCAGCCACTCGCCCGGTTCGGACAGCTCCTCGGCGGCCTCGACCCAGAGCGTGGAGTCGCCCTCCTCCAGGCCGAATTCCTTGTGCCGCGACGCGATTTCGTCAGGTTCGTACTCGCCGAAGACGACACCGAGCGCCGCGTGCGCGGTCCCCGCGCCCTCCTCCCGGTCGAGATCGGTCAGCCGGCGGGCCTGGGCGATCAGTCGCTGCGGCTCCACCACCGCGTAGTCGCGGCGGATCAGCACGCTCACGGCGTGCGGCTCGTCCGGGCCCGCATAGGGCGGCAGGGCGTCGTCGGCGCCCGGGATCTCGAAGGGCGTGACCTCGTCGTAGCGGTCGTAGAGGGCCTCGTCGTACGCCTCCGCCGCCGTGGCGAGCGCGTTGAAGGCCTCGTAGACGGCCGGGTCGTCGTCTCCCGTGCGGCGTTCGACCGCCGCGAGGTGACGGTCCAGTGCGGCTTTGACCGCCTCGGCGGCGGCACGTACCTCGGCAGCGGTGGGCTGCGCAGCATCAGACATAGGACAGACGCTATCCGTACCGGGCCCTTGGCCGCACAATAGATGCGATGCCGGAATACGAGTTTGTCGACGTGTACGTGCCGCGGGGCGTCTCTCGCAAGGAGGCGACGCGGCTCCTGACCGACCATGCCGAGTACGGACACTGGGAGTTGGACCGCCTGAGTCTGCGCCGTGACGGCAGCCGCAGGGTGCGGCTGCGGCGGCGGATCATCCGTCAGACCCGCGCCACCTGGTGAGACCCAGGTCACTTGGAACGACGCAGAAGGGGCCCCGCGACGCGGGGCCCCTGCCGTTTTTCCGCGCGGCTCAGGCGGCGCGGCGGGCCCGCCGGTAGATCACCGAGCCGGCGAGGAGCAGGCCCGTGCCGGCCGCTCCGGCGAGGCCGAGCGTCCCGGCTCCGGTGTGCGCGAGCTCCTCGGTGGGACGGCTCGGCGTGACGCCGTGCGCACCGGGAGTGTTCGGCCCGTACGAGCCGGGCGCACCGGGGTGCCCCTCGGTGCCGGGAGTGCCCGGGGTGCCGGGAGTCCCGGGACCACCGGGGTTGCCGGGCGTCTCCGGACCACCGGGGTTGCCCGGGTTGCCGGGCGTCTCCGGACCACCGGGGTTGCCCGGGTTGCCGGGCGTCTCCGGACCGCCGGGGTTGCCCGGGTTGCCGGGCGTCTCCGGACCACCGGGATTGCCCGGGTTGCCAGGCGTCGTCGGCTCGACGCCGTAGCCGCAGTCGTTGTTGCCGACGGCGTTGCCCAGGGCGATGCCGTTGACGCTGTTGCCGCAGACGTTCACGGGGGCGTCGATCGGGACCTGGACCTGGTTGCCGGACGCGACGCCCGGCGAGTTCGAGGCGTGGCCGCCGGCGGAGGAACCGTAGCCGCCGTGGCCTCCGTATCCGCCCGAACGGCTCGTGTTCGCACAGGAGTTGCCCGAGGCGGGGTTCATCAACCCGATCACGGAGACCGTGTTGCCGCACACGTTGACCGGCGCGTGGACCGGGACCTGGACGTTGTTGCCGGACGCGACGCCCGGCGACTCGGCGGCCGTGCCGCTCGCTCCCGAGCCGGCGTGGGCGTAACCGCCACCGAGGGCGATCATGCCGCCCGCCGCGGCGACGGTGACGATGCTCTTGCGGGTGATGATGCGTGTGACCTGTCGCATTGCTGATGACCTGCTTTTCTCGGCTCGTGACGAAATGACCACCGGCCCCGGAGTGCATGGCACGCACTCCGGGGCCGGCCTTGGCTCGGTCCCCAGGGGGGTCGAGACGGAACGTCAGGCGTTGATGCAGGTGTTGCCGAAGGTGGGGTTCAGCAGCCCGATGATGCTGACCGTGTTGCCGCACACGTTCACGGGGACGTGAACCGGCACCTGGACGACGTTGCCCGAGAGCACACCGGGGGAACCGATGGCCGCACCCTGGGCACCCGCGTCGGCAACGGCCATGCCCGCACCCGCGAGAACGAGACCGCCGGTGGCAGCCGCAGCAGCGACGACCTTCTTGATCATTATTCCTCCTTGTTGGCAAAAGCGGTTCCAAAGCCTCGGACCGCACCACCTGTAACGAGGGGGAATCGAGAGGGCTACGAGGCCCCTCGGCCATTCACTCTTTCCGGTAATCGGTGCACGCACGGTCGATTCCGCGAGCCCCCGGCGCGAGCCGGTCCTCACCGGCTCGCGCCGGCGCGCGTCCGCGCATCGGCATGCGTCGGCGCGCCCGCGCGTCTCCTCGCGTCAGCACGACAGCGCGTCAGCGCGTCCTCGCGTCAGCGTCAGCTCGTCAGCTCGCGTCGATGAAGCGGTCCAGGACGCGGACGCCGAACTTCAGACCGTCCACCGGGACGCGCTCGTCGACGCCGTGGAACATGCCCGCGAAGTCCAGCTCCGGCGGCAGCTGGAGCGGCGCGAAGCCGAAGCAGCGGATGCCGAGGTCGTCGAAGGACTTGGCGTCGGTGCCGCCGGAGAGCATGTACGGCACGGCCCGGGCGATCGGGTCCTCGGCACGCAGCGCGAGCTGCATGGCGTCGACCAGGGCGCCGTCGAAGCTGGTCTCCAGGGCCTTGTCGCCGTGCACGTCCTCGCGCTTGACGCGCGGGCCGAGGATCCGGTCGAGGTCGGCCAGGAACTCCTCCTCGTAGCCGGGCAGGAAGCGGCCGTCGACGTGTGCGGTGGCCTGGCCGGGGATGACGTTCACCTTGTAGCCGGCGCCGAGCATGGTCGGGGCGGCGGAGTTCCGCAGGGTGGCGCCGACCATCTTGGCGATGCCGCCGAGCTTGGCGAGGGTGGCGTCCATGTCCTCGGGGTCGAGCGGCGTGCCGAGGGCGTCCGACAGCTCGTCGAGGAAGGACCGCACCGTCTTGGTCACGCGCACCGGCCACTGGTGGCGGCCGAGCCGGCCGACGGCCTCGCAGAGCTCGGTGATGGCGTTGTCGTCGTTGGTCATGGACCCGTGCCCGGCCGTGCCCTCGACGGTCAGCCGCATCCAGTGCATGCCCTTCTGGGCGGTCTCGACCAGGTAGAGCCGGAGGTTCTCGTTGACGGTGAAGGAGAACCCGCCGACCTCGCCGATCGCCTCGGTCACGCCCTCGAAGAGGTCCCGGTGCTTGTCGACCAGGTACCGGGCGCCGTAGGTGCCGCCGGCCTCCTCGTCGGCCAGGAAGGCGAGGACGATGTCGCGCGGCGGCTTGCGGCCGCTGCGCAGCCGGTCGCGGACGACCGCCAGGGTCATCGCGTCCATGTCCTTCATGTCGACGGCGCCGCGGCCCCAGACGCAGCCGTCGGCGACCTCGCCGGAGAAGGGGTGGTGGGTCCAGTCCTCGGCGTTGGCCGGGACGACGTCGGTGTGGCCGTGGATGAGCAGGGCGGGCCGCGACGGGTCCTCGCCCTCGATCCGGGCGACGGTGGAGGCCCGCCCCTTGTGCGACTCGATGATCTTCGGCTCGAGTCCGACCTCCGCGAGCTTCTCCGCGACGTACTCGGCCGCCGCCCGCTCGCCCGGACCGGAGTGGTCGCCGTAGTTGCTGGTGTCGATGCGGATGAGGTCCCGGCACAGGTCGACGACCTCGTCCTCGCCGGTGATGCCACGGCCGGTGTTCGACTCGCTCACGCTGCTTCCTCCCACTACGTGCCCCACGTGCTTCCTGTGTGATCACCCCCATCCTCCCGCGCTCCCCCGCCGCTCCCCAAGGGCGGCTCCCGGCCGACACGGTCCCGACACGTGGCGGCGTCCGCGACGGCGCGGTGGCCGTGGTGACGGCCGTGACCAGGGTGGTGATCCGCCACTCCAGATGTTTGCTATGGTTTTCCTCGTCGGAAGGGCCCAGCGGTCACGAAGACGAGACACCTGTCCGGGTGGCGGAATGGCAGACGCGCTAGCTTGAGGTGCTAGTGCCCTTTATCGGGCGTGGGGGTTCAAGTCCCCCCTCGGACACCAGCGAAAGACCCCATGTCATGTGGGGTCTTTCTTCGTTGCGGCAGTCGGACGCCACGACGGCGGGACAGCGGGACGGTACGGCGGTGGGACGCGCGTGAGACGCAGGACGAAGGCGCCGACGGCGCCGCTTCCCCAGCGGGACGGGATCGATCCCGTGCGCGTCAGGCTGCCCGACGGGCCGCCGTCGGGACCGGGCTCCGAGCCGGGCCCCGCGCGGGGCCCGGCGACCGTGCGGGAGTACCTGGTCGGGCGGTACGGCGGGGCCGTCGGGGCGGACCGGGTCGAGGAGATGGTGCGCGAGGGCCGGTTCGTCGGGGCCGACGGGACGGCCGTCGGCTGGGACGAGCCGTACGCCGGCGGGCGGTACCTCTGGTTCCACCGGGACTTCCCGGCCGAGGAGCCGGTGCCGTTCCCGGTCGAGGTGGTGTACCGGGACGACCGGATCGTGGTGGCGGACAAGCCGCACTTCCTGGCGACGATGCCGCGCGGGCGGCATGTGACGGAGACGGCGGTCGCGCGCCTGCGACGGGACCTCGGGCTGCCGGCGCTGCAGCCGGCGCACCGGCTGGACCGGCTGACGGCCGGGCTCGTGCTCTTCGTCGTACGCCCGGAGGACCGGGGCGCGTACCAGACGCTGTTCCGGGACCGGCTCGTGCACAAGGCGTACGAGGCGGTGGCACCGTACGACCCGGAGCTGGAGCTTCCGGTCACGGTGCGGAGCCGTATCGAGAAGGAACGCGGGGTGATGGCCGCCCGGGAGGTGCCGGGCGAGCCGAACGCCGAGAGCCGGATCGAGCCGCTCGCGCACCGCGGCGGGCTCGCCCGGTACCGGCTGGTGCCGGTGACCGGGCGGACGCATCAGCTGCGGGTGCACATGAACGCGCTCGGGGTGCCGATCCTCCACGACCCGGTCTATCCGGTGGTCCGCGCGGACGGGCCGGAGGACTTCGCGCGGCCGCTGCAGCTGGTCGCGCGGTCACTCGTGTTCACCGACCCGTTCACGGGCGGGCGCAGGGAGTTCCTGAGCCGGCGCTCGCTCACTGACCTCGGCTGATCCACTCCTCGAGGTGCGGGGCCTCGGCGCCGATGGTGGTCGACTCGCCGTGGCCGGTGCGGACCACCGTTTCCGGCGGGAGGGTGAGGAGCTTCCCGCGGATCGAGTCGACGATCGTCGGGAAGTCCGAGTAGGACCGGCCGGTCGCTCCGGGGCCGCCCTGGAACAGGGTGTCTCCGGTGAAGACGGTGCCCAGGTCGGGTGCGTGGAGGCAGACGGCTCCGGGGGCGTGGCCGGGCGTGTGGAGGACCCGGAGGTCCGTGCCGGCGATGGTGAGGACCTGGCCGTCGGCGAGGTCGCCGTCGGGACTGTGGTCGGGGTGGGTGAGCTTCCACAGCGGCTGGTCCGCGGGGTGGAGCAGGATCCGGGCGCCGGTGGCGGCGGCGAGGGCCGGGGCCGCGTCGATGTGGTCGTCGTGCGCGTGGGTGCAGACGATGGCGCGCAGGGTGCGGCCGGCGAGTGCGGCGAGGATGGCGTCGGCGTCGTGGGCGGCGTCGATCACGATGGCCTCGGTGTCGTCGCCGACGATCCAGACGTTGTTGTCGACGTCCCAGGTGCCGCCGTCGAGGCTGAAGGTGCCGGAGGTGACCAGGTGGTCGATGCGGGCGGCCATCAGAGGACCACCACCGAGCGCAGGACGTCGCCCTCGTGCATGCGGGCGAAGGCCTTCTCGACGTCGCCGAGGCCGATGGTCTCGGTGACGAAGGCGCCGAGGTCGATGCGGCCCTGCTGGTGCAGGTCGATCAGCATCGGGAAGTCGCGGGAGGGCAGGCAGTCGCCGTACCAGGACGACTTGAGCGCGCCGCCGCGGCCGAAGACGTCGAGGAGCGGGAGTTCGAGCTTCATGTCGGGGGTCGGTACGCCGACGAGGACGACGGTGCCGGCGAGGTCGCGGGCGTAGAAGGCCTGCTCGTAGGTCTCGGGGCGGCCGACGGCCTCGATGACGACGTCGGCGCCGAAGCCGCCGGTGAGCTCGCGGATGGCCTCGACGGGGTCGGTGGTGCGGGAGTTGACCGTGTGGGTGGCTCCCATCTCGGTGGCCTTGGCGAGCTTCCGGTCGTCGATGTCGACGGCGATGATCCTCGCGGCTCCGGCGAGCCGGGAGCCGACGACCGCCGCGTCGCCGACGCCGCCGCAGCCGATGACGGCGACGGTGTCGCCGCGGCCGACGTTGCCGGTGTTGATCGCGGCACCGATGCCGGCCATGACGCCGCAGCCGAGGAGTCCGGCGACCTCGGGGGCGACGGCCGGGTCGACCTTGGTGCACTGGCCGGCGGCGACGAGGGTCTTCTCGGCGAAGGCGCCGATGCCGAGGGCCGGGGAGAGCTCGGTGCCGTCGGGCAGGGTCATCTTCTGCCGCGCGTTGTGGGTGGCGAAGCAGTACCAGGGGCGGCCGCGCAGACAGGCGCGGCACTGGCCGCAGACCGCGCGCCAGTTGAGGATCACGAAGTCGCCGGGCGCGACGTCGGTGACGCCGTCGCCGACGGACTCGACGACGCCCGCGGCCTCGTGGCCGAGCAGGAAGGGGAACTCGTCGTTGATCCCGCCCTGCTTGTAGTGGAGGTCGGTGTGGCAGACCCCGCAGGCCTGGATCTTCACCACGGCCTCGCCCGGGCCGGGATCGGGGATCACGATCGTCTCGACCCGTACGGGTTCGTTCCTGCCGGGGGCCACGACCCCCTGGACCTGCTGCGGCATCGCGAACTTCCCTTCTCCGAGCTGTAAGGATCTTGCCTACCACTATCCCCTGACAGAACGCGAGACCCCCGCAGATCGTGCCTGCGGGGGTCTCGCTCTTCCCGTGGGGGGAAGACCGGGCGGGGAGAGGGCCGGACGGGGAGGGGGGCCGGCCCCGGCTCGCCCGGGGGTCAGTCCCGGCGGTCGGCCTGGGTGGCGCGGACCCGGCCGCGGACCAGGAACCAGCCGCCGACCAGCGCGGCCGCGATCAGCGGCAGGCAGTTGACGGTGGTGCGGCCCACGCCGCCGTCCATCCACATGAGGACCAGGACGGAGCCGAGGAAGATCAGCGTGACGATCTGGGTGTACGGGGCCCAGGGCAGCCGGTAGCCGGGGCGGACGAGCTTGCCCTCGTCGGCGCGGCGGACGAAGAGCAGCGAGCAGACCATGATCATCGCCCAGGTGCCGATGATGCCGATCGAGGCGAAGTTCAGGACCAGCTCGAAGGCCTCCTCGGGCATCCGGGCGTTGAGGACGACGCCGGCGACGCCGAAGCCCGCGGTGAGCAGGATGCCGCCGTAGGGCACGCCGCCCTTGTTCATCACGCCGGTGAACTTGGGCGCGGAGCCCGCGAGCGACATGGAGCGCAGGATGCGGCCGGTGGAGTAGAGGCCGGAGTTGAGGCTGGAGAGGGCGGCGGTGAGCACGACCAGGTTCATCACGCCGGCGGCGCCGGGGATGCCGAGCTTGTCGAAGACGGTGACGAACGGGCTCTGGTCGCCGGAGTACGCGGTGTACGGGAGGATCAGCGCGAGCAGGACGACGGAGCCGACGTAGAAGAGGCCCACGCGCCACATGATCGAGTTGATCGCCTTCGGCATGATCTTCTCGGGGTTCTCGGTCTCACCGGCGGCGACGCCGCACAGCTCGACGGAGGCGTAGGCGAAGACGACGCCCTGGATGAGCAGGAGCATCGGCATCATGCCGTTGGGGAAGATGCCGCCGTTGTCGGTGATGTTGGCGAGGCCCGGCGTGTGGCCGCCGACGTCGTGCGAGGTCACGACGAGGAAGATGCCGACCACCATGAAGGCGACCAGGGCGGCGACCTTAATGATCGCGAACCAGAACTCCATCTCGCCGAAGTACTTCACGGAGATGAGGTTGGCGGCGAGGACGACCGCGAGGGCGATCAGCGCGAGGATCCACTGCGGGACGTCGCTGAACATCGACCAGAAGTGCGCGTAGGTGGCCGCGGCGGTGATGTCGGCGACGGCGGTGGTCGACCAGTTGAGGAAGTAGAGCCAGCCGGCCGTGTAGGCGCCCTTCTCGCCCATGAACTCACGGGCGTACGACACGAAGGCGCCGGAGGAGGGGCGGTAGAGCACGAGCTCGCCGAGGGCCCGGACCACGAAGAAGGCGAAGAGGCCGCACACCGCGTACGCGATGAAGAGGGAGGGACCGGCGCTGGCCATCCGGCCGCCGGCGCCGAGGAACAGTCCGGTTCCGATGGCGCCACCGATGGCGATCATGTTGATGTGCCGGGACTTGAGGTCCTTGCGGTATCCGGCGTCGCCGGCGTCGACGTGGGGGGTCGTCGACGGGGTCACGGCTCCGGAGGCCGCCGGGGTGGCGGACAGCGGGTCGGCCGCAGTGATGCGGTCACTCATGGAGTTGTTCGCCTTCGTGAGGGGGGAGGGTCTGTGCGGTACCCGGCCGTGCCCTTGTGGGGACTCCCGGCACGGCCAGCGCACATCCTCACGGCAAACCCGATCGCTGACTGTGGCCGATGTCACTGAACGCCCTTATTTGAGCTAGTTCAGAGGTTACCTGCGGGTGTACGGCGTGTGACGGGCGTGATGCCGGAAGCGGTGGCGGGCCGCCGGGCCACGGGGCGAGGCCGACGGCGACAGGGGGCGGGGCCGACGGCGCTACGGCGCGAGGACGTCCAGTTCCTTGAGGGCGCCGAACGCGATCTCCCGGGTCAGCTCCTCGGCGCGGGCCACGTTCCGCTCCCGTACGGCCTCGGCGACCTGGACGTGCAGGGTGACGGCAGCCGGGTCGGGGTCCTCGAACATCACCTGGTGGCGGGTGCGGCCGGTGAGCACCTCGGCGACCACGTCGCCGAGCCGGGCGAACATCTCGTTCCCCGAGGCGTCGAGGACCACCCGGTGGAAGGCGACGTCGTGGACGAGGTACGCCTCCAGCTGCCGCCCGCGCGAGGTGGCGACCATGCCGAGGGCCTGCTCGGTGAGCTCACGGCACTGTTCGGGCGTCGCGTTCAGGGCGGCGAGTCCTGCGGCGACCGGCTCGATCGCGGAGCGCAGCACGGTGAGCGAGCGCAGCTGACGGGGCCGGTCGGCACCGGCCAGGCGCCAGCGGATGACCTGGGGGTCGTACACGTTCCAGCGCTCGGTCGGGAGCACGATCACGCCGACCCGGCGACGGGACTCGACCAGGTGCATGGTCTCGAGGACGCGGACGACCTCGCGCACCACGGTCCGGGAGACCTCGAAGCGCTCGGCGAGCTCGTCGGTGCGCAGCACGCTGCCGGGCGGGTACTCGCCCGCGGTGATCGCGAGACCCAGGGAGGTCAGGACGTGCGGGTGGAGCCCCTGGGCCGGTGTCGTCATGGTCGCCAGCCTAGGCGTGATCACACGAATGATCACGCCGGGAAGAAAAAGTACGACTTATTTGCTGCCAGCTCTTGAATACGTCGTACCCAATGGGTTTCATGAGCGCGACGGATCGATGTCGAAGAAGACAGCGAGGCACCACCATGAGCACCACCTCCCGTCCCTCCACGGGCGGCCGCCCCCCGGTCGTCGTCGTGATGGGCGTCGCCGGCACCGGCAAGACCACGATCGGTCCGCTCGTCGCCGAGGCGCTCGGCCTTCCGTACGCGGAGGGCGACGACTTCCACCCCGCGGCCAACGTCGCCAAGATGTCGGCCGGCGTCCCGCTGGACGACCAGGACCGCGAGCCCTGGCTCGACGCCATCGGGACATGGGCGCACGACCGGGCCGGGCGCGGCGGCGTGGTGAGCAGTTCCGCGCTGAAGCGCTCTTACCGGGACCGGCTGCGCGCCGCCGCGCCCGGTGTGGTCTTCCTCCATCTGACCGGCGACCGGGAGCTCATCGAGCAGCGCATGGCCGCCCGCAAGGGCCACTTCATGCCGGCCGCCCTCCTCGACTCCCAGTTCGCCGCGCTGCAGCCGCTGCAGGAGGACGAGACGGGCGTCGCCGTCGACGTGACCGGCACGCCCGAGGAGATCACCGCCCGGGCCGTCGCCGCGCTGCACCGGCTGACGGGCGCGCCGGCGGGGTGCTGACCGGCCGACTGGCTGGCGGGCTGGCGGGCCGGCCGGCTGGCTGACCCGCCGCCAAGTGACGGCTGACTGGCCGGCCGGCCGACTGGCCGGCCGGCCGGTCCAGCGCACCCGCTTGTGCCACGCGCGCCGCGCCGTGCTCCTTCCGTACCTCTGGCGTCTCTCGTACCGCCTCTGCCACCCCCCGCCCCTCCCCTGCCCCCTCACCCCAAGGGACCCACCGTGACCAGTCTCAGTGCCGAGATCCTGGCAGCGGACGCCGCCGAACCGATCACCTCGGCCGGCAACGCGCAGCTCGGGATCGCCGTCCTCGCCGGCATCGCCGTCATCGTCCTGCTGATCACCAGGTTCAAGCTGCACGCCTTCCTCGCCCTGACCATCGGGTCGCTGGCGCTGGGCGCGTTCGCGGGTGCCCCGCTCGCGGACACCATCACGTCCTTCACCGCCGGACTGGGCGCCACCGTGGCCGGCGTGGGCGTGCTCATCGCGCTCGGCGCGATCCTCGGCAAGCTGCTCGCGGACTCGGGCGGCGCGGACCAGATCGTCGACACGATCCTGGCGAAGGCGTCCGGGCGGTCCATGCCCTGGGCGATGGTGCTCATCGCGTCCGTGATCGGTCTGCCGCTCTTCTTCGAGGTCGGCATCGTGCTGCTGATCCCGGTGGTGCTGCTGGTCGCCAAGCGCGGCAACTACTCGCTGATGCGGATCGGCATCCCGGCCCTCGCCGGTCTGTCCGTCATGCACGGCCTCATCCCGCCGCACCCCGGCCCGCTCGTCGCGATCGACGCGGTCGGCGCCAACCTGGGCGTCACCCTGGCCCTCGGCCTGCTCGTCGCCGTCCCGACCGTGATCATCGCCGGTCCGGTCTTCTCCCGGTTCGCGGCCCGCTGGGTGGACATCCCCGCGCCCGAGAAGATGATCCCCGTGCGCCCCTCCGAGGAGCTGGAGAAGCGCCCGGGATTCGGCGTCACCGTCGCCACGGTGCTGCTGCCGGTCGTCCTGATGCTGGTGAAGGCCCTCGTCGACATCGTCGTGGACGACCCGTCCAACGGCGTGCAGAAGGTCACCGACGTCATCGGCTCGCCGCTGATCGCCCTGCTCGCGGCCGTCATGGTCGGCATGTTCACCCTGGGCCGCGCGGCCGGCTTCTCCAAGGAGCGCCTGTCCTCCACCGTCGAGAAGTCGCTCGCGCCGATCGCGGGCATCCTGCTGATCGTCGGCGCGGGCGGCGGCTTCAAGCAGACCCTCATCGACATCGGCGTCGGTCGGATGATCCTGGACTTCTCGAAGGACTGGTCCATCCCGGCCCTGCTGCTCGCGTGGCTGATCGCGGTCGCGATCCGGCTCGCGACCGGCTCGGCGACCGTGGCGACGATCTCGGCGGCGGGCCTGGTGGCACCGCTCGCCGACGGCATGTCGACCGGTGAGGTCTCGCTGCTGGTCCTGGCGATCGGCGCCGGCTCGCTCTTCTTCAGCCACGTCAACGACGCCGGATTCTGGCTGGTGAAGGAGTACTTCGGGATGAACGTCGGCCAGACGGTCAAGACCTGGTCGGTGATGGAGACGATCATCTCGGTGGTCGGCATCGCGTTCGTGCTGCTGTTGTCGCTGGTGTTGTAGGCCGGTCTTCCCGCCGGGCGAGGTCGGACCGGTCCCGACGGCGACGGCTCAGTCGACGGCCTTCGCCGCCGCCCGGCCCGCCGTGCGGCCCGAGAAGAGGCAGCCGCCGAGGAAGGTGCCCTCCAGGGAGCGGTAGCCGTGGACGCCGCCGCCGCCGAAGCCGGCCGCCTCGCCCGCCGCGTAGACGCCGGGCAGTGGTTCGCCGGAGGCGGTGAGGACGCGGGAGGAGAGGTCGGTCCGCAGGCCGCCGAGGGACTTGCGGGTGAGGATGTTGAGGCGTACGGCGATCAGCGGCCCGGCCTTGGGGTCGAGGATGCGGTGCGGGGTGGCCGTACGGATCAGCTTGTCGCCGAGGTAGCGGCGGGCGCCGTGGATCGCCGTGACCTGGAGGTCCTTGGTGAAGGGGTTGGCCATCTCCCGGTCCCGGGCGGTGATCTCCCGGCGCAGCGCCGCCTCGTCGATCAGGTCCTCGCCGGTGATCCGGTTCATGCCGCGGACCAGGGCGCCGAGCTCGCGTTCGACGACGAAGTCGGCGCCCTTGTCCATGAAGGCCCTGACCGGGCCCGGCACGTCGGCACGGGCGCGGCCGAGTACGCCGCGGACGGACTTGCCGGTGAGGTCCGGGTTCTGCTCGGAGCCGGAGAGCGCGAACTCCTTGCCGATGATCTTCTGGTCGAGCACGAACCACGTGTGGTCGTAGCCGGTCCGCATGATGTGCTCGAGGGTGCCGAGGGTGTCGAAGCCGGGGAAGAGCGGTACGGGCAGCCGCTTGCCCGTGGCGTCGAGCCAGAGGGACGAGGGGCCGGGCAGGATGCGGATGCCGTGGCGGGCCCAGATCGGGTTCCAGTTCTCGATGCCCTCGGTGTAGTGCCACATCCGGTCGCGGTTGACGTGGTGGGCACCGGCGTCCTCGGCGATGCCCAGCATCAGCCCGTCGACATGGGCGGGGACGCCGGAGAGCATGCGGTCGGGCGGGGTGCCGAGGCGTTCCGGCCACTGCTTGCGGACGAGGTCGTGGTTGCCGCCGATGCCGCCGGAGGTGACGATCACCGCCTGGGCGCGGAACGAGAAGGTGCCGGTGACCTCACGGCTGCTCGCCGCGCCGCGGGGGACGGCGGAGGGCGCCAGGACCTCGCCCGTGACCGTGTCGACGGTGCCGGCCGAGGTGCCGAGGCCCGTGACGCGGTGGCGGAAGCGGAACCGGACCAGACCGCGGGCGGCGCCCTCGCGCACCCGCCGCTCGAAGGGCGCGACGAGGCCGGGGCCGGTGCCCCAGGTGATGTGGAAGCGCGGTACGGAGTTGCCGTGGCCGGTGGCGTCGTAGCCGCCGCGCTCGGCCCAGCCGACCACGGGGAAGAAGCGCACGCCCATCCCGTGCAGCCAGGAGCGCTTCCCGCCGGCGGCGAAGTCGACGTACGCCTCCGCCCAGCGTCGCGCCCAGTCGTCCTCGGGGCGGTCGAAGCCGGCCGTGCCGAGCCAGTCCTGGAGGGCCAGGTCGCGGCTGTCGCGGATGCGCATCCGGCGCTGCTCGGGCGAGTCGACGAGGAAGAGCCCGCCGAAGGACCAGTGGGCCTGGCCGCCCAGGGACTGCTCGGGCTCCTGGTCGAGCAGGATGACGGACCGGCCGGCGTCGACCAGTTCGGCGGTGGCGGCGAGACCGGCGAGACCGGCCCCGATGACGATCACGTCGGCGTCGTACGATTCATGAGATGGCATGGACCGCATCTTGGATACACCGATGTATCCCGTCAACGGTTCGCGGCCGGCCGCCGGCACTCCCGCTTTCTAATGCCGGGCATTAACATGCCGCCATGGCCAGGACGTCAGGAGCCGAGACCCGGGAGAAGCTGATCCGCGCGGCCGAGGAGGTCTTCGCCGCGCAGGGCGTCGACGGCGCCCAGCTGCGGGACGTCGTCGCCCGCGCCGGCCAGGCCAACCCCTCCGCCGTTCAGTACCACTTCGGCTCCCGCGCCGGACTGCTCGACGCCGTCATGGCCGGATGCCAGATCCGCACCGAGCAGGTCCTCGCCCCGCTCCTCGACGCCGCCGCCGACGACACCCACGCCCTGGTCACCGCGCTCGTCACGGCAGAGGCGAGCGAACTGCGCACCGACCGCGGCCGGCGGTGCCTGCGGATCTCCGCCCAGCTCAGCCACGAGAGCGGGATCCGCACCCGCACCCCGCACCCCGCGCTCGCCGGCACCCGCTACTGGCGGCTCATCGAACGCGTCGAGGCCCGGCTCGCCGCCGACGGGCTGCCGGAGCCGCTGCGCCTGGAGCGGCTCGACCTCGCACTGACCGTCGTGGGCGCCGCGCTGGCGGACCGGGCCCGGCAGTACCTCGACGGCACCGAGCCGCTCACCGGCGAACCGCTCTTCCTCGCCGATCTGGCCGCGACGACCACCGCGCTTCTGCGGGCGCCGTGGCCGGGGAGACCGGGGAGCGAACTTTCACGCCCAGCTCCTGCTCCACCCGTCGTTGCCGCTCCGACTCCAGCTCCACCTCCCGCTCCAGCTCCACCTCCCGCTCCAGCTCCACCTCCCGCTCCAACTCCACCTCCCGCTCCAGCTCCACCTCCCGCTCCAACTCCACCTCCCGCACCCGCACCCGCACCCGCACCCGCACCCGCACCAGCTCCAGCTCCGAAGGAACTTTGATGACCTCCACGAACTCTGCGACCGCCACGGCCTCCAGCGCCCCGAAGGCCCCGGCGGCCGCAACGGCCCCGGCGGCCGACGCGTACGACCTCACCGGCAGGACCGTGCTCGTCACCGGTGGCGCCCGCGGCCTGGGCGCCGAGGCGGCGCGCCTGGCGGTGGCCGCGGGCGCCAACGTCGTGATCACCGACGTCCTCGACGAGGAGGGCGCGGCGACCGCGGCCGAACTCGGCGGGCGGGCCCGCTTCCTGCACCACGACGTCACCTCGGAGGAGGAGTGGACGGCCGCCGTCGCCTACGCGGTCGCCGAGTTCGGCGCGCTGCACGGCCTGGTGAACAACGCGGGCATCGCGACCGGCGCCTTCCTGGAGACCGAGTCCGTCGAGCACTTCCGCAAGGTCCTCGACGTCAACCTGACGGGCGTCTTCATCGGCATGAAGACCGCGATACCGGCCATGAAGGAGGCCGGCGGCGGCTCGATCGTGAACATCTCCTCGGCCGCGGGCCTCATGGGTCTGGCCCTCACCGCCGGCTACGGCGCCTCCAAGTGGGGCGTGCGCGGGCTCACGAAGATCGGTGCGGTCGAGCTCGGCACCGCGAGGATCCGCGTCAACTCGGTGCACCCCGGCATGACGTACACGCCGATGACCGCCTCCTTGGGCATAGAGAAGGGCGAGGGGAAGTACCCCAACACCCCGATGGGCCGGGTCGGCGAGGCGCACGAGATCGCCGGAGCCGTCGTCTTCCTGCTCTCCGACGCCGCCTCGTACGTGACGGGCGCGGAGCTGGCCGTCGACGGCGGCTGGACCACCGGCCCGACGGTGAAGTACGTCATGGGCCAGTGAGGCGCCCGCGGCCTCCTGACGGGCGGCGGACCGGTGCGGCGCCCCTCACGGGCGAATCGGTGAACGGCGGTGCTTTCATGGGCGCATGGGCGCTGATGAGGTACTCGACGTCGTGGACGAGCAGGACCGGGTGATCGGGCAGGCCCCGCGCGGTGAGGTGTACGCGCGCGGCCTGATCCACCGCTGCGCCTTCATCCGGGTGCGGGACTCACTGGGCCGGACGTTCGTCCACCGCAGGACCGCGGACAAGCTGGTCTTCCCCTCGCTGTACGACATGTTCGTGGGCGGGGTGGTCGGTGCCGGCGAGTCGTACGACGACGCCGCGCTGCGCGAGGCCGAGGAGGAGCTCGGCGTGTCCGGGCTGCCCCGGCCCGAGCCCGTACTGAAGTTCCTGTACGACTCCGAGGGCGGCGGCGGGCGCTGGTGGTCCGCGGTCTACGAGGTGCGCTGCGACCTGCCCGTGAACCCGCAGGTGGAGGAAGTGGCCTGGCACGCCTTCCTCACCGAGGAGGAGCTGTCGGCACGGCTCGGCGAATGGGAATGGGTGCCGGACGGGCTGGCGGCGTACGAGCGGCTGCTCGCGCGCGGAGTCTGAGCGGACTCGCCCTCGGGCCGGCCTGCCGGAGCCGGCCCGAAGTGGCGGGGAGGCGGGGCGGTGAGGCGCCGGGGTGAGGGGGGCGCCGGGGTGGTGCACCTCCACCGAAGGGGAAGATCATCGTCCGGATGGATAGGGTGCCTGGGTGAGCGACTTCGTGCAGAGCCTGCGACTGTGGTTCGCGCCGCGCCGCCTCCGGGAGCAGGGCGAGACCCCCGACTACCGCTTCTCCCTGGCCAACGAGCGGACGTTCCTCGCCTGGATCCGGACCGCGCTCGCCCTGATCGGCGGCGGTTTCGCCGTGGACCAGTTCCTGCCCGACCTGCGCTGGGGCGTCCGGGTGGGGCTCGCGCTCGCGCTGCTCGCGGCGGGCGTGCTGTGCGCGCTGCGCGCCGTGAACCACTGGGTACGCTGCGAGCGGGCCATGCGGCGCGGCGAGGACCTGCCCGTGTCCCGCTTCCCCACGGTCCTGAGCCTCGCGGTGGCAGTGGTCGCACTCGCGATGGTGGTGGTCGTCGTCTTCGGCTGGGCCGGACGATGACCGGCGCCGGGTCCGGCGCCGGGTCCGGCGCCGGGGACGTTGCGGGGGCAGGCTCCGGCGGGTCCGGGACGGGATTCGCCGCCGCGGACCGGGACCCCGGCCTGCAACCGGAGCGGACCCGGCTGGCCTGGCGGCGCACCACCCTGTCCGCCACCGTGGTGGCGGTGCTCGCCGCCAAGCAGGCGATCCACGACGACGTGACGGCGCCCGGGCTGGTCGCCGCGGGCCTGTCGGCGCTGGTGTGGATCGGTTTCCTCGCGGTGGCGCACCGCCGGATCCAGTCCCTGGACGCGACCCGGCCGCAGGCGCTGTCACACCGGGGCGCGCTGCTCGCGACGGCGTCCACGGTGGCGTTCGCGGGCTTCGCGGTCGCGGTACTGCTCTGAGCCGGAGGTCGGGACGCCGCGAGGTCGGGACACCGGGAGGTCGGGACGCGGGGACGCCCGGGCGCCGGGGCCCAGAGTGCCGGGCGCCGGGGCTCCGGGCGCCGGGGCGTGCATCCCGAACTAGCCTGAAAGGGACAGCCGAACTCTGCCCGAGGCGGAGCCATGAGCGTTCTCCATCATGAGCACCCGACCCCCCACGCGCACACCCACGGGCCGTCCTGCGGACACACCGCCGTCACGCACCGGGACCACGTCGACTACGCGCACGACGGTCATCTGCACCGCGAGCACGCCGGCCACTGGGACGAGTGCGAGCCCACGTCCCACGTCCCGCACACCCACCCCGACCACACACACGGGCCGAGCTGCGGACACACCGGCGTGACGCACGGCGACCACGTCGACTACCTGCACGACGGGCACCGGCACGCGGCGCACGGCAACCACTGGGACGACCACTAGGTGTTCTGTCCCGGGAGGTTGTGGACGGGTGAGCCAGGTCTCGGCTGAGGGATCTTGAACGGGTGAGGGCCTTCCGGTTCGGTGT
>NZ_SDOY01000149.1 GCF_004117935.1 Streptomyces roseicoloratus | reverse complement strand
TGAAGTTTCCCCGTGATCTCGGACACTCGTTCGTTATGCCGCGAGGGCGTGTTGGTGCCGCTGTCTGGTCTCGGCCGGGGTGAGGTAGCCGAAGATCTTGTGCTTGCGTAGGCGGCGGCGGTTGTAGAAGGTCTCGATGAAGGTGAAGACCTCGGCGCGGGCGGTGGCCCGGTCGGGCCAGGTCCGGGTTCCGATCTCTTCCTTGAGCAGGGCCCAGAAACTCTCCGCCGCGGCGTTGTCGAAACATGATCCGGTGCGTCCGCAGCTCTGTCGCAGCCCCAACTCCCGTATTCGATCTCTGAATTGCGTCGATGTGTACTCGCTGCCGCGATCGCTGTGGATCACGCATCCCGGCTCCAGGCCGCCTCGGCCGTAGGCCATGTCGAGGGCGTCGACGACGAGCTCGGCGCGGTGGTGGTCGGCCATGGCGTAGCCGACGACCTCGCGGGTGGCCAGGTCCAGCCAGCAGGCGAGGTAGAGCCAGCCCTCGGCCGTCGGCAGGTAGGTGATGTCGCCGACCAGCTTGATCCCGGGACGCGCGGCGTGGAAGTCGCGGCCGATCAGGTCCGGGGCCGGCTTCGCCTTCTTGTCCGGCCGGGTCAGTGAGCGGTGCTTGCGGCGGGTGACGCCGCGGATGTCGCGCTCGCGCATGACGCGGGCGATGCGCTTGCGGTTCACCCGCCGCCCCAGACGCCGCAGCTCGGCGTGGATGCGCGGGACGCCGTAGGTGCGACGGGAGGCGATGTGGAGCACGGTGATCTCGTGGGCGAGCGCGTCGTCGGTGGCCTGGCGCTCTCGGCGGGCGGCCTCGCCCTCGCGCCAGGCGTAGTAGGAGGAGCGGGTCACGTGCAGCACCCGGCACAACAGCACGATCGGGTAGTTCGCCTTCTCCGCATGGATCAACCGGTACAACATGGTCACCGGTCGCTCTCCTTCACGAAGAAGGCCGTCGCTTTTTTCAGGATCTCGATCGTCTGCTGCTGTTCGCGGTTCTCCCGCCGCAGCCGCTTGAGTTCCTCACGCTCCGCGCTGGTCAGCTCGCCCGGGACGCCCTCGCCCTGGTCGGCCTTGGCCCGGCGGTACCAGCCGCGCAGGGACTCGGAGCTGATGCCGAGTTCCCGGGCGACGGCGGTGACCGTCTTGCCCGAGGAGTCGACGAGCGCGATCGCGTCCCGCTTGAACTCCTCGGTGTACCGCTTCGTGTACTTGCTTCCCACCTGGTGCTACTTCCTCTGGAACCTCAGATCCCAGTCTCCAGGTGTCCACGATCAAGGGGAAGCTTCACCCGCGTGATCCTGACTGCCGCACCCACGCCGGCCGACGCCGCCAGGCTGACCCGCAGCCAGTTGCGCGCGCTGCTCAAACGGGGCGAGCGCCCACGCTGCGGAATCGAAGCTGAAGTCGAGCGGCTTCGGGCAATCTTCCGAGCCGACTACCTGCGGCAACTGCCGCAGGTCGAAAAGACTCTGGGACATCAGACAGTGGCGCTCGTCCGACAGGTCGACGCTGCCTGCCTCAGCGTTACTCAGCTCGCGGCGGCGACGGAAGAGGCATTCCTCGCACACCCTGACGCAGACATCATCACAAGCTTCCCGGGGCTGTCTGTGCTGTCCGGGGCACGCGTCCTCGCCGAGATCGGAGACGACCGCGAACGCTTCGCGGACGCCAGAGCCATGAAGGCATACGCCGGCGCGGCACCCGTGACGCGAGCCTCCGGTCGAAGCCACGTGGTAGTGGCCCGGACCGTTAAAAACCAGCGACTGGCCTCAGCCGGGCACATGTGGGCCTTTGCAGCCCTCCGAACGCAGGCTCCACGAGCCCACTACGACCGACGGAGAGCTGGTGGAGAACGCCATACCGCAGCTCTCAGGAACCTGTTCAACAAGCTGCTCGGCTGCCTCTACCACTGCCTGCGAAACCGCATGCCCTACGACCCCGAACGGGCCTTCGCCGCACCCGTCGCGCTCGCTGCCTAAAGCCGCGGGCCCACGAAGATGTCGACTGCGGCCGCGCTCCAGCCAGGCTCATCAACAGCAACACGGATTTGCCGCCTGCCCCCTTCACCGATGAGGCTCACGAAGCGCGTCACACCCATGACATCACCGATGACCAACCGTCCATCAGCCAACGAGATCGGCCCCTCGAAGACGGTCGCAAAGGAAGGATCCGGCCTTGGCGCCTCGTCGAGCGGATCGGTGAAGAGCCGGACCTTGATGAGTCGAACCTGAGCCTGAACCCGGATTGCCACATGAGTGTCACACCCGACCGCGGCCTCTCCTCTCAGCTCCAACACCGGCAGCCAGTCGGTCGACCCCAACGCCAGAACAGGATGATTCACCCGAATCTCCATGCCGGCGATCTGCATATTCGACGCTCTCTGGTGTCCGCCTTACGACGCGTCGCGATGTTATCGGGTGGCTCCGACAGACGAGGCACCTCACCTCTGACCACTGGAGTCGGAGGTGAGACTGCCACACACTGAGTTGACCTCCGACGACATGAGATGTCTTCGACCGCTCGGCGATGGTGTGGTCCCGGGTGGGGACTAGGGTGTCGTCCACGATGAGCACGGCGTCCTTGGCGAATCGCTTGCGGGGCTGGAGGGCGAGTAGCGGCCCGAGATGGTCGATGATCCGGTCCGCCGCCGACTTCGACACCCCGAACGGCGGGGCGAGCTGCCGCATGGTCAGGTTCGTGCGCGCCAGTAGGCTGCGACCAGCAGGGCCCTGTCCTCCAGCGGAAGGCTCCAGGGCCGGCCCCTGCGGACCGCGTCCGCACCCCCGCGCCGCCACACCGTCACCAGCTTCCCGAACTGCCGCGGGCTCAGCCCGGAGAACGGGGCTATCCAGGAAGGCTCCGACGCCGTGATCACACCAGTCACTGCGTGATCATTCCACTGCTTGAGGTTCCCCCTGCTCGAACGCAATGCGACAGCGTTCTACCTGGTCGTCCACCTGCTCCATGTACCAGCGCATGACCTCGTAGGGAACGACGTGCTCGTCAGGGCTCCAGACTCGGACGGTCGGTTGCAGATTCGGGTCCTCGTCCGGGACATGTGTCACCAGGAAGGCAGCGCCAGGCAAGTGGGTCACCGCGGCGTCGGGGTTCTTGGCCCCCTCGACCGATGCCGGCTTAGCTTCGCTCAGTTCCACGGCCCAGGCGTCGTCGGGCAAGGCGTAGTGGAATACGACGGCGTAGTGGCGACCTGCGTGCTCTTTGAGTTCCCATGGCATGTCGGCAGGCTGCCACAGATGCCCTGTTGGAGGCTCGCGGGTATCCCGGCTCTCACCTGGGTGCAACCCGTCCCGCGTTTGCGGGACAGACCTTAGCGACACTGAACCACCCCGGTCGCACCTCGGTCAGAAGCGATTGAAGGGACCGCACGGCGGTCCGCAGGTCCTGATCTGTGACGTCAAGAGGTTCAGGCAGGCTCAGCCCGTACCAGCGCAGCCGCCAGAGGTCGAAGGTCTCGCTCCGGTCGGGTGTGAAGTCGACATCGACCTCGATGCCGTCGTCACTGACGAAGCGGCACCCGGCCCCATGAACCGAGTAGGAGTAGGTGCCGACCCGCCCACTCCGGTTGATGATTCGGTGCGAACGGACCAGGCTGAGGACATCTGCGAGTCGCTCAAGCGAAGGGATCGCCGCCCTCATGGCCGCGTCAACTGCGTTCAGAGCGTCGACGTAACCAAGCACGAGCCCTCGTGCATCCCCAACCCGTTCCATACGGCGTCATCCCCCTGAGCCCGTGGTTGAAGGGGATTGTTCCATGGGCCGCCAGCGTCTCCGCAGGGCGGCATTCTGAAACGATCAGTAAGTCGTCAAGCCAGGCCGGTCATCATTCGAATGGACGTCGATAGCATCATGGACATGCCTGACGTGTGGATCGGCTTCAACTCTGATGACCGCCGGAGAGCTTGGTGGCAGAACGGCCTCGTGACGCTGTCCCTCACTGGTGTCATGGTGGTGATGGTCCTGACCACGCACGAACCGAACAAATGGTGGTTTGTGAGTGGCCTTGGAGTCCTCGCTGTGGTCGCGTTCGTCGGCACGGTCAATCTGATCTATGGCAGGGTCCTCCTGACCGCAAGGGGATTGGAGTTCCACACCTTCGTCAGCAGGCGAGTCATCCCTTGGAACGAGGTCGCCGGTATCGAGACGCGGCGGCGGGTGATCCGGAGCAGGATTTTGTGTGATCTGCGAGTCGTCAGGGTTCGCGGGCGGTCGCTCACGATTCCGGGGACGGCCACCAGCCGGGTGATGGATGCCGAGCTTGAGCGGAAGCAGGTAGCCATCCAGGAACGCTGGTCCCGCACGGTCAACGGCTGATGGACTTCAGTCCGGACGGCACGATGCTTGCCACCGGGGGCGCGGGCGGCATCGTGTTGCTGTGGGACGTGTGGAGGGGCGGGATCTCCAGGACGCTGCAAGGTCATACGGCCGGTGTCATCTCCGTCAGCTTCAGCCCCGACGGCCGTACCGTGGCCACCGGCTCCGGCGACACGACCGTTCGGCTGTGGGACACGGCCACGGGCGGGAGGCTCAAGGACCTGAAAGGCCACACCGACCAGGTGAACGCGGTGGCGTTCGCACCCGACGGCCGCACCCTCGCATCGACCGGGCACGATCGAACGGTCCGCATCTGGGACGTGGCCTCCGCCACGACCCGTGGCACACTGCTCGGACACACGGCCGAGGTCTTCGCCGTCGCCTTCAGCCCCGACGGCCGGACCCTCGCGAGCGGCGGCATGGACATGGCCGCACGGCTCTGGGACACCCGGACCGGCAAGCCCCTGGTCACGCTGCTCGGGCACCTCGACGCCGTGCACGCGCTGTCCTTCAGCCCAGACGGCCGCACGCTCGCGACGGGCGGACTGGACAGCACCGCCCGCGTGTGGAGCATCACCCTGCCGAATCCCGATGCAGCACGCGACGACATCTGCCGAAACGTCGGCCGAGACCTGACCCCCGAGGAACGGACGGCCTACCTACCGGGCAGGTCGGCCCGACCGGTGTGTCCGGCCGGCTGACCCGTCACCCACCAGCGCCCCCCGCTCGTGAGGATGGCGACGCGGTCCAGGACGCCGTGCTGGGCGGCAATGTGGCTGACCGGGCCGGCTGCCGGGACTGATCACGAACCGCTGACCGTCGCGTACGACCGCGTTGTCCCGTCGGATCGGCACGACCGGTCTGCTTCTCCCGACTGCGATCGTGAAACCGCCGATGAGCACAGAGCATGACGCCATCCCGGGGGTCCGGCCTTCTGGCCAGGCCCCCGGCTGACACGTCCCCGTCCCCGGGCCGGCAGCGGTACCCCATGGGCGTATGAGCGGCTGTGGATAAGGCCACCCAAGCTCCGTCCATGCCGCCGGGAG
The DNA here is from genome assembly GCF_004117935.1 of Streptomyces roseicoloratus. Lineage (GTDB taxonomy): Bacteria > Actinomycetota > Actinomycetes > Streptomycetales > Streptomycetaceae > Streptomyces > Streptomyces roseicoloratus. The sequence goes on along the minus strand of NZ_SDOY01000149.1, from coordinate 17,468 downwards.
CTCGCCACCCGCTGACGGCGCCTGACTGCCGGCCGGCAGGCGCTGCTGATCCTTGCCCGTCTCTGCAGCGGCCACCCATATGTCCGGCTCGCGGCCGGTCCATCACCGTAGCCGGCATCCTGTGCCGGGCCGACAAGGGCTACCGAGGCGCCGGCGGCACCGTCCGCACCCCCGCCCACGCACCCCCGCCCACGCGCTCCATGCCGGCGAGGGCTGCCGGCGAGGGCTGCTGACGAGCACCCATGAGACATGACCGGCCAGGGGAACGGGCGCCTCGGAGCCGTCCCGGTGATCGGTGTGCTGTCGGTGCCCTGCGCTACGGTCGTTCTTCCCGTGAGGGGCCCCGTTCCCGCCCGGCCTCTGCCTCAGGCCGGGCGGGAACGGGCCGGCACGTCCCCCTTCTTCGGCACGGGGGCCGGGCCTCTTCCGGATGGAAGGGCGACACCAAGGTGTGCTGTCTCCATATGAGGGGGTCCCCGGTGGGGACGCAAGGAAAACCGGGAACTTCGCCCGTACGGGCTACTTGATGTGCTTCTTCGTGTACGGGAACGGTCGTTTGGGTCGCTCGGCTGACCGCTGTGCGACTTCTAATGTTCCGCGATTCCTTGATCACGTCGCGTGACCGCCCGGTAACGGTCCATGCTGATCCTCCCTCAACTGCGGTTCGGCACCCGCGCGTTGAAGGGGCTCTGTCGGCGTGGCCTTCCGGATGGCTGCGACACATCAAGGAGAAGCGATCTTGGACATGAAGAAGGCAGCGACAGCAAAGGCGCTGGCGCTGGTGACGGTCCTCGTCTTCGGCTGGAGCGTGGTGATGGCGGCGATGGGCCATGCGGCCCTGATAGCCGTGGCCGCCCCGGTCCTCGGCCTGACAGTGACCCAGGTCCTCCACGGCGCCCGCCGGCAGACCACACCGGTCTCCCGAGACCGCGTCGAGGCGGTGCCGGACGAGGGGGACGGCACCCCGTGACGACATCCTTCACCACCCCGGGAGCGGACCCCGATCCGCTCCCGCTGCGTCCGGGCCGCAAGCTGGGTCCCATCGCGGCCGATGTCGGCAGTTCTCACCGTGCCTGGCTGGAGCCGACGCGTGAGCGCTATCTGACCAGCGGACGCACCCTGAGCGACCTGGGCCTGTGTATCCCGCTGGCCAAGTCCAAACTGTCCGAGCTGCTGCGCGGCATCGGTCACTACCCGCGCTGGGAGGTCATCCACCGCCTCGCCGAGGAGCTCGGCATCCCCGGCTGGCCGCTGCACCACCTGTGGAAGCAGGCAGCCCTCGACGCCCGGAAAACCCGCGACTGGATCAACCGGTCCACCGCAAGGACCGTCGCCATCGCCCCGCCGGGCCCGCCCCTGGAGCACGGAGCCCTGCGCGAGATGGTCAAGGACGGATACCGCCGCTACGCCGGTGCCTTCCTGGCCGACCCGGCAGTCCGAGACGCCGCGGTCGAGGACGCCTTCGCCATCCTGTGGCTGTCCTTCGGTGACGCCCTCGCGAGCCCTGACACCCGCCGCTACGCCTGGAACATCCTGCGGGCCACGGTCAAGGCGAAGGCCGATCACCGCGACCACCGGCCCCTGCTCGCCGAGGCCGCCTTCGACACCGTCGCCCTGCGCGACAAGACGTCCCCCGAAGCCGAGATGGCGCAGCTGGCCGAGAGCCTGGAGCTGTTCGCGGCGATGAGCCGCCTGCCCGACACCCAGCTCGACGTCATGGTGCTGCGACGCCTGTGCGGTTTCACCCCCGCCAAGGTCTCCGACCTGCTCGGCATCCCCCTGGCCGCCGTCCGGTCCAACGAACGACACGCCGAACGATTCCTGGAAGACACCATCGAGCTGCCCGACTTCGGAGGAACCGCCTCATGACCACGCTCGACGACATCCTCTCCAGGGCTCTCCTCGTCCACGACCGCGCCGCGCCGCGAGACGACGTCGCGCCCCGGGACACCGAGCCCGCAGCCCGGCACCCCGTCACCCCGACGCCGAGGCCCGCCGTCTCGGAGGCCGCGGCCGAGGATTTGCGCGCCCTGTGCGAGACCCTGGTCCGCCACACGCCCGCCACCACCGTCTCCGCCTTCGTCACCGATCAGGTACCCGAACCCGGCAGCGCCCTGGTCCTGGCGTGCGTGCTGCAGCTGACGGACACCGACGATGCCGCCAGGTTCTGGTGGCAGTACGCCGCGGGCGCGGGCCAGCCGGGCGCCGCCTACTGCCTCTACCTCCATCACCTGGCCCTCGGCGAGACGCACGCCGCCCGCTGGTGGCACACCCAGACCAGCGAGGACAAGCCTGTGAGCCGTACCGTGTGCACCACGCTGCGCTGGCCTGATGCCCCTCCGGTCGTTCTGCGTCACGAGGCCAAGGCCTCGACCGCCACGATCATGCGGGTCCTGCGCAATCTGGCCCAGCATGTCAGCCGGCCGCGGTCCGCCGTGGTCACCGAGCTGATGGAGTACATGCCCACAGCCGTTGCGGTGGGCTACCTGCGCCAGCCCGACAGCGAACTGCCCCTTCCCGGACCCTCCTTCGCCCGCAGGGTTCAGGCACTGCTGGACCTGGCCGCCGACCGGCCAGACCGCCCCCGCGACCGCCCGGTCCCGCGACGGAACACCAGCCACCCTGCGTTGGCCTCCCGCGAGGTCAACGAGGCCGCGACCCGCTGAACCGCAGGCAGCATCCACCGACGCGGACGAGCCGGAGGACGGCCCCGGGCGGCCAGGAACACCCCGGGGCGGGTCCACCAGCAGGCGGAGGTGGGTGCCGTGGTGAGACGCGTCCTTCATCGACCCGTTCGCGAGCGGCTACAGCATGCAAAGGAGCGCTCAGGGCAGGTCCCAGATGAGTGTGGCTCGCCCCTCGTCGGTTCGGCTGGGCCACACGAACGGGCCGCTGCGGGCCAGTCCCGTACGAAACCGGTCCCGTCCCGGTCCCGGCTCGGCTCTGACCTGGATGGCTCTTCGGGGAGGCCTCTGAAACCTGGCTGATTCATGATCCCGGTGACGGCAAGGTGGACTTCGTGGCCGGTGCTGGAGCAGCGGCGCGGTCATGAGTTTGCGCAGGCGTTCGTGTACGGCGACCTGGAGGCGTTGCTCAGAAGGGTGCGGTCACTTCGCCAGGCAGTGGCCGTACGTGCCCTGCTCGTTCATCACCCGCTGTACTGGGGCACTGGTGCAGGTGCGGCAGACGGCGCCTGTGATCTGGGCCTGGGAGGTGCCGGCGGTGACGGGGACCGGCGTGGCAACGGGCGAACCACACGAACAGGCTCGGCCACCACCGATCCACGGTCGGAACGGACGTCACCACCCGTCCGGCGGGCCGAGCGCAACTGCCCGGGCGGACCTTCCCGTCCGAGCACTGAAGCTGCCGGCGGGCAACCGGTGTGCAAGCCCAACGCGGGCCGGGAGTCCGGTGTCCGTCCGTGGACCTGCTGGTGGCCCTCCAGCGGAACCGCACACCAAAAGCTCGTCCTGTCACCTCTTGAGGGCTTCTGCGATGTGCCGAGCTGCCTGGGCGGGGGTGAGGTACGTGGTGTCGACGACCTCGGCCTCGGCATGCAGCCAGGTGCGGGCCGCTTCGGCGTAGGGCTTGAGGTACTGGAGCCGGAAGGGGGAGTCGGGGCCGGTGACGGTGTCGCCGGCGATACGGGCGCGGAGGGTGTCCTGGTCGGCGTGGAGGACGAAGTGCCGGACCGGAAGGGAATGCTCGGCGAGTCCCGTGGTGATCTCGCGCCAGTACTGCTCGACCAGGACGGTCATGGGTATCACCAGCGTGCCGCCCGTGTACTCGAGGACACGCCGGGCGGTCTCGACCACGAGGGGCCGCCACGGGGGCCAGTGCTGGAAGTTGTCCGTCGGGGGCAGTCCTGGTGTGATGTCCATGAGTGTCTCGCCGACCTTCTCGGCGTCGAACACCCTTGAATTCGGAAGTAATTGCTGCACGAGAGCGCTGGTCGTCGTCTTCCCCGCGCCGTGGGTGCCGTTGAGCCATACGATCATGATGCCGAGGCTAGATGAATGAGTCGGATGTTCTCAGGGGCCGTAGGGGTTGCGGGACCGTGTGACTGAGGCGCCGGTGGTCCAGTTGCGCCAGATGCCGGCGGCCAGCGCGGGGACCGGTGGGCCGGGCCGGTGGGGGCGGAAGGTCACGGCCTGTCGGAGGAGCGGGCAGGCCGGCTTGCTTGTCGCGGTCTGTGGTTGTGGCGTCCGGTGGACCGGTCAGGGTTCGTTTTGCGCCGATCTTGGTGATCGTCCGTCGGTTCGGGAGTCTGCGCGGCATGATCGTGCGAGCTGGCCAGGGTGTGTCGCTGAGCGGTGCCAGGGTGGGGGAGTGCACGAGTGAGCGTGAGCGATTATCGGTTCAACCCGCCGCCGAACTGGCCAGTGCCTCAAGGCTGGGTTCCTCCGGCCGGCTGGCAGCCTGATCCCTCGTGGCCGCCCCCTCCGCCGGGCTGGCAGTTGTGGCTGGCCGGGCCTTCCGAAGCCGGTCCGGTGAACGGCGCCGTTCCCCACCAGTACATGCCTCGGTCCGAGGCCCCCGGCAGCCGGAAGAGAGGCTGGTTCGGCCGCCGACGACGAGATGAGGCAAGTGAGCTCGAAGAGCTGAGGACCTGGATCGCACAGACCCACGGCGCGGACGCCGCCCAGGTCGCAGGACTGATGGCGCGCACACGCCAGGAAGCGGCCCACCTGCTGACCCAGTCACAGGCACAGGCCGAAGCGATCGTCGAGGAAGCCCGCCAGGTCGTCAAAGACATCAGGGCCGACGCCAAGCAGATCGCCAGGGACACCGAGAAGGCCCGTAAGGAAGCCGAGCGGCATCGCGGTGAGATCTACCAGGCAGAGAGCCGCCTGACCGAACTGCGCACGCAGATCGTCACCACCGACGAGACGGTCCTGCTGCAACAGGCCGGAATCTACGCCTACCATCACCAGCTCCACGACGCCGTCGCCTACCGCAGCCGCCTGGACTGCCTGAAGACGGAGATCAAAGCCCTCGCACGCGACAACCAAGCAGTCCTGGCAGCCACGGACTGGACCGTCAACGGCTCCGCACGAGAAGGCCGGAAGATGATCCGCGACTTCTCCAAACTGATGCTCCGCGCCTACAACGCCGAAGCCGACTACGCCGTACGCACCATGCGCCCCCACCGCCTCACCTCACTGGTCGACCGCCTCTACAAGAGCCGGGAGACCATCGCCAGACTCGGCGCCACCATGCACATCCGCATCTCCGACGCCTACCACGACGCCCGCGTCCGCGAACTGCAGCTGACCGCCGACTTCCTGCAGAAGAAGGACGAGGAGAAGGAAGCCCAGCGCGAGACAAGAGCCCGCGAACGCGAAGAGGCAGCCGCCCAACGCGAGCTGGACCGCGAACGGGAGAAGCTGCACAAGGAACGCAACCACTACGAAGCCGCCCTCGAACGCCTGCGCGCCCAGGGCAACCTCGAGGCGGTACGCGACATGGAAGCCAAACTCGCCGAGATCCAGCAGGCACTCCACGACGTCGACGCGCGGGCAGCGAACGTACGCACCGGCTACGTCTACGTCGTCTCCAACATCGGCGCCTTCGGGGACAGCATCGTCAAGATCGGCATGACCCGACGCCTCGAACCCCTCGACCGCGTCTACGAGCTCAGCGGGGCCGCCGTCCCCTTCCGCTTCGACGTCCACGCACTCATCTTCAGCAAGGATGCGGTCGGCCTGGAAACCCGCCTCCACCAGGAGTTCGCCGACCGGCGCGTCAACCGCGTCAACAACAGGAAAGAGTTCTTCTACGTCACCCCCGCCGAGGTGCGCACCGCACTGGAACGCTTCGCGGGAGAGCACCTCATAGAGTTCACAGAGACCCCGCAAGCACTCGAGTGGCGCGCCAGCAGGACAGACTGACGCATCGCGACAGCATCCCCGGGCGAGCGTGTGGCTCCCCAGCTGACGGGGGGTGGACCGCAAGCCGGTCAGGACGTGCCTGGCCCGGCTGAGGCGTCCGGGATCAGTCCGGGCGGGCCGCCGACGAGCGAGGCGGACTGGTCGAAGCTGATCAAGGAGTGGTTCCCCGGGACGGTGACCGTCTCGACGACCACCAGCGGCGGCGTGACGAGCGCAAGCTGCAGGTGCCGATCTCCTCATTTCGCCGCTGGGTGCACGCGACACTTCCGGACGAGGCGGCGACGTCGCAGGTCACGGTGTTGCGTGACGACATCGAGCCCGGATCGGAGACCCAGATCGACCACGACTTCCCCGGCCCGCCGGCCTTTGATCCTGCCCAGAGGTCTCCGGGATACAGCACACCCCACGCCCGCTGAGCCGACAGTCTCGCTGCTCCTTGGGCGTGCTGATCACGAACATCGTCAACGCCGACAGGTCTTGATCATGGCGTAGACCTCCGGTGTGTGGAGGTGCCCAGGCTCCATTCCGCACACGGAGGTCTTCGTGTCCCACCGTAATGCCGGGCTGACCGTTCGACGGCAGACGGATCCTGGTCGGACGTGTCCTGGCGGGCCGTCCCGTGGTGGATGTGCCCGCGGGAATGGGCATCTCCCGTCCCATGGAGCACAAAGCGGGTCCGTCGCGGGCGGGCCGAGGGTGACGCGGGCCTGCACGACCGAGGGCCGGCGTGAGATCCCCGGAATCCGGGGCCGGCGACGGCGGCGAAGGCGCCAAGCATTGGATGCCCATTCTCACCAAGATCAATAATCGCGGCGTGACGACGTCCTGATGCTCGTCTGCGACGCGCCGAAGGGCCTGCCCGAAGCGGCGGGCCGCTTTGGCCGAAGCCGGTCGTGCAGACCTGCGCGGTCTACCTGCTGCGGAAATCATTCCGCTATGCCGCCCGCCAGGACTGGGACAGGATCGCCAGCTTCTCACGCCCGTTTACACCGCTGTGCCCGGGGAAGCCGGGCCCACGGGTACGACGTGCTTCCTCGTGTGCCGGTCAGCTGCGGGGGCCGGCGCACGGGCCTCCGTGCACGGCGGGCTCGCCGGGCGCGGCCGTCACTGCCGCGTGTACGGCCCTGATCTGCGTGTGTCCGGGTGTGGCCGGGCCTGTTCACCACGTAGGCGCGGGTGACATGATCGCCGCGTCAAGCCAGCCCGGCAATCCTCTTCCCGGCACGCTGCGTCCTTCGGGTGTGCCCATTGCCTGGGGCAGGCTAGTCGCACCGATCATGGAGGTCGCCGTCCGCATGCCCGTGACCACACTGGACCCCCAACAGTCCGGCCCCCGTCGTAGGCCCTGGAAGGGGCCGGCTCTGCTGGGCCTGGTGTGCGGCATCGTCATGACCGGCTGCCTGGTCACCGTTCTGCGCTGGCCACAGGACGAGGTGACCTACCGCAGTGCTCCGCCGCCTTCGCTGATCTACCCTGACCAGGCACCGCACCACCTGGCCCTGGTCCGTCGCAGCACCTTGTCCGGGAGCGACACGTTCCGGTTGTTCATCGGCAGACAGCCCACTCCCGCTTACGGGCACTGGCTCGACGTCGACGCGGCGCTGGGCCGGCAGGGGGTGGAGTCGGTGCAGTGGACGCGAGACGGCGTACGGGTCCGCTTCCCGAAAGGTCACGAAGTCTTCGTCCCCGCACGGGCGTTCCTCTACGGAAGGTAGCCACCGGGCTGCGACGCGACGGACCGCTCCGGAGCGTTTGACGGTCTCGGGGCCGGCCGGGTGGGGGTCGGTGTGGGGTTGATCAGCTGCGGGTCGTCGTTCCAGGCCGGCACCTGCGGGGCCAGTGCCTCGTTGATGTGGCTGATCGGTGGTCCGGCGGCGTTGAGTCGCTTGTTGGAGGCGGGTTGCCGGGCAGGTAGGGGAGCAGGTGCGCGGGCTGGGCGTGGGCTGGGCGTGGGCGAAGCGGGTGCAGTGCCGGGCGGGGGGAAACCCGAGAAGGACCTGGGCGACCGCCTGGCACGGCAGTTCGGCGTCCGTGAGTTTCGGGGGTCGCCCGATCCGGCGACAAGGCGTCACATGGTCGTCGATGAACACGTACGGTGCCGTCAGCAGGGCGTCCAGGTTTGTCTTCGCACACTGGCCAACGGGCGCCCTTCGCCATGGTCGCGACCAGCACGGACAGCGGACCTGCAGCAGATCGTGCGCTGAGGAAGCACCATTTTGGTGCGGTTTCGACGTGTGATGATGGTGCTGGCCTCGGCCGGTGGGAATCGGGTCCCGGTGATCGCGCAACTGGTACATGCCGACGAGGACACTGTCCGCGACGTGATCCATCGGTTCAACGAGATCGGTCTGGCCTGCTTGGACCCTCGGTGGGCGGGAGGCCGTCCCCGCCTTCTCAGTCCTGACGACGAAGACTTTGTCGTCAGGACGGCCATCACCCGCCCGGCCAAGCTCGGCCAGCCCTTCATGCGCTGGTCTATTCGCAAGCTCGTGGCCTACCTGCGGAAAGTGCACGGCCCGCGTCATCCGGATCGGCCGCGAGGCGTTACGTTGCCTACTCGCCCGCCGGGGCATCACCTTCCAGCGCACCAAGACCTGGAAGGAGTCCCCAGACCGCGAACGTGACGCCAAGCTCGACCGCATCGTGCACGTCCTGGAGCACTTCCCGGACCGCGTGTTCGCGTTCGAGGAGTTCGGTCCGTTCGGCATCCGGCCCACCGCCGGCTCCGGCTGGGCCCGGACTGGTCGTCCCGAGCGGAGCAGCACCGTCCGCGCCCGGGGCCGGCGGCGACGCGGGCGCGAGCCGCCGGCGGGAGCCGCGTCTGCCAGGGCGTCTTCACCGCCAACCTCCGCCTGCGGCAGATCTACTGCTCGCCCAACTGCCGCCGCGACGCAGAGAAACAGCCCAACCAGGAACGCGACGGACTGCGGGCCATCCGACTCGGCGAACAGCAGCCCCGCCAGACTCCGACGGCCGCAGTCGGCTCTGCTCGACAGGAGCAGGCCCTGACCCCCACCGCCGTCCGGAACTGCCCGCACTGCGACCAGCCCGTCACCATAGTCGCCCTGCTGGCCACCCCGGAAGCAGCCCCGCCCCACCATCGCCGGCAGAGTTCCCGAGATCACCTCCCTGCGGCGCACTCCGTGAGCACCGCGGGCAACGACTTCACCTGACCGTCACCGGTCAACAGGGCCCGGCGACCTTCGGTCGCCGGGCCCTCACACGCGCTCTTCACTCCCCAGTCTCCCCACTCACTTCAAACTGCAACGAAGTGGAGGGAAGAGCGTCCCTGGCCGATTTCAGGGCTCTGGCCGCAGTTCCGTGACGGCCTACGTCCTCATGCCGAGTGCTGACGCTTGTGCAGGGCTGCACTAGCCCGGAAGCGGAGCCGTCCGCAGCGGTCCTTGACTTCGTCGGTTGCGTCGTCGGCGCAACAGCAGTGCTGCGCCAGCCAGCGCAAGTCCTCCGGGTCAAGCCATAGAGCGATACGGCCTTGTGCGGCCTCGGCTTGCGGATCCGTGGGTTGTGGCGACTTCATGGGTCCTGACTGTATGCCCAGCTCTCGGAGCCTCATGACTGGATGAGGATGCGGGTCCGCAGGAGTTCGAACGAGGCTCGGCCATACATGGCTCGCTTGAGCGTTTTCACCCGGTTCACGTGTCCTTTGACGACGCCGGAACTCCAGGGGAGGGTGAGGCCGGCGGTGACGGCGTCGAGGTCCTGGCGGAGGAAGCCGGCGAAGCCCTTCATGGGCTTCGGTGCGTCTTGCTCGGCCTGACGGATCCACTCCAGCAGCAGGTATCGGCGCTGGTGGCGGACCAGGTCGGAGAAGGCCTGGGCGAGATCGCAGGCCCGGGTGATGTCCGGGCATGCGAGCCGGACTTGGAGGAGTCGCTCGTCCTGGCTTTCGGTGAGCGTCTCCCTTGGTCGCATGATCCACGAGGTGATCTTGCGAGGGCTGGGGATGTCGGTCCGGACGGGTTCGGCGGTGCCGGCGCGGAGGGCGGCGAGGTGTTTGCGCACGACCTGGCGGCTCCTGCGGTAGTCGCGACCCTGGATCTCCAGGAACAGGCGTGTGCCGCTGACCTGGTCTTGGGCTTCGGTGAAGCGAGTGTTGAGGTACGCCTTGAACGGCTCCAGGACGCCGTTGGGGCGGCGGTCGCGGGCGGAGGCCAGCAGTTCGTCGAGGTCGGTGTCGCGGCAGCGGCGCACGGTCTTGCGGTCGAGGTTCAGACGGCGGGCGATGGCGCTGATAGTCCAGCGTTTCTCCAGCAGGCGGTAGATGTCCTCGTAGCGGTGACGGGTGCGCTCGATGATCTGGGTGCGCGGCAGTTCCGCGGGCGGTAACAGCATCGGAGCCACCTCGGGCACCTCGGTCACCGTCTCCTCCTCGGCACGTTTGCGCAGGCAGTCGCGGTGCTGGTGGCAGGGTTTCTCCACCGCGGCGGACAGGTTCTGAAGCAAATGCCAACGATCAGCGACTTCCAGGGCATGAGAGGCGGCTTCCTTGACCGCCTTGGTATAGGCGCTGGCCCGGTCCCGGCAGATGATCTCGGCTCCAGGATGCTCGGTGAGCCACGCCGCGAACGTCTCCGAGGTGCGGTCGGGCAGCACGTCCACGACCCGGCCGGCCTCGACATCGACCAGCACGGTCCCGTAGGTGCAGCCCTTGCGGAAGGCGAACTCATCCACCCCCAGCACCCGCGGCGCACGGTCCGGCACCGTCGGCGCCGTCAACAGCCTGAGCAGCCGGGTCCGGCCCGCGACCAGCCGCAGCCGGCGGCACAACCGCGCGGCCGGACGGCCGCCGAGCTCGATCGACCGCAGCCAGCCCGTCAGCCCAGTGCTGGAGCGGCGGTGCCGCTCGGACAGGCCAGGCACCTGCTCGACGAACGTCTTGAGGGAACAAACTCTTCCGATCCCAGAAGAATCGGCGGACCCGCAACCGGACTATGACCCGGCGCGAGCCCAACGGCCGCTCGTCCAAGGTGCGTTGGTACGTGCTGTGTCTACGTCTCGCCTGCTTCCCGGCAGTCCGGGCACCGGCCCGGACGAGCCGTCGACACCGCCTCCACCGCCAGGACGTCGGAGGAGTCGTTCACGCGTTCCACTCGCACATCGATCCCGGGAAACAGCACAGCATCGGCCGTCTTGCTTACCACGCCAGGAAACACTCTGCCGAAACGATCCCTCGTTCCCCTCGTTGACCTGAGCTTTCCCGGAAGCGCGGTCAGAACCGATTTCAGAAACTTTTATCAACGGCATGCAGCACTACACCCGCAACGAAGGCACCGAACCCGACAGCGCGAAATACGCTGCGACCATGGCCGGGGACCGCGACCTAAAGCTCCGCGGCTACGAGGTGTTCCGCTTCGGCCACGACGAGCTCCGCGACCGGGACCGCGCCCAGCCGCTGCTCGCCAGCTTCCTCACCAGACTCATTGACCGCCCACCCGCCGGCCCATCTCGAGTGGCGCTGTCAGCCCGAGGCTGATAGGGGTCGCACGGTTCTGGTCACGACGCCGCCGACGACCGCAGGGCGGCCATCGGCGGGAGAGAGGTTGGGACGGGGGCGGCGTGGATGCTGACTTCACCACCAGCACAGGATCGACCTGGCAACCCTGCGCACGATACCGGCCCCACATACCTGGTGATCAAGGTCAGGGCGTGGCAACCAGGTGCAGCGCCCAGGCGAACGGTCCGATCTTTGAGCGGGAGCACCGGCCCTGACAGGCGCGCTAGACCGAAGCCAGGTTCTGCCACGGCTGACACACGCACAGAGCCGGACCTGCCACAGGTACCGTCGATCTGCGCCCGCCACCGCAACGCAAAGCCTTCAAAAGTTCCTGCTCGATGTCAGTGGCCTGCGAGATCATCATTCCGGCGTTCGGGCTCTGCCGGACGAGGGCTGAGGGGGACAGAGCGCCGCAGGAACTCTTCCTTGAAACTGTCCAGCGTGACAACCACTCATACACGAGGTTGAGCCGCGCGGCCATCAACGAGCTTCGCACCGCCTCGACCGCCGGCGGTGACGAAGAGGCTGCGCACGCTCTCATCGACCTGCTGATCGACGACTTGCCCCAGGACCCTGAGCACGACGGACTGATGGACAACTCGGAGACGGGAGCGGCCATACGGTGTCTCAAGGCCCTTCTGCGCCGCCTCGGTATCGAGTTCGAGGTCCCCTTTTACGACAAGCAGGGCTACTACTCGTTCCGGGTGGAGCACAAGAATGACCCCAGCAACTGACCTGACCAGGGCCTTAGCCCCAGTAACTGACCTGACCAGGGTCGCCCCAGCACACGCAGCGCTGGAACGACGCGAGCAGACCACCTTCACCGAAGGCTTTCGTGGGCTGCGCGGCGAGCTGCGCAACCTCGTCTTCGGCCGCCGCGCTGAAGCCAGAGATCGTCCGGGGAGACATCGCAGGTGGTGTCATCGAGATCACGAAGAACAAGGACCACTGCCTGCTGTACGACCGTCCAGTGGGAGCCTCAGGCCTCACCCGGAGCGAACTCAGCAAGTGGAGGCACCTCCAGGACGGCATCTACGGGACGTCTGAGCACCTCAGGCTGCAGGCGCTTCTGAAGCGGCTGAGGGAGCACTCAACGCCCCGGAGCAGCTGTTGCTCGACACCTACTGGGATCACGCGATGCAGCGAGGCTTCGGCGACTGTCCTGCTCTGTTGCCACAGGTCTATCTCCATGACGACCCCTTGACGCAACATCAGCGGAACCAACGGGCGGAAGGCAAGGCGCTGACGCGGCAGCGGATGGACTTCCTGATGCTCGCTCCCGGCGATCGCCGATACGTTCTCGAGCCGGACGGGAAGGAGCACTACTCGCGTCACGGGAAGGCCGCACCCGACCTATACGCCGACATGGTCCGAGAAGACCGACGGATTCGTCTTCAGGGGTACGAGGTGTACCGGTTTGGCGGAGCTGAGTTCGTGGATCGACAGGCTGCCAAGCTCATGCCGAGCGGGTTCCTCGACCAGTTACTGGCTCCGCTCCATAAGCTCCGCCCCCCGAGGAAGCCATCCAAACTGCCGTCACCTCCGAAACCGGAGCGGGTACAAGCTCGACAGCCCAGGTCATCGCGGCCCAGGTCATCGAGGCCCGGGCTGTCGCGCGCTGCGGCTCAGCGCCAGACCGAGTCAGGCCCAGTCCACGCCCAGTTCCCGCAGCGCGTTCAGCTGCTCCTGGGTGAGTCTGTCCCGCCTCGATTTGGTGTTCGAGACCCATACGCCCAGCTTCACGATCACCGGCTCCGTGTCGCCGTCGACCGCGATCTCGATGACCGTGCCGCGCGGGACCGGTCGACCCGTGCCCACCTGCTCGATCCACTGTGTGAGGGCAGTGAGGCCGCGCTGAAAGGCTTGCTGCGCCTTGCTCTGGCCCTTCGTCGCACCCCTGGCCGCCGGGGCGCGAGACGGCGCCTCAACGGGCTTGATGCCCAGCCTGGACAGCCGTTCCTGCTGCTCGGCGGAGAGTTGCGTCCAGGTCCCCGCTTCTCTTTGCCGCGTGAGCCATCGTCCGAGGTCGTCACCCTCGAACAGCACTCCGGGTGCGATGGCCGGCAGGACACCGTCAGCGTCGACGAGGTCGGCGAGCACCTTGTAGTGACGTTGCCAGTCCAGGGGCCAGGGGCAGTTCCAGTCCGGGTCGATCTCCGCGAGTTGCGCGGCCCGGGTCTCCGCACGCTGCGGGTCCTTGCCGAGGCCGCCTTTGCGGCGGAGGTTGGCCATGTGCTGCCCGACCGGGACCAGCTCGCCTTCAGCGTCTCCCCAGACGGCGTCCTGCCTCGGGGCGAGGTGCCCGGTGGCCCGCCGGTACGACCGCAGCTCGGCGAGTTTGTCCTCCCAGGCTTCCTCGCCGGGCTCCCACACCATCCCGGCCTCGTCGAGGAGGTCCTTGCGGTGAGGATCGAGTTCACCGGCCCGCAGTGATTTCCGCTGCTGGTGCACCCATCGGCCAAGCGGAAAGGCCTTCGTCGTCCCGACCTCGATCTCGATGTCATAGGGGACGGCGTGCAGGCCGGTGATCTCGTTCTCCTTCCGCCAGCGAAGGAGGGCCTGGTAGCCCTCCAGCCAGACCAGGGACTGGGGGCGGATGACGCGGCAGCGGGTGAGGGCTGCGATGTCGGCGGCGTCGCGGGGTGAGGCGAAGTTGACCACGACCGCAGTGACCCGATCGACCCCCTGCTGCTCCTCGCTGGCCTCCACGGACAGGTCCCTGTTTTCCGGGCCGGCCGCGGAGGCAGACCGGACGTGGATACGCCGCCTTTCGGTACCGCGGGTCAGGGCGCGGGAGGCAAGCTGGTCGACCATGCGTTCCGAGTGCGAGCGCAGGGCTTGGAGGATGTCGACCAGGGGCTGGTAGCTGGCCGAGGCAACCATGCCCTTGGGGTCTTCCCCGGGCTGCAGAAAGACGGGGATGATGATCCGCGCAATCTTGGTCGTGCCGTCCGGGTTGGGCCGCAGGGCGCGCCCGATGTTCTGCACGATGTCGACCTGGGAGCTGCGCGAGCCGACGATGCACACGGCTTCCACCCCGCGCAGTCCGGTGATGTCGACCCCGACCCCGAGGGCGCGCACTGAGGACAGGAACGCCCGGTGTACGCGTCGGTTCTGGGCGTCGATGCCGTTGGCGAACTGGTGGATCACTTCACGCCGGTGCGCGATGGGATGGTCCCCGCACAGCCAGGCCGCCCACACCCGCTCCGGCGGCACGTGACGGCCCTCCTCGAGCTCGTACAGCCCGGCGTCGATCGACGCCGCGGGCAGCTCCTCCGCCTCGGCCAGCGCCGCCTCGGAGGCCTCAGCGGTGTACAGCTCGGCGGCTGTGCGCGGCATCTGCTCGGCGAACGCGGCCGCCTCCTCGACCCGCTGGTGGAACACCATGGTGGTGTGCACATTCCGCTGCGCCGCGTGCTCCAGCAGCGCCGCCTGGAGCAGGGCCATGCGCCGGCCGCGCAGCGCGTCCTCGGACAGGCCGAGGATCGGGTCCGGGTCACGGATCTCGAGCACGTCGATCTCGAAACCGGCGAGGACCGATCGTTCTACCGCCTCCGCCAGCCCAAGATCAAAAATCCGGGTGCCGTACGTGTGGGAGTCATCCTCCATCGACGCGATGAGCACCTCCCGCCCGCCCCGCCCGCGCTGCGGCCGAGGCGCGGCGAGGACCCGCGGGGTGGCGGTCAGGTAGAGCCGGAAGTCGACAGGGATCCGGCTGTTGTCGTGAATTGCCGCCCACGGCCGGCCCATGTCCCCGGCGGTCATGTGTGCCTCGTCCAGAACAGCGAGATCGAACCGAGCCATCCGCTGCCCGTACAGCCGCTCCCCGCCCGCCAGAGCCGACTCCAACGGCCCAGGGACAGTCCGACGACCAGTGACATCGGCGGGGTCCTCGCGGTCCACCAGCGAGGCGTACGTGGCGAACACGACCACCGGCCCGCCCCCCGCCCACAGCGCAAGCTGGATCGGATTGGTGGTGGTGCGCACCCCGAGCTGCTCCAGGACCTCGTCCTTGTCCACCGAGCAGACCGCGACCATCGGCGCCCGGTGCCCGACCCGGCGCCAGGACTGCGCGCTCTGCACGATCAGGTCCAGGGTGGGGACCATGACGAGGATCCGTCCGTCCGGGAAGCACTCCAGAGCGCTCATGGCGGTCGTGATGGTTTTCCCGGACCCGGTCGCGGACACTCCCATCGCACGCGCCCCCTCCGGAGGCACAGACGATCTTGCAGGGAATCCCACCCACTTACGGAATGCCGACTTCTGATCGACCTGGTGTTCCCTGAGAGAGATTCTCTGCATGACGGTTTTCATTCCTGCGCGGTGGAGGATCGGGAGACGGCATGGAGTTTCGGGTGGCGTCTATGCGCCGAGGCCCTGAGTCCCCATTCGTCGAGTCCGCCGTAGACGGTACCGGTGAGACATTGAGGTGCGTCCATGACTTCGGCTTCGCCTCGGTAAACGGCAACCAGCGAGTCGGTCCCACGCCACCAGGTGTCCGCAAGGCCGGCCACCTCCGGTACGACCTCGAACCCCTCAAACTCAAGCTCGTCCACGGCAGCACCCGTCAGCCTCGTGGTCGTGCGAGCCCACCTACGGGCATGGTCCGCCAGAGCCAGGGATTCCACCCAGCCCTCGATACTGGCATGCAAGGGCACCCACTTTCCGGCGTGCAGACCGAACTCGCCGTTCGGGCCGATCACGAACGAGTAGGGAAGAGCCGTACACGGCATGCCAGCTTCGAAGTGCCAGTCAGGATCAGGCCCCCCAGGCACACCCCCATGGAGCGCCCGCGGCCCCCCGTCATAGTGAGGAGAAGGAGGAAGGGCCAGGCCGCCCCAGACCGCCTCGAAAGCAGCCACGCGGTTGATCTGAGCCGCAGGGATCCCGCGTGCTTCATCCACCGAGTCCGGTACTGCTCCACATCGCAACGTCCGGTCCAATAGCCATCACACTGGACAAAATGTTTCGCTCTGCGGCTAAGCCCTTCAGTCGCATCTTTGCCGAGTGCCTGCGGTCCCTGGGGCTGAGCAGTGGTCACGGTACTGTCCTCGGTGGTCGGGTGAGGCGGAAGCCTGGGTGCTCTGCGCAGAGCCCGGGGCGAGCGAACGCCTGCCTGCGGAGCTCTGACTCAAGGTGTGGCTGCACGGATTCGATGGGTACCGAGCAGATCGGCCGATCGGTGACAGATAGGGAGTCTCCTGCGGGCATCCCCCATTTTCGCCATCTCTACATGCTGCATCATATTCTGATGCACGGTGCCAACTGCACCTGCCAGAACCCCTTTGATGTTCCTCGGGAACATGCCATGATCTTCGTATGACCGTCACCCGAAAGGCTCATGCCGCGTAAGCGGCCCGGCGCGCTTCGCGTGCAGAACACAACACCCCGTCACATGTACCGCGCGGCCGCCCTGTGGAGGCACGCTCCTCCGGCTGTGCCGCGGCCGGCTCGTATCAGCGGGTTGTCCAGTCGCACGGTAGCCGCGATCCACCGCGTGGAGTTCCAGCGCCTGGACAAAGGCCTGCTGCCTGGTGACACGCAGACGGCGTTGCGGTGCTACCGGTGGTTCCTCGCCCGTCCAGGCCGCTATCTATACCTGACCGCGACCGTATGCGGCTGCTACGAGTGCGCCCTGACGGAAGACATAGCCATCGCGCGGGACCTGATCGAGCTGGTCCTCGCCCGTCTCCCTCACCGAGCGCGCCAGGAACTGGCGGCGCTGGTAGCGGTACTGGACGAGGAGCTGTACCGCAGGACCCTCCCAGACCCCCTTGCTCACCGCCGGCCATGGAGTTCCGGCGAACAGTGGTGGCACCACAGGCTCTACGATGAGTCCCACCACCTCTAACCCCCGGCCGCCTGCAGAAAAAGAGACGAAGACCCAGCCCACCCCCGCTGCTGCCGGGCCGTCAGGCCCGCAAGTGGGCCGCGCGAAGCGTGGCACACCGTCAGGGTGCGCAGCACCCTAGGCGGTTGAAGCGCAGCGCAGACCGCCAGGCCCTGGCGCGCAGCGCCAGGGCTGGCTCGCGAAGCGAGCCCGCTCCTTTTTTGCTGGGGGA
>NZ_SDOY01000148.1 GCF_004117935.1 Streptomyces roseicoloratus | reverse complement strand
CTAGTGAACTGGTTCGGAGATCCTGTCGCAGTAGCGGCAGATGCGGTCGAGGATCTGGTCGGCGGTCTTGGTCCAGGTGAAGGGCTTGGCCTGGTCGTTCCAGACCTTGATCCACTCTTCGAGTGCGGTCTTGAGGTCGTCGAGTGAGCAGAACACCCCGCGTGCGAGGCAGCGCCGTTCCAGCTCGGCGAACCACCGCTCGACCTGGTTGATCCACGACGAGTACGTCGGCGTGAAGTGCAGCCGGAAGCGGGGGTGCGCGAGGAGCCACTTGTGCACGACGGGCGCCTTGTGGGCGGAAAGGTTGTCACAGATCACGTGGACCGCCAGGCCGGGCTCGGTCTGGCGGTCGATCTCGTCGAGGAAGTCACGGAAGTCGACTGCCCGGTGCTGCGCGGACAGCTTGGTGATGACCTTGCCGGTCGCGGTGTTCAGGGCGGCGAACAGGTCGACGGTCCCGTGTCGGACGTAGTCGAAGCTCCGGCGCTCGGGCACTCCGGGAATCATCGGCAGGACCGGAGCGGTCCGCTGGAGGGCCTGGATCTGTGGCTTCTCGTCGACCGCGAACACCACGGCGTTCGCCGGCGGAGCGAGATACAAGCCGACGACGTCACGGATCTTGTCGATCAGGAACGGGTCCGGGGAGATCTTGAACGTCTCGGTCCGCCACGGCTGGAGGCCGAAGGCGTGCCAGATCCTCAGGACACTGGCCGGGGAGATCCCCACGACCTTGGCCAGCTCCCGTTTCGACCAGTGTGTCCCGGCCGGCGGTGTCTCTTCCAAGGTGCGGACCACTACCTCTTCGACCTGGGCGTCGGTGATGGTCCGCGGCACTCCGGGCCGCGGCTCGTCCGTGAGTCCGTCGAGGCGGTCGCGCAGGAACCGTGTGCGCCATCGGCGCACGGTGTCTCTGCCGACATCGAGTCGCGCGGCGACCACGGTGTTGTTCCAGCCGTTCGCGCACGCCAGCACGATGCGTGCGCGAACGGCCAGCCCCTGTGCGGTCGAGCGGCGCTTGGCCCAGTTCTCCAGCGTCAGCCGCTCGACGTCCGACAACACGACAGGTTCCAGCCGGGTATCGCCCATGCACACAGGACAGCGTGAACGCATGACCTGCCGCAGGCGAACCCCGCAATCTGAAACAGCAGACGCCTCACGTGGCGACCCACGACCTCAAAACCAGGTCACTAGTTCGGGGGTGTCGCTGAAGGCGGTCGATATCTGGTGGGCGAAGTGGCGGGTCGGCGGGCGGGAGGAGCTGGTCATGCAGCCGCGGGGCAAGGCGGTCGGGGTGCACCAAGTGCTCGGGGAGGCCGTGCAGGCCACCGTGCAGCAGACGGTCCTCGACGGTGAGATCCTCTTCGCCGACCTGGTCGGCACCCGCTCGGACCAGGTCACCGGCCGCACCTGGGGAGAGAAGGGAAGGATGCCCGTGGTGCGGCGGACCGGGAACCGATTCTCGGTCAACGCCATGCAGACAAGGCACTGGAAGTGTTGACGAAGGCTGCCAAGCCCATGGGCGACCACGTCGGTACGACGCTGCCAAGGCCATCAAATGGATTTCCTCCGATCACAAGAACAACGACGCCGCCGTCCGTGATCGCCTCGCCCGCCTGCATCAGCGTGACCACGACAGCAACCGGGCGAGTGGACCGCGGGTGCGGCGGATCCGGACGTTGTGGCGGCGGGGGAGAGGGCCGTGGAGGCCGGCCGCGTGAGGGGCTGAGCCGGGCCAAGAACGACGCACGGCGTCACTCGATGCCCGGTTCGAAGAAGCGCTGCGAGAACGACCCAGTCGACGTCGCGACGGGGGAGATGATCCTCACTCACACTTGTCGCTGCCCGGGGTGCTGCCCCTCACACTGCGCCGCACGCACCTATCCGGCTACCGTTCGGGCGGACATGGCCCTCCCGCTGGACAACGCATCGAACTCGATCCCGTCTCACCGGGGCAGTGTGGGCGCGGCAGGACGGTTCCCTCCTCGTCTACCCACCGCTTCCCGAGGCAGGCGACGACATCGTGATCTCCGGTCAAGGACCGGGGCTCGCACCAGTCCACGACAGTCAGCACAGGGGCGAGACCACGGCGACCGACGCGCTTGGCGGCACGCTTCGGCAGGGCTGGACGGTAGAGGGGCTGCCCGCCTGGCGGGAACTGCCCGACTGTACGCGCGAGGACTCCGTCCCCAAGCACATCCAGCCCGAGGCCTACGACTGTCACGGCAACGTCATCGTCGATACGATGCTGGACGACCCTGCACACGATCAGCAGCACTGCCGCCGCCGAGGGCTCCTCCCGTGACCAGTATCGACGCCCTCACCCGAATCTGCCTGCCGCCGGCCACCACGACGCTTTCCGACTGATCAGCCGTCGAGCGCACCCTCGGCATGCCTCTGCCCGCCGATTACAAGCAACTCGCTGACACCTACGGCCCCGGGGCCTTCTCCGGCTTCCTCCATGTGTACCACCCGCAGGCGCCCACCGAGCCCGCCGACCTCACCGGGCGCATGCCCGCAACCATCCGCCGCCAGCTCCAGCACGACCATGACAGCGGCACCCATTCGGTCCCGCACGACCTACATCAGCTCTTCCCGATCGGCGTGACCGACAACGGCGAGTACCTCTTCTGGATCACCGACCCCCGCAGACAGCCCGGATAGGTGGAAGGTTGCGGTCAACGAAGCGCGCGGACCGCGCTGGTACATCCATGAAGGCGGCATCACCGACTTCCTCATCGCCATCCTCACTGGCCGCGAACACGTCCCGCTCTTCCCTCGCGACCTCCTCGATCAAGATGCCTCCTTCACACCCTCGCCGGACGCTTTGAGCCAGCCGCACGTGCTACACGCCCTCCCGGCCCACGGCCCAATGAGCACGAACGAGATCCGTGCGTGGGCACGAGCCAACGGATATGACGTTCCCGACCGCGGACGGGTGTCTGCCACCGTCATCGATGCTTGGAAACTGGCCAACTACTGATCTTTTCGTAAGTTCGGTGGGTGTGGTGGCTGGACGGTCAGGCCGGTGTGGGCGAGGGCGGACCATGGCAGTTGGGGGTTGTGGTTGAGGCGGTGGATGCCCTTTTCGGTGGCGTCGGCCACATCGGCGAGGTGGTCGTCGGCGAGGTTGGCGAGTTCACGCTTCTTGAGCGAGGACCACAGCAGTTCCACTGGGTTGAGCTCGGGTGCGTAGGTGGGTAATCGCTCGAGTGTGAGCCAGTCCTGTTCGGCGACCCAGGCACGCATCGCCCGGCTCCAGTGGGCAGACAGGCTGTCCCCACACGAGGACCACTCGCTCGCCGCGGTAGAACACCTTCATCTGCTCCAGCTGTCGGCGTCCACGTGAAGGTGCATGGCCGCGTAAGGATCAACGTGCAGAGTTCCTGATGTGCTGAGGTTCAGGGTTCGGCACTCTGCTGCCTGTTGGTCGAGGTCGCAGAGGTGGGGTTGTCGTGTTCCTGGATTCGCAGCGCTGGCTGGAACTGCGGCGTTTTCGTGGCCTGGTGGAGTCCGGAGCGATGAGCTTGACCGAGGTCGCCAGGGAGACGGGCCTGAACTGGCGGGCGGTCAGCAAGTCTCTGGCAGCGGACGTCCCGCCGTGCCTCCGCGGCGGTCGCCGGACGGCAGGTCGCGAGCCAGGGTGATCGACGAGTTCGCGCCGCTGGTCGACTCGATGCTGCGGGCGGAGATCTTGATGAAGGCCGCCGTGATTCACGAGCGGGTTGCGGCGGAGTACGGGTTTACCGGCAACTACCAGCGGACCAAGCTCTACGTCCAGTAAGCCCGGCTCCGGATTGCCGAAGAACTCGGCATCACCCCGAATGAGCCGGCGGGCATGCGCCGCCGTTTCGAGGTGGTCCCCGGCGCCCAGGCCAGGTGGACTGGGGCGACGAGGGCAAGATCCTCGCCCACATGGGCATCCCGAAGGTCTACTCGTTCCACATGACGCTGTCGTATTCGCGTGACCCGTTCTGCTGCTTCACCAGGAGCCAGGATCTGCGGACGTTCTTCGACCGTCACCGCCGCGCGTTCGCGCACTTCGGCGGCGTCCCGATGACGATCGTCTACGACCGGACCAAGACGGTCGTGCGACGCCACGTCGTCCCAGGTGAGGCGGTTCCGCCGCACCCGGAAGCGGTCGGGTTCGCCGGCCACTACGACGTCGACATCGACGTCCTCGCCGCCCACCGCCCCACTCCCGGTGATCGGTGTGCTGTCGGTGCCCTGCGCTACGGTCGTTCTTCCCGTGAGGGGCCCCGTTCCCGCCCGGCCTCTGCCTCAGGCCGGGCGGGAACGGGCCGGCACGTCCCCCTTCTTCGGCACGGGGGCCGGGCCTCTTCCGGATGGAAGGGCGACACCAAGGTGTGCTGTCTCCATATGAGGGGGTCCCCGGTGGGGACGCAAGGAAAACCGGGAACTTCGCCCGTACGGGCTACTTGATGTGCTTCTTCGTGTACGGGAACGGTCGTTTGGGTCGCTCGGCTGACCGCTGTGCGACTTCTAATGTTCCGCGATTCCTTGATCACGTCGCGTGACCGCCCGGTAACGGTCCATGCTGATCCTCCCTCAACTGCGGTTCGGCACCCGCGCGTTGAAGGGGCTCTGTCGGCGTGGCCTTCCGGATGGCTGCGACACATCAAGGAGAAGCGATCTTGGACATGAAGAAGGCAGCGACAGCAAAGGCGCTGGCGCTGGTGACGGTCCTCGTCTTCGGCTGGAGCGTGGTGATGGCGGCGATGGGCCATGCGGCCCTGATAGCCGTGGCCGCCCCGGTCCTCGGCCTGACAGTGACCCAGGTCCTCCACGGCGCCCGCCGGCAGACCACACCGGTCTCCCGAGACCGCGTCGAGGCGGTGCCGGACGAGGGGGACGGCACCCCGTGACGACATCCTTCACCACCCCGGGAGCGGACCCCGATCCGCTCCCGCTGCGTCCGGGCCGCAAGCTGGGTCCCATCGCGGCCGATGTCGGCAGTTCTCACCGTGCCTGGCTGGAGCCGACGCGTGAGCGCTATCTGACCAGCGGACGCACCCTGAGCGACCTGGGCCTGTGTATCCCGCTGGCCAAGTCCAAACTGTCCGAGCTGCTGCGCGGCATCGGTCACTACCCGCGCTGGGAGGTCATCCACCGCCTCGCCGAGGAGCTCGGCATCCCCGGCTGGCCGCTGCACCACCTGTGGAAGCAGGCAGCCCTCGACGCCCGGAAAACCCGCGACTGGATCAACCGGTCCACCGCAAGGACCGTCGCCATCGCCCCGCCGGGCCCGCCCCTGGAGCACGGAGCCCTGCGCGAGATGGTCAAGGACGGATACCGCCGCTACGCCGGTGCCTTCCTGGCCGACCCGGCAGTCCGAGACGCCGCGGTCGAGGACGCCTTCGCCATCCTGTGGCTGTCCTTCGGTGACGCCCTCGCGAGCCCTGACACCCGCCGCTACGCCTGGAACATCCTGCGGGCCACGGTCAAGGCGAAGGCCGATCACCGCGACCACCGGCCCCTGCTCGCCGAGGCCGCCTTCGACACCGTCGCCCTGCGCGACAAGACGTCCCCCGAAGCCGAGATGGCGCAGCTGGCCGAGAGCCTGGAGCTGTTCGCGGCGATGAGCCGCCTGCCCGACACCCAGCTCGACGTCATGGTGCTGCGACGCCTGTGCGGTTTCACCCCCGCCAAGGTCTCCGACCTGCTCGGCATCCCCCTGGCCGCCGTCCGGTCCAACGAACGACACGCCGAACGATTCCTGGAAGACACCATCGAGCTGCCCGACTTCGGAGGAACCGCCTCATGACCACGCTCGACGACATCCTCTCCAGGGCTCTCCTCGTCCACGACCGCGCCGCGCCGCGAGACGACGTCGCGCCCCGGGACACCGAGCCCGCAGCCCGGCACCCCGTCACCCCGACGCCGAGGCCCGCCGTCTCGGAGGCCGCGGCCGAGGATTTGCGCGCCCTGTGCGAGACCCTGGTCCGCCACACGCCCGCCACCACCGTCTCCGCCTTCGTCACCGATCAGGTACCCGAACCCGGCAGCGCCCTGGTCCTGGCGTGCGTGCTGCAGCTGACGGACACCGACGATGCCGCCAGGTTCTGGTGGCAGTACGCCGCGGGCGCGGGCCAGCCGGGCGCCGCCTACTGCCTCTACCTCCATCACCTGGCCCTCGGCGAGACGCACGCCGCCCGCTGGTGGCACACCCAGACCAGCGAGGACAAGCCTGTGAGCCGTACCGTGTGCACCACGCTGCGCTGGCCTGATGCCCCTCCGGTCGTTCTGCGTCACGAGGCCAAGGCCTCGACCGCCACGATCATGCGGGTCCTGCGCAATCTGGCCCAGCATGTCAGCCGGCCGCGGTCCGCCGTGGTCACCGAGCTGATGGAGTACATGCCCACAGCCGTTGCGGTGGGCTACCTGCGCCAGCCCGACAGCGAACTGCCCCTTCCCGGACCCTCCTTCGCCCGCAGGGTTCAGGCACTGCTGGACCTGGCCGCCGACCGGCCAGACCGCCCCCGCGACCGCCCGGTCCCGCGACGGAACACCAGCCACCCTGCGTTGGCCTCCCGCGAGGTCAACGAGGCCGCGACCCGCTGAACCGCAGGCAGCATCCACCGACGCGGACGAGCCGGAGGACGGCCCCGGGCGGCCAGGAACACCCCGGGGCGGGTCCACCAGCAGGCGGAGGTGGGTGCCGTGGTGAGACGCGTCCTTCATCGACCCGTTCGCGAGCGGCTACAGCATGCAAAGGAGCGCTCAGGGCAGGTCCCAGATGAGTGTGGCTCGCCCCTCGTCGGTTCGGCTGGGCCACACGAACGGGCCGCTGCGGGCCAGTCCCGTACGAAACCGGTCCCGTCCCGGTCCCGGCTCGGCTCTGACCTGGATGGCTCTTCGGGGAGGCCTCTGAAACCTGGCTGATTCATGATCCCGGTGACGGCAAGGTGGACTTCGTGGCCGGTGCTGGAGCAGCGGCGCGGTCATGAGTTTGCGCAGGCGTTCGTGTACGGCGACCTGGAGGCGTTGCTCAGAAGGGTGCGGTCACTTCGCCAGGCAGTGGCCGTACGTGCCCTGCTCGTTCATCACCCGCTGTACTGGGGCACTGGTGCAGGTGCGGCAGACGGCGCCTGTGATCTGGGCCTGGGAGGTGCCGGCGGTGACGGGGACCGGCGTGGCAACGGGCGAACCACACGAACAGGCTCGGCCACCACCGATCCACGGTCGGAACGGACGTCACCACCCGTCCGGCGGGCCGAGCGCAACTGCCCGGGCGGACCTTCCCGTCCGAGCACTGAAGCTGCCGGCGGGCAACCGGTGTGCAAGCCCAACGCGGGCCGGGAGTCCGGTGTCCGTCCGTGGACCTGCTGGTGGCCCTCCAGCGGAACCGCACACCAAAAGCTCGTCCTGTCACCTCTTGAGGGCTTCTGCGATGTGCCGAGCTGCCTGGGCGGGGGTGAGGTACGTGGTGTCGACGACCTCGGCCTCGGCATGCAGCCAGGTGCGGGCCGCTTCGGCGTAGGGCTTGAGGTACTGGAGCCGGAAGGGGGAGTCGGGGCCGGTGACGGTGTCGCCGGCGATACGGGCGCGGAGGGTGTCCTGGTCGGCGTGGAGGACGAAGTGCCGGACCGGAAGGGAATGCTCGGCGAGTCCCGTGGTGATCTCGCGCCAGTACTGCTCGACCAGGACGGTCATGGGTATCACCAGCGTGCCGCCCGTGTACTCGAGGACACGCCGGGCGGTCTCGACCACGAGGGGCCGCCACGGGGGCCAGTGCTGGAAGTTGTCCGTCGGGGGCAGTCCTGGTGTGATGTCCATGAGTGTCTCGCCGACCTTCTCGGCGTCGAACACCCTTGAATTCGGAAGTAATTGCTGCACGAGAGCGCTGGTCGTCGTCTTCCCCGCGCCGTGGGTGCCGTTGAGCCATACGATCATGATGCCGAGGCTAGATGAATGAGTCGGATGTTCTCAGGGGCCGTAGGGGTTGCGGGACCGTGTGACTGAGGCGCCGGTGGTCCAGTTGCGCCAGATGCCGGCGGCCAGCGCGGGGACCGGTGGGCCGGGCCGGTGGGGGCGGAAGGTCACGGCCTGTCGGAGGAGCGGGCAGGCCGGCTTGCTTGTCGCGGTCTGTGGTTGTGGCGTCCGGTGGACCGGTCAGGGTTCGTTTTGCGCCGATCTTGGTGATCGTCCGTCGGTTCGGGAGTCTGCGCGGCATGATCGTGCGAGCTGGCCAGGGTGTGTCGCTGAGCGGTGCCAGGGTGGGGGAGTGCACGAGTGAGCGTGAGCGATTATCGGTTCAACCCGCCGCCGAA
This sequence comes from Streptomyces roseicoloratus, assembly GCF_004117935.1. Classification (GTDB taxonomy): domain Bacteria; phylum Actinomycetota; class Actinomycetes; order Streptomycetales; family Streptomycetaceae; genus Streptomyces; species Streptomyces roseicoloratus. Next base: position 13,093 of record NZ_SDOY01000148.1, on the reverse strand, counting down.
CTGGCCAGTGCCTCAAGGCTGGGTTCCTCCGGCCGGCTGGCAGCCTGATCCCTCGTGGCCGCCCCCTCCGCCGGGCTGGCAGTTGTGGCTGGCCGGGCCTTCCGAAGCCGGTCCGGTGAACGGCGCCGTTCCCCACCAGTACATGCCTCGGTCCGAGGCCCCCGGCAGCCGGAAGAGAGGCTGGTTCGGCCGCCGACGACGAGATGAGGCAAGTGAGCTCGAAGAGCTGAGGACCTGGATCGCACAGACCCACGGCGCGGACGCCGCCCAGGTCGCAGGACTGATGGCGCGCACACGCCAGGAAGCGGCCCACCTGCTGACCCAGTCACAGGCACAGGCCGAAGCGATCGTCGAGGAAGCCCGCCAGGTCGTCAAAGACATCAGGGCCGACGCCAAGCAGATCGCCAGGGACACCGAGAAGGCCCGTAAGGAAGCCGAGCGGCATCGCGGTGAGATCTACCAGGCAGAGAGCCGCCTGACCGAACTGCGCACGCAGATCGTCACCACCGACGAGACGGTCCTGCTGCAACAGGCCGGAATCTACGCCTACCATCACCAGCTCCACGACGCCGTCGCCTACCGCAGCCGCCTGGACTGCCTGAAGACGGAGATCAAAGCCCTCGCACGCGACAACCAAGCAGTCCTGGCAGCCACGGACTGGACCGTCAACGGCTCCGCACGAGAAGGCCGGAAGATGATCCGCGACTTCTCCAAACTGATGCTCCGCGCCTACAACGCCGAAGCCGACTACGCCGTACGCACCATGCGCCCCCACCGCCTCACCTCACTGGTCGACCGCCTCTACAAGAGCCGGGAGACCATCGCCAGACTCGGCGCCACCATGCACATCCGCATCTCCGACGCCTACCACGACGCCCGCGTCCGCGAACTGCAGCTGACCGCCGACTTCCTGCAGAAGAAGGACGAGGAGAAGGAAGCCCAGCGCGAGACAAGAGCCCGCGAACGCGAAGAGGCAGCCGCCCAACGCGAGCTGGACCGCGAACGGGAGAAGCTGCACAAGGAACGCAACCACTACGAAGCCGCCCTCGAACGCCTGCGCGCCCAGGGCAACCTCGAGGCGGTACGCGACATGGAAGCCAAACTCGCCGAGATCCAGCAGGCACTCCACGACGTCGACGCGCGGGCAGCGAACGTACGCACCGGCTACGTCTACGTCGTCTCCAACATCGGCGCCTTCGGGGACAGCATCGTCAAGATCGGCATGACCCGACGCCTCGAACCCCTCGACCGCGTCTACGAGCTCAGCGGGGCCGCCGTCCCCTTCCGCTTCGACGTCCACGCACTCATCTTCAGCAAGGATGCGGTCGGCCTGGAAACCCGCCTCCACCAGGAGTTCGCCGACCGGCGCGTCAACCGCGTCAACAACAGGAAAGAGTTCTTCTACGTCACCCCCGCCGAGGTGCGCACCGCACTGGAACGCTTCGCGGGAGAGCACCTCATAGAGTTCACAGAGACCCCGCAAGCACTCGAGTGGCGCGCCAGCAGGACAGACTGACGCATCGCGACAGCATCCCCGGGCGAGCGTGTGGCTCCCCAGCTGACGGGGGGTGGACCGCAAGCCGGTCAGGACGTGCCTGGCCCGGCTGAGGCGTCCGGGATCAGTCCGGGCGGGCCGCCGACGAGCGAGGCGGACTGGTCGAAGCTGATCAAGGAGTGGTTCCCCGGGACGGTGACCGTCTCGACGACCACCAGCGGCGGCGTGACGAGCGCAAGCTGCAGGTGCCGATCTCCTCATTTCGCCGCTGGGTGCACGCGACACTTCCGGACGAGGCGGCGACGTCGCAGGTCACGGTGTTGCGTGACGACATCGAGCCCGGATCGGAGACCCAGATCGACCACGACTTCCCCGGCCCGCCGGCCTTTGATCCTGCCCAGAGGTCTCCGGGATACAGCACACCCCACGCCCGCTGAGCCGACAGTCTCGCTGCTCCTTGGGCGTGCTGATCACGAACATCGTCAACGCCGACAGGTCTTGATCATGGCGTAGACCTCCGGTGTGTGGAGGTGCCCAGGCTCCATTCCGCACACGGAGGTCTTCGTGTCCCACCGTAATGCCGGGCTGACCGTTCGACGGCAGACGGATCCTGGTCGGACGTGTCCTGGCGGGCCGTCCCGTGGTGGATGTGCCCGCGGGAATGGGCATCTCCCGTCCCATGGAGCACAAAGCGGGTCCGTCGCGGGCGGGCCGAGGGTGACGCGGGCCTGCACGACCGAGGGCCGGCGTGAGATCCCCGGAATCCGGGGCCGGCGACGGCGGCGAAGGCGCCAAGCATTGGATGCCCATTCTCACCAAGATCAATAATCGCGGCGTGACGACGTCCTGATGCTCGTCTGCGACGCGCCGAAGGGCCTGCCCGAAGCGGCGGGCCGCTTTGGCCGAAGCCGGTCGTGCAGACCTGCGCGGTCTACCTGCTGCGGAAATCATTCCGCTATGCCGCCCGCCAGGACTGGGACAGGATCGCCAGCTTCTCACGCCCGTTTACACCGCTGTGCCCGGGGAAGCCGGGCCCACGGGTACGACGTGCTTCCTCGTGTGCCGGTCAGCTGCGGGGGCCGGCGCACGGGCCTCCGTGCACGGCGGGCTCGCCGGGCGCGGCCGTCACTGCCGCGTGTACGGCCCTGATCTGCGTGTGTCCGGGTGTGGCCGGGCCTGTTCACCACGTAGGCGCGGGTGACATGATCGCCGCGTCAAGCCAGCCCGGCAATCCTCTTCCCGGCACGCTGCGTCCTTCGGGTGTGCCCATTGCCTGGGGCAGGCTAGTCGCACCGATCATGGAGGTCGCCGTCCGCATGCCCGTGACCACACTGGACCCCCAACAGTCCGGCCCCCGTCGTAGGCCCTGGAAGGGGCCGGCTCTGCTGGGCCTGGTGTGCGGCATCGTCATGACCGGCTGCCTGGTCACCGTTCTGCGCTGGCCACAGGACGAGGTGACCTACCGCAGTGCTCCGCCGCCTTCGCTGATCTACCCTGACCAGGCACCGCACCACCTGGCCCTGGTCCGTCGCAGCACCTTGTCCGGGAGCGACACGTTCCGGTTGTTCATCGGCAGACAGCCCACTCCCGCTTACGGGCACTGGCTCGACGTCGACGCGGCGCTGGGCCGGCAGGGGGTGGAGTCGGTGCAGTGGACGCGAGACGGCGTACGGGTCCGCTTCCCGAAAGGTCACGAAGTCTTCGTCCCCGCACGGGCGTTCCTCTACGGAAGGTAGCCACCGGGCTGCGACGCGACGGACCGCTCCGGAGCGTTTGACGGTCTCGGGGCCGGCCGGGTGGGGGTCGGTGTGGGGTTGATCAGCTGCGGGTCGTCGTTCCAGGCCGGCACCTGCGGGGCCAGTGCCTCGTTGATGTGGCTGATCGGTGGTCCGGCGGCGTTGAGTCGCTTGTTGGAGGCGGGTTGCCGGGCAGGTAGGGGAGCAGGTGCGCGGGCTGGGCGTGGGCTGGGCGTGGGCGAAGCGGGTGCAGTGCCGGGCGGGGGGAAACCCGAGAAGGACCTGGGCGACCGCCTGGCACGGCAGTTCGGCGTCCGTGAGTTTCGGGGGTCGCCCGATCCGGCGACAAGGCGTCACATGGTCGTCGATGAACACGTACGGTGCCGTCAGCAGGGCGTCCAGGTTTGTCTTCGCACACTGGCCAACGGGCGCCCTTCGCCATGGTCGCGACCAGCACGGACAGCGGACCTGCAGCAGATCGTGCGCTGAGGAAGCACCATTTTGGTGCGGTTTCGACGTGTGATGATGGTGCTGGCCTCGGCCGGTGGGAATCGGGTCCCGGTGATCGCGCAACTGGTACATGCCGACGAGGACACTGTCCGCGACGTGATCCATCGGTTCAACGAGATCGGTCTGGCCTGCTTGGACCCTCGGTGGGCGGGAGGCCGTCCCCGCCTTCTCAGTCCTGACGACGAAGACTTTGTCGTCAGGACGGCCATCACCCGCCCGGCCAAGCTCGGCCAGCCCTTCATGCGCTGGTCTATTCGCAAGCTCGTGGCCTACCTGCGGAAAGTGCACGGCCCGCGTCATCCGGATCGGCCGCGAGGCGTTACGTTGCCTACTCGCCCGCCGGGGCATCACCTTCCAGCGCACCAAGACCTGGAAGGAGTCCCCAGACCGCGAACGTGACGCCAAGCTCGACCGCATCGTGCACGTCCTGGAGCACTTCCCGGACCGCGTGTTCGCGTTCGAGGAGTTCGGTCCGTTCGGCATCCGGCCCACCGCCGGCTCCGGCTGGGCCCGGACTGGTCGTCCCGAGCGGAGCAGCACCGTCCGCGCCCGGGGCCGGCGGCGACGCGGGCGCGAGCCGCCGGCGGGAGCCGCGTCTGCCAGGGCGTCTTCACCGCCAACCTCCGCCTGCGGCAGATCTACTGCTCGCCCAACTGCCGCCGCGACGCAGAGAAACAGCCCAACCAGGAACGCGACGGACTGCGGGCCATCCGACTCGGCGAACAGCAGCCCCGCCAGACTCCGACGGCCGCAGTCGGCTCTGCTCGACAGGAGCAGGCCCTGACCCCCACCGCCGTCCGGAACTGCCCGCACTGCGACCAGCCCGTCACCATAGTCGCCCTGCTGGCCACCCCGGAAGCAGCCCCGCCCCACCATCGCCGGCAGAGTTCCCGAGATCACCTCCCTGCGGCGCACTCCGTGAGCACCGCGGGCAACGACTTCACCTGACCGTCACCGGTCAACAGGGCCCGGCGACCTTCGGTCGCCGGGCCCTCACACGCGCTCTTCACTCCCCAGTCTCCCCACTCACTTCAAACTGCAACGAAGTGGAGGGAAGAGCGTCCCTGGCCGATTTCAGGGCTCTGGCCGCAGTTCCGTGACGGCCTACGTCCTCATGCCGAGTGCTGACGCTTGTGCAGGGCTGCACTAGCCCGGAAGCGGAGCCGTCCGCAGCGGTCCTTGACTTCGTCGGTTGCGTCGTCGGCGCAACAGCAGTGCTGCGCCAGCCAGCGCAAGTCCTCCGGGTCAAGCCATAGAGCGATACGGCCTTGTGCGGCCTCGGCTTGCGGATCCGTGGGTTGTGGCGACTTCATGGGTCCTGACTGTATGCCCAGCTCTCGGAGCCTCATGACTGGATGAGGATGCGGGTCCGCAGGAGTTCGAACGAGGCTCGGCCATACATGGCTCGCTTGAGCGTTTTCACCCGGTTCACGTGTCCTTTGACGACGCCGGAACTCCAGGGGAGGGTGAGGCCGGCGGTGACGGCGTCGAGGTCCTGGCGGAGGAAGCCGGCGAAGCCCTTCATGGGCTTCGGTGCGTCTTGCTCGGCCTGACGGATCCACTCCAGCAGCAGGTATCGGCGCTGGTGGCGGACCAGGTCGGAGAAGGCCTGGGCGAGATCGCAGGCCCGGGTGATGTCCGGGCATGCGAGCCGGACTTGGAGGAGTCGCTCGTCCTGGCTTTCGGTGAGCGTCTCCCTTGGTCGCATGATCCACGAGGTGATCTTGCGAGGGCTGGGGATGTCGGTCCGGACGGGTTCGGCGGTGCCGGCGCGGAGGGCGGCGAGGTGTTTGCGCACGACCTGGCGGCTCCTGCGGTAGTCGCGACCCTGGATCTCCAGGAACAGGCGTGTGCCGCTGACCTGGTCTTGGGCTTCGGTGAAGCGAGTGTTGAGGTACGCCTTGAACGGCTCCAGGACGCCGTTGGGGCGGCGGTCGCGGGCGGAGGCCAGCAGTTCGTCGAGGTCGGTGTCGCGGCAGCGGCGCACGGTCTTGCGGTCGAGGTTCAGACGGCGGGCGATGGCGCTGATAGTCCAGCGTTTCTCCAGCAGGCGGTAGATGTCCTCGTAGCGGTGACGGGTGCGCTCGATGATCTGGGTGCGCGGCAGTTCCGCGGGCGGTAACAGCATCGGAGCCACCTCGGGCACCTCGGTCACCGTCTCCTCCTCGGCACGTTTGCGCAGGCAGTCGCGGTGCTGGTGGCAGGGTTTCTCCACCGCGGCGGACAGGTTCTGAAGCAAATGCCAACGATCAGCGACTTCCAGGGCATGAGAGGCGGCTTCCTTGACCGCCTTGGTATAGGCGCTGGCCCGGTCCCGGCAGATGATCTCGGCTCCAGGATGCTCGGTGAGCCACGCCGCGAACGTCTCCGAGGTGCGGTCGGGCAGCACGTCCACGACCCGGCCGGCCTCGACATCGACCAGCACGGTCCCGTAGGTGCAGCCCTTGCGGAAGGCGAACTCATCCACCCCCAGCACCCGCGGCGCACGGTCCGGCACCGTCGGCGCCGTCAACAGCCTGAGCAGCCGGGTCCGGCCCGCGACCAGCCGCAGCCGGCGGCACAACCGCGCGGCCGGACGGCCGCCGAGCTCGATCGACCGCAGCCAGCCCGTCAGCCCAGTGCTGGAGCGGCGGTGCCGCTCGGACAGGCCAGGCACCTGCTCGACGAACGTCTTGAGGGAACAAACTCTTCCGATCCCAGAAGAATCGGCGGACCCGCAACCGGACTATGACCCGGCGCGAGCCCAACGGCCGCTCGTCCAAGGTGCGTTGGTACGTGCTGTGTCTACGTCTCGCCTGCTTCCCGGCAGTCCGGGCACCGGCCCGGACGAGCCGTCGACACCGCCTCCACCGCCAGGACGTCGGAGGAGTCGTTCACGCGTTCCACTCGCACATCGATCCCGGGAAACAGCACAGCATCGGCCGTCTTGCTTACCACGCCAGGAAACACTCTGCCGAAACGATCCCTCGTTCCCCTCGTTGACCTGAGCTTTCCCGGAAGCGCGGTCAGAACCGATTTCAGAAACTTTTATCAACGGCATGCAGCACTACACCCGCAACGAAGGCACCGAACCCGACAGCGCGAAATACGCTGCGACCATGGCCGGGGACCGCGACCTAAAGCTCCGCGGCTACGAGGTGTTCCGCTTCGGCCACGACGAGCTCCGCGACCGGGACCGCGCCCAGCCGCTGCTCGCCAGCTTCCTCACCAGACTCATTGACCGCCCACCCGCCGGCCCATCTCGAGTGGCGCTGTCAGCCCGAGGCTGATAGGGGTCGCACGGTTCTGGTCACGACGCCGCCGACGACCGCAGGGCGGCCATCGGCGGGAGAGAGGTTGGGACGGGGGCGGCGTGGATGCTGACTTCACCACCAGCACAGGATCGACCTGGCAACCCTGCGCACGATACCGGCCCCACATACCTGGTGATCAAGGTCAGGGCGTGGCAACCAGGTGCAGCGCCCAGGCGAACGGTCCGATCTTTGAGCGGGAGCACCGGCCCTGACAGGCGCGCTAGACCGAAGCCAGGTTCTGCCACGGCTGACACACGCACAGAGCCGGACCTGCCACAGGTACCGTCGATCTGCGCCCGCCACCGCAACGCAAAGCCTTCAAAAGTTCCTGCTCGATGTCAGTGGCCTGCGAGATCATCATTCCGGCGTTCGGGCTCTGCCGGACGAGGGCTGAGGGGGACAGAGCGCCGCAGGAACTCTTCCTTGAAACTGTCCAGCGTGACAACCACTCATACACGAGGTTGAGCCGCGCGGCCATCAACGAGCTTCGCACCGCCTCGACCGCCGGCGGTGACGAAGAGGCTGCGCACGCTCTCATCGACCTGCTGATCGACGACTTGCCCCAGGACCCTGAGCACGACGGACTGATGGACAACTCGGAGACGGGAGCGGCCATACGGTGTCTCAAGGCCCTTCTGCGCCGCCTCGGTATCGAGTTCGAGGTCCCCTTTTACGACAAGCAGGGCTACTACTCGTTCCGGGTGGAGCACAAGAATGACCCCAGCAACTGACCTGACCAGGGCCTTAGCCCCAGTAACTGACCTGACCAGGGTCGCCCCAGCACACGCAGCGCTGGAACGACGCGAGCAGACCACCTTCACCGAAGGCTTTCGTGGGCTGCGCGGCGAGCTGCGCAACCTCGTCTTCGGCCGCCGCGCTGAAGCCAGAGATCGTCCGGGGAGACATCGCAGGTGGTGTCATCGAGATCACGAAGAACAAGGACCACTGCCTGCTGTACGACCGTCCAGTGGGAGCCTCAGGCCTCACCCGGAGCGAACTCAGCAAGTGGAGGCACCTCCAGGACGGCATCTACGGGACGTCTGAGCACCTCAGGCTGCAGGCGCTTCTGAAGCGGCTGAGGGAGCACTCAACGCCCCGGAGCAGCTGTTGCTCGACACCTACTGGGATCACGCGATGCAGCGAGGCTTCGGCGACTGTCCTGCTCTGTTGCCACAGGTCTATCTCCATGACGACCCCTTGACGCAACATCAGCGGAACCAACGGGCGGAAGGCAAGGCGCTGACGCGGCAGCGGATGGACTTCCTGATGCTCGCTCCCGGCGATCGCCGATACGTTCTCGAGCCGGACGGGAAGGAGCACTACTCGCGTCACGGGAAGGCCGCACCCGACCTATACGCCGACATGGTCCGAGAAGACCGACGGATTCGTCTTCAGGGGTACGAGGTGTACCGGTTTGGCGGAGCTGAGTTCGTGGATCGACAGGCTGCCAAGCTCATGCCGAGCGGGTTCCTCGACCAGTTACTGGCTCCGCTCCATAAGCTCCGCCCCCCGAGGAAGCCATCCAAACTGCCGTCACCTCCGAAACCGGAGCGGGTACAAGCTCGACAGCCCAGGTCATCGCGGCCCAGGTCATCGAGGCCCGGGCTGTCGCGCGCTGCGGCTCAGCGCCAGACCGAGTCAGGCCCAGTCCACGCCCAGTTCCCGCAGCGCGTTCAGCTGCTCCTGGGTGAGTCTGTCCCGCCTCGATTTGGTGTTCGAGACCCATACGCCCAGCTTCACGATCACCGGCTCCGTGTCGCCGTCGACCGCGATCTCGATGACCGTGCCGCGCGGGACCGGTCGACCCGTGCCCACCTGCTCGATCCACTGTGTGAGGGCAGTGAGGCCGCGCTGAAAGGCTTGCTGCGCCTTGCTCTGGCCCTTCGTCGCACCCCTGGCCGCCGGGGCGCGAGACGGCGCCTCAACGGGCTTGATGCCCAGCCTGGACAGCCGTTCCTGCTGCTCGGCGGAGAGTTGCGTCCAGGTCCCCGCTTCTCTTTGCCGCGTGAGCCATCGTCCGAGGTCGTCACCCTCGAACAGCACTCCGGGTGCGATGGCCGGCAGGACACCGTCAGCGTCGACGAGGTCGGCGAGCACCTTGTAGTGACGTTGCCAGTCCAGGGGCCAGGGGCAGTTCCAGTCCGGGTCGATCTCCGCGAGTTGCGCGGCCCGGGTCTCCGCACGCTGCGGGTCCTTGCCGAGGCCGCCTTTGCGGCGGAGGTTGGCCATGTGCTGCCCGACCGGGACCAGCTCGCCTTCAGCGTCTCCCCAGACGGCGTCCTGCCTCGGGGCGAGGTGCCCGGTGGCCCGCCGGTACGACCGCAGCTCGGCGAGTTTGTCCTCCCAGGCTTCCTCGCCGGGCTCCCACACCATCCCGGCCTCGTCGAGGAGGTCCTTGCGGTGAGGATCGAGTTCACCGGCCCGCAGTGATTTCCGCTGCTGGTGCACCCATCGGCCAAGCGGAAAGGCCTTCGTCGTCCCGACCTCGATCTCGATGTCATAGGGGACGGCGTGCAGGCCGGTGATCTCGTTCTCCTTCCGCCAGCGAAGGAGGGCCTGGTAGCCCTCCAGCCAGACCAGGGACTGGGGGCGGATGACGCGGCAGCGGGTGAGGGCTGCGATGTCGGCGGCGTCGCGGGGTGAGGCGAAGTTGACCACGACCGCAGTGACCCGATCGACCCCCTGCTGCTCCTCGCTGGCCTCCACGGACAGGTCCCTGTTTTCCGGGCCGGCCGCGGAGGCAGACCGGACGTGGATACGCCGCCTTTCGGTACCGCGGGTCAGGGCGCGGGAGGCAAGCTGGTCGACCATGCGTTCCGAGTGCGAGCGCAGGGCTTGGAGGATGTCGACCAGGGGCTGGTAGCTGGCCGAGGCAACCATGCCCTTGGGGTCTTCCCCGGGCTGCAGAAAGACGGGGATGATGATCCGCGCAATCTTGGTCGTGCCGTCCGGGTTGGGCCGCAGGGCGCGCCCGATGTTCTGCACGATGTCGACCTGGGAGCTGCGCGAGCCGACGATGCACACGGCTTCCACCCCGCGCAGTCCGGTGATGTCGACCCCGACCCCGAGGGCGCGCACTGAGGACAGGAACGCCCGGTGTACGCGTCGGTTCTGGGCGTCGATGCCGTTGGCGAACTGGTGGATCACTTCACGCCGGTGCGCGATGGGATGGTCCCCGCACAGCCAGGCCGCCCACACCCGCTCCGGCGGCACGTGACGGCCCTCCTCGAGCTCGTACAGCCCGGCGTCGATCGACGCCGCGGGCAGCTCCTCCGCCTCGGCCAGCGCCGCCTCGGAGGCCTCAGCGGTGTACAGCTCGGCGGCTGTGCGCGGCATCTGCTCGGCGAACGCGGCCGCCTCCTCGACCCGCTGGTGGAACACCATGGTGGTGTGCACATTCCGCTGCGCCGCGTGCTCCAGCAGCGCCGCCTGGAGCAGGGCCATGCGCCGGCCGCGCAGCGCGTCCTCGGACAGGCCGAGGATCGGGTCCGGGTCACGGATCTCGAGCACGTCGATCTCGAAACCGGCGAGGACCGATCGTTCTACCGCCTCCGCCAGCCCAAGATCAAAAATCCGGGTGCCGTACGTGTGGGAGTCATCCTCCATCGACGCGATGAGCACCTCCCGCCCGCCCCGCCCGCGCTGCGGCCGAGGCGCGGCGAGGACCCGCGGGGTGGCGGTCAGGTAGAGCCGGAAGTCGACAGGGATCCGGCTGTTGTCGTGAATTGCCGCCCACGGCCGGCCCATGTCCCCGGCGGTCATGTGTGCCTCGTCCAGAACAGCGAGATCGAACCGAGCCATCCGCTGCCCGTACAGCCGCTCCCCGCCCGCCAGAGCCGACTCCAACGGCCCAGGGACAGTCCGACGACCAGTGACATCGGCGGGGTCCTCGCGGTCCACCAGCGAGGCGTACGTGGCGAACACGACCACCGGCCCGCCCCCCGCCCACAGCGCAAGCTGGATCGGATTGGTGGTGGTGCGCACCCCGAGCTGCTCCAGGACCTCGTCCTTGTCCACCGAGCAGACCGCGACCATCGGCGCCCGGTGCCCGACCCGGCGCCAGGACTGCGCGCTCTGCACGATCAGGTCCAGGGTGGGGACCATGACGAGGATCCGTCCGTCCGGGAAGCACTCCAGAGCGCTCATGGCGGTCGTGATGGTTTTCCCGGACCCGGTCGCGGACACTCCCATCGCACGCGCCCCCTCCGGAGGCACAGACGATCTTGCAGGGAATCCCACCCACTTACGGAATGCCGACTTCTGATCGACCTGGTGTTCCCTGAGAGAGATTCTCTGCATGACGGTTTTCATTCCTGCGCGGTGGAGGATCGGGAGACGGCATGGAGTTTCGGGTGGCGTCTATGCGCCGAGGCCCTGAGTCCCCATTCGTCGAGTCCGCCGTAGACGGTACCGGTGAGACATTGAGGTGCGTCCATGACTTCGGCTTCGCCTCGGTAAACGGCAACCAGCGAGTCGGTCCCACGCCACCAGGTGTCCGCAAGGCCGGCCACCTCCGGTACGACCTCGAACCCCTCAAACTCAAGCTCGTCCACGGCAGCACCCGTCAGCCTCGTGGTCGTGCGAGCCCACCTACGGGCATGGTCCGCCAGAGCCAGGGATTCCACCCAGCCCTCGATACTGGCATGCAAGGGCACCCACTTTCCGGCGTGCAGACCGAACTCGCCGTTCGGGCCGATCACGAACGAGTAGGGAAGAGCCGTACACGGCATGCCAGCTTCGAAGTGCCAGTCAGGATCAGGCCCCCCAGGCACACCCCCATGGAGCGCCCGCGGCCCCCCGTCATAGTGAGGAGAAGGAGGAAGGGCCAGGCCGCCCCAGACCGCCTCGAAAGCAGCCACGCGGTTGATCTGAGCCGCAGGGATCCCGCGTGCTTCATCCACCGAGTCCGGTACTGCTCCACATCGCAACGTCCGGTCCAATAGCCATCACACTGGACAAAATGTTTCGCTCTGCGGCTAAGCCCTTCAGTCGCATCTTTGCCGAGTGCCTGCGGTCCCTGGGGCTGAGCAGTGGTCACGGTACTGTCCTCGGTGGTCGGGTGAGGCGGAAGCCTGGGTGCTCTGCGCAGAGCCCGGGGCGAGCGAACGCCTGCCTGCGGAGCTCTGACTCAAGGTGTGGCTGCACGGATTCGATGGGTACCGAGCAGATCGGCCGATCGGTGACAGATAGGGAGTCTCCTGCGGGCATCCCCCATTTTCGCCATCTCTACATGCTGCATCATATTCTGATGCACGGTGCCAACTGCACCTGCCAGAACCCCTTTGATGTTCCTCGGGAACATGCCATGATCTTCGTATGACCGTCACCCGAAAGGCTCATGCCGCGTAAGCGGCCCGGCGCGCTTCGCGTGCAGAACACAACACCCCGTCACATGTACCGCGCGGCCGCCCTGTGGAGGCACGCTCCTCCGGCTGTGCCGCGGCCGGCTCGTATCAGCGGGTTGTCCAGTCGCACGGTAGCCGCGATCCACCGCGTGGAGTTCCAGCGCCTGGACAAAGGCCTGCTGCCTGGTGACACGCAGACGGCGTTGCGGTGCTACCGGTGGTTCCTCGCCCGTCCAGGCCGCTATCTATACCTGACCGCGACCGTATGCGGCTGCTACGAGTGCGCCCTGACGGAAGACATAGCCATCGCGCGGGACCTGATCGAGCTGGTCCTCGCCCGTCTCCCTCACCGAGCGCGCCAGGAACTGGCGGCGCTGGTAGCGGTACTGGACGAGGAGCTGTACCGCAGGACCCTCCCAGACCCCCTTGCTCACCGCCGGCCATGGAGTTCCGGCGAACAGTGGTGGCACCACAGGCTCTACGATGAGTCCCACCACCTCTAACCCCCGGCCGCCTGCAGAAAAAGAGACGAAGACCCAGCCCACCCCCGCTGCTGCCGGGCCGTCAGGCCCGCAAGTGGGCCGCGCGAAGCGTGGCACACCGTCAGGGTGCGCAGCACCCTAGGCGGTTGAAGCGCAGCGCAGACCGCCAGGCCCTGGCGCGCAGCGCCAGGGCTGGCTCGCGAAGCGAGCCCGCTCCTTTTTTGCTGGGGGA
>NZ_SDOY01000147.1 GCF_004117935.1 Streptomyces roseicoloratus | reverse complement strand
AGGAGCCCTGACTCAGGGTGAGCACTAAGCCGACGACCACAGACCTCGAGTGGACCGATCTGGACCAGCGGGCCGTGGACACCGCCCGCATCCTGGCTGCCGACGCCGTTCAGAAGGTCGGCAATGGCCATCCCGGTACGGCGATGAGCCTGGCGCCTGCTGCGTACACGCTTTTCCAGAAGGTGATGCGGCATGATCCGGCCGACCCGGAGTGGGTGGGCCGTGACCGGTTCGTTCTCTCCGCCGGTCACTCGTCCCTGACCCTGTACACCCAGCTTTATCTGGGTGGCTTCGGTCTGGAGCTGGATGATCTGAAGTCGTTCCGTACGTGGGGTTCGAAGACTCCGGGGCATCCGGAGTACGGGCACACGGCCGGTGTGGAGACGACGACGGGTCCGCTCGGCCAGGGTGTGGCGAACGCGGTGGGCATGGCGATGGCGGCCCGCTTCGAGCGTGGTCTGTTCGATCCGGAGGCCCCGCGGGGCGCTTCTCCGTTCGATCATCACGTGTACGTGATCGCGGGTGACGGGTGTCTGCAGGAGGGTATTTCCGCGGAGGCGTCGTCGCTGGCGGGTCACCAGAAGCTCGGGAATCTGATCCTGTTGTGGGACGACAACCACATTTCGATCGAGGGTGACACCGAGACGGCCGTGTCCGAGGACACGGTGAAGCGGTACGAGGCGTATGGCTGGCATGTCCAGCGCGTCGAGCCGCAGGCCAACGGCGACCTCGACCCGGCCGCCCTGTTCGCGGCGATCCGGGCTGCCGAGGCGGAGACCGAGCGGCCGTCGTTCATCGCGATGCGTTCGATCATCGCGTGGCCGGCGCCGAACGCGCAGAACACCGAGGCCGCGCACGGCTCGGCCCTGGGTGAGGAGGAGGTCGCGGCCACCAAGCGGGTGCTGGGCTTCGATCCGGAGCGGTCTTTCGAGGTTGCCGGTGAGGTCATCGCCCATACCCGCGCGTTGGGTGAGCGGGGCCGTGAGGCGCGTGCCGCGTGGGAGAAGTCGCTGGCGGAGTGGCGCACGGCGAATCCGGAGCGGGCGGCGGAGTTCGACCGGATCCAGGCCAACGAGCTGCCCGAGGGCTGGGAGGCGAGGATCCCGGTGTTCGAGGCGGGTAAGGGTGTGGCGACGCGTGCGGCGTCGGGCAAGGTGCTGCAGGCGCTGGGTGCGGTGATCCCGGAGCTGTGGGGTGGTTCGGCGGACCTGGCGGGTTCGAACAACACCACGATCGACAAGGGTTCCTCGTTCCTGCCCGAGGGCAACCCGCTGCCGGAGGCGGACCCGTACGGGCGGACGATTCATTTCGGTATCCGTGAGCACGCGATGGCCGCGGAGATGAACGGCATCGCGCTGCACGGCAATACCCGCATCTACGGTGGCACGTTCCTGGTGTTCTCCGATTACATGCGCAACGCGGTGCGGCTGTCCGCGCTGATGCACCTGCCGGTCACCTATGTGTGGACGCATGACTCGATCGGTCTGGGTGAGGACGGTCCGACTCATCAGCCGGTGGAGCACCTGGCCTCGCTGCGCGCGATCCCGGGTCTGGCGGTGGTCCGTCCGGCTGATGCGAACGAGACGGCGATCGCCTGGCGCGAGATCATGCGCCGGCACACCAAGGTCTACGGCGAGGGCCGGCCGGTGGGTCTGGCGCTGACCCGTCAGGGTGTGCAGACCTATGCGCCGAACGAGGACGCGGCCCGGGGTGGCTATGTGCTGTTCGACGCCGAGGGCGGTGAGCCGCAGGTGGTGCTGATCGCGACGGGTTCCGAGGTGCACCTGGCCGTGGAGGCCCGTGAGCGGCTGCAAGCCCGGGGTGTGCCCACTCGTGTGGTGTCGATGCCGTCGGTGGAGTGGTTCGAGGAGCAGGACCAGGACTACAAGGACGGTGTCCTGCCGCCGTCGGTGAAGGCGCGGGTGGCGGTGGAGGCCGGTATCGCTCTGACCTGGCACCGGTATGTCGGGGATGCGGGCCGGATCGTCTCTTTGGAGCACTTCGGTGCTTCCGCGGACGCCAAGGTCCTCTTCCGCGAGTTCGGTTTCACTCCCGAGGCCGTGGTCGCCGCTGCCCGGGAATCCCTGGACGCCTCCGCGCGCTGACGCCCATACGCGCGCATACGTACGACTCTATGGAGATGCAATTCTCATGACAGACGCTCTCAAGCGCCTCTCCGACGAAGGCGTCGCGATCTGGCTGGACGACCTTTCGCGCAAGCGGATCACGTCCGGCAACCTGGCCGAGCTCATCGACCAGAGCCACGTCGTGGGCGTGACCACGAACCCGTCCATCTTCCAGAAGGCCATCAGCCACGGTGACGGCTACGAGCAGCAGCTCGCCGACCTCGCCGCCCGCAAGGTGACCGTGGACGAGGCCATCCGCATGATCACGACGGCGGACGTGAGGGACGCCGCCGACATCCTGCGTCCGGTCTTCGACGCGACGCAGGGCCAGGACGGCCGGGTCTCCATCGAGGTCGACCCCCGTCTGGCGCACGACACGGCCGCCACCATCGCCGAGGCCAAGCAGCTGGCCTGGCTGGTCGACCGCCCCAACACCCTCATCAAGATCCCGGCCACCCGGGCGGGCCTGCCGGCGATCACCGAGGTCATCGGCCTGGGCATCAGCGTCAACGTCACGCTGATCTTCTCCCTCGAGCGCTACCGCGCCGTCATGGACGCCTACCTCGCCGGCCTGGAAAAGGCCCGCGAACGCGGCCTGGACCTGTCGAAGATCCACTCGGTGGCGTCGTTCTTCGTCTCCCGCGTGGACACCGAGATCGACAAGCGCCTCGACGCCCTGGACACCGACGAGGCCAAGGCCCTCAAGGGCAAGGCCGCCCTCGCCAACGCCCGCCTGGCCTACCAGGCCTACGAAGAGGTCTTCTCCACCGACCGCTGGAGTGCTCTGGACAAGGCCCAGGCGAACAAGCAGCGCCCGCTGTGGGCCTCCACCGGCGTCAAGGACCCCGCCTACAAGGACACCCTCTACGTCGTCGACCTCGTTGCCCCCGGCACCGTCAACACCATGCCCGAAGCCACCCTGGAAGCCACCGCCGACCACGGCGAGGTCACCGGCGACACCATCCACGGCACCTACGACGAAGCCCGCTCCCTCCTCGACGACATCGCCGCCCTCGGCATCTCCTACGACGACGTCGTCCAACTCCTCGAAAACGAAGGCGTCGACAAGTTCGAAGCCTCCTGGAACGACCTGCTCAAGTCGACCGAGGCGGAGCTCGCCCGCCGCGCACCCTCGGAGGCGTAATCACCTTGAGCGCAGTCACCGGAGCCAACCCGCTCCGTGACGCCGCAGACCGACGGCTCCCGCGCATCGCGGGGCCGTCGGGTCTGGTGATCTTCGGTGTCACGGGCGACCTGTCCCGTAAGAAGCTGATGCCCGCGGTGTACGACCTCGCGAACCGTGGTCTGCTGCCGCCGGGCTTCTCACTCATCGGGTTCGCCCGCCGTGAGTGGCAGGACGAGGACTTCGCCCAGGAGGTCCACGACGCCGTCAAGCAGCACGCCCGCACGCCGTTCCGCGAGGAGGTGTGGCAGCAGCTGATCCAGGGGATGCGCTTCGTCCAGGGCGACTTCGACAGCGACGACGCGTTCGAGCAGCTGAAGGCCACCATCGAGGAGCTGGACAAGGCGCAGGGCACGGGCGGCAACTTCGCCTTCTACCTCTCCGTGCCGCCGAAGTTCTTCCCCCTGGTCGTCCAGCAGCTCAAGAAGCACGGTCTGGCCGACCAGAAGAACGGCGCCTGGCGCCGCGCGGTCATCGAGAAGCCCTTCGGGCACGACCTGGCCTCCGCCAAGGAGCTCAACGAGGTCGTCCACGAGGTCTTCCCGCCCGAGGCGGTCTTCCGCATCGACCACTACCTCGGCAAGGAGACCGTCCAGAACATCCTGGCGCTCCGCTTCGCCAACACGCTCTTCGAGCCGATCTGGAACCGGTCGTACGTCGACCACGTGCAGATCACCATGGCCGAGGACATCGGCATCGGCGGCCGCGCCGGCTACTACGACGGCATCGGCGCCGCCCGTGACGTCATCCAGAACCACCTGCTCCAGCTGCTGGCGCTGACCGCGATGGAGGAGCCCGCCTCCTTCGACGCCGACGCGCTGGCCGCCGAGAAGACCAAGGTGCTCGGCGCGGTGAAGCTGCCGAAGGACCTGGCAGAGTCCACCGTCCGCGGCCAGTACGTGGCCGGGTGGCAGGGCGGCGAGAAGGCCGTCGGCTACCTGGAGGAGGACGGGATCGACCCGCAGTCGAAGACCGACACCTACGCGGCGATCAAGCTGGGCATCGACAACCGCCGCTGGGCGGGCGTCCCCTTCTACCTGCGCACCGGCAAGCGGCTGGGCCGCCGCGTCACCGAGATCGCGGTGGTCTTCCAGCGCGCCCCGCACTCCCCGTTCGACCAGACCGCCACGGAGGAGCTCGGCCAGAACGCGCTCGTCATCCGGGTCCAGCCGGACGAGGGCGTCACCGTGCGCTTCGGCTCCAAGGTGCCGGGCACGCAGATGGAGGTGCGGGACGTGTCGATGGACTTCGCCTACGGCGAGTCCTTCACCGAGTCCAGCCCGGAGGCCTACGAGCGGCTCATCCTCGACGTCCTGCTCGGCGACTCCAACCTCTTCCCGCGGGTGGAGGAGGTCGAGCTGTCCTGGAAGATCCTCGACCCGATCGAGCGGTTCTGGGACGGGCACGGCAAGCCCGCGCAGTACCAGTCCGGGACCTGGGGTCCGGTCGAGGCGGACGAGATGCTCGCACGAGACGGCAGGAGCTGGCGCCGGCCATGAAGACCGACCTGACGGACACCACGTCCTCCAAGATCAACAAGGCGCTGGTGCTCGGGCGGCGGGCCATCGGCACCCCGGCCGTCGGCATGGTGCTCACCCTCGTCATCGTCACCGACGAGGAGAACGCCTACGACGCGCTGAAGGCGGCCAACGAGGCGTCCCGCGAGCACCCCTCGCGGACCCTCGTCGTCATCAAGCGGGTCTCGCGGGGACCGCGGGACCGCAGCAAGGCACGGCTCGACGCCGAGGTCCGCCTCGGCGCCGACGCCAGCACCGGTGAGACGGTCGTGCTCCGGCTCTACGGCGAGGTCGTCGACCACGCCCAGTCGGTGGTGCTGCCGCTGCTCCTGCCGGACGCACCCGTCGTCGTCTGGTGGCCGGTGAACTCGCCGACCGACCCGGCGAACGACCCGCTGGGCGCGCTCGCCCAGCGCCGGGTCACCGACACGTACGCCGCCGAGCAGCCCATCCAGGAGCTGACCGACCGCGCGGACGCGTACACCCCGGGCGACACCGACCTGTCTTGGACCCGCATCACGCCGTGGCGTTCGATGCTGGCCGCCGCGCTCGACCAGGTGGCCTGCAAGGTCACCTCGGCCGAGGTCGAGGGCGAGGAGTTCAACCCGAGCGTCGAGCTGCTCGCCATGTGGCTCGCGGACCGGCTGAAGGTGCCGGTGCGGCGCTCCAAGTCGTCGGGCCCCGGCCTGACGTCCGTACGGATGGAGACCGACGCGGGCCCGATCGTGCTCGACCGGCCCGACGGCTCGCTCGCCACGCTCTCCATCCAGGGCCAGCCCGACCGGGCCGTGGCGCTCAAGCGCCGCGACACCGCCGAGCTGATCGCGGAGGAGCTGCGCCGGCTCGACCCGGACGACACCTACGCGTCGGCGCTGCGGTACGGCCTGGAGCGGCTCGACGAGGAGGCGGCGACGACCGCGCCCGAGCCGCAGGCCGCCGAGGCCGTCGCGGCCGGGCAGGAGGCCGCCGCGGCCGGGGATGCCTCCCCGGCGGAGGAGACCCCGAAGCGGGCCGCGAAGAAGGCCTCGGGCCGGAAGGCGGCGGCCAGGTGAGCACCCCTCAGCTGGTCGTCCACCGCGACAAGGAGCTGATGGCCGAGGCCGCCGCGGCCCGGCTGATCACGAAGATCGTGGACGCCCAGGCCGCCCGCGGCTCCGCCTCGGTGGTCCTCACCGGCGGCCGCAACGGCAACGGTCTGCTGGCGGCGCTGCGTGCGGCGCCCGCCCGGGACGCGGTCGACTGGTCGCGGCTCGACCTGTGGTGGGGCGACGAGCGCTACCTGCCCGAGGGCGATCCGGAGCGCAACGTCACCCAGGCCCGCGAGGCGCTGCTCGACAGCGTTCCCGTGGACCCGGCCCGGGTGCACGCGATGCCGGCCTCGGACGGCCCGTACGGCTCCGACGTGGAGGCCGCGGCCGCGGCCTACGCGGCGGAGCTCGCCGCCGCGGCGGGTCACGGCACGCATCGGTCAGCGGCAGGCGCCGCGGGCGGGCGGGTGCCGAGCTTCGACGTGCTGATGCTGGGCGTCGGCCCGGACACGCACGTGGCCTCGCTGTTCCCGGAGCTGCCGGCGGTGCGCGAGACCGAGCGGACGGTGGTGGGTGTGCACGGCGCGCCGAAGCCGCCGCCGACCCGGGTGTCGCTGACGCTTCCGGCGATCCGGGCCGCGCAGGAGGTCTGGCTGCTCGCGGCCGGCGCGGACAAGGCGAAGGCCGCGGCCGTCGCGCTGTCCGGCGCGGGCGAGGTGCAGGCTCCGGCGGCGGGCGCCTACGGGCGTTCGCGGACGCTGTGGCTGCTGGACGCGGCGGCCGCGTCGGAGCTGCCGCGCGACCTGTATCCGCCGTCCTCCGCCTGAGCGTCGGTCCACGCCCGATCGCGCGTCACCGGGGCCCCGTTCACCGTTCGGTGGGCGGGGCCCCGGTCGTTTCCAGGAAGGGCGTGAGCAGGCCCGGTACGGCTTCGGCGGCGAAGGTGAGGCCCTGGCTCTCGCCCGCGTCGAGGACGTCGTACGCGCCCTCGCCGGCGGCGGTCGTGGCACTGAGCGTGAGGAGGCCGGCCCGCCGCTGGAACCAGGACTGCCGGACGGTCCAGCCGATGACTCCGGCGCGCCGGAGGGCGACCGTGGAGCGGCGGACGCTGCCCGAACGGGTGACCAGGTACGCGCCGCTGACGCCGTGTCCGAGACTGCGGTAGGCGTCGCGGGCGAGGAGCAGCGCGAGCGGGGTGAGGACGACGGCGACGCCGCCCGCGAGGTAGAGCAGCACGGGGGTGAGCCAGGCGCCCAGGGCGGCGAGGACGGCCGCCGGGCCGAGCGCGCACCCCAGGGCCCGGCGCAGCCGCCGGGTGCGCGCTGCGCGGGGATGGGCCTCCAGGGGCGTCCCGGTGGGCGGTTCGGCCTCGCGCAGCACCCGGGCGGCGACCCGGTCGGCCACGGCCCTGGGCGCGGGCGGCAGCAGGTTCTTGAGGTCTCCGTGCTTGTCGTCGTCGTCCTGGGCGAGGCCGGTGGCCACGGCGTCGACGCGGGCGGCGCGGAACAGCCGTACGCCGAGGGGCTCGACGAGTTCGACGCCGCGCAGCCGTCGCTCCTCCAGGGAGACCGAGCGGGCGGTGAGCAGGCCGCGGCGGACCCTCAGGGTGCCGCCGGGCTCGCGCTCCAGGCGGTAGTGGGACCACGTCTCGATCCACAGGCCGAGTGCGCCGATCACGCCGGCGGCGGTGGCGAGCAGCACCAGTTCGGCGATGATCCAGGGCAGCGGGACGCCCTCGAGGCGGTCGCCTATCCAGTGGATGACCTCGTCCTGGGCGCCGAACCAGTCGCTGACCTGCATGACGGCGCCGGCCGCCGCGCCGCCGAGCAGCGGGGCGACGAAGGAGACCGGGGCGTAGCGGATCCAGCGCGGGTCGAGGGTGGCGAGGACGCCGTCGTGGGCGGTGTCCCCGGCCGTGCCGGCGGGGCGGGCGAGCAGGGTGCGGCGGAGGTGTTCGCCTTCGCTCCTGGTGACCAGGTCGAGTTCGAGGGTGGACTCGCCGTCGGTGTGTTCCCCGGTGCCGATCCTGACCTTGACCAGGCCGAGGAGGCGTTCGAGGGGGTTGGCCGTGAGGTCGACGCTGCGGACGCGTTCGCGGGCGAGCGAGCGGCGGGTGACGACGAGCAGTCCGGTGTGGAGGTCGATCCGCTCGGTGCCGACGCGGTAGCGGGTGCGGCGCAGCCGGATCCAGTCGGCCGCGGCGCCGCCGCCGACGAGCAGGACGGCCCCGGCGAGCACCCAGGCGGCGGCCTGCCACGCCGGGCGTGAGCCGGAGGTGAGGCTGAGGAAGGCGGGCAGCGCGGCGCCGCCGGCGATGCCGCACAGGACGGCGGCGCCGGCGAGGACGGTGCGGGGCGCGAGGCGCCGCCAGTCCTGGTGCGGGCCGGTGTCCCCGGGGGCGGTCACGTGGCGTCCCCGGGGGTGGCCCGGGTGATCGCGGTGAGCCGTTCGGCGAGGTCGGCGGCCAGCTGGTGGTCGAGGCCCTCGACGCGGATGGCGCCCTTGGAGGAGGCGGTGGTGACGGTCACCGTGGCGAGCCGGAAGGCCCGCTCCAGCGGGCCTCGCACGGTGTCGACGGTCTGGATCCGCGACATGGGGGCGATCCGCCACTCCTGCCACAGGGCGCCGGTACGGACGTAGACGGCGTCGTCGGTGACCTCCCAGCGGTGCACGCGGAACCACCAGGCGGGGAAGAACGCGGTGCAGCCGAGGCCGAGGACGGCGACCGCCCCGGCCGCCGTGAGGAGCCAGGCCGTGGCGGGTGCGACGAGTGCGCCGACCACGGCCAGGACGGTCACCGGGACGGCGGTGGCGATCAGCGACCGCGTCCGCCACCAGCCGACCGCCCGCCGGTCGACGGCGTTCCTCGGCGGGCGCAGCCTCACCTCGCGCGGCTCGGTCACCGCGTTCTCCCCCCGTGTCACCGGGTCAGTTCCGGCCGCGCAGCGAGCGGTAGACGGCGACGAGTCCCGCGGTGGAGCTGTCGAGCCGGTCGGCGCCCTCGGCGTTCTCGCCGCCGGTGAGCACCGGCTCGATCTTCTTGGCGAGGACCTTGCCGAGCTCGACGCCCCACTGGTCGAAGGAGTCGATGTTCCAGACGGCGCCCTGGACGAAGACCTTGTGCTCGTAGAGGGCGACGAGCTGGCCGAGCACGGACGGGGTGAGGGCGTCGGCGAGGATCGTCGTGGTGGGGTGGTTGCCCCGGAAGGTCTTGTGCGGGACGAGCTCCTCGGACACGCCCTCGGCCCGTACCTCCTCGGGTGTCTTGCCGAAGGCGAGGGCCTGGGTCTGGGCGAGGAAGTTGGCCATGAGCAGGTCGTGCTGGGCGACCAGGCCGGGCAGCAGGTCGTCGACGGGCTTCGCGAAGCCGATGAAGTCGGCCGGGATGACCTTGGTGCCCTGGTGGATCAGCTGGTAGTAGGCGTGCTGTCCGTTGGTGCCGGGGGTGCCCCAGACGACCGGTCCGGTCTGCCAGTCGACGGGCTGTCCGTCGCGCGTGACGGACTTGCCGTTGGACTCCATGTCGAGCTGCTGGAGGTAGGCGGTGAACTTCGACAGGTAGTGGGAGTACGGCAGGACGGCGTGCGACTGGGCGTCGAAGAAGGCGCCGTACCAGATGCCGAGGAGGCCGAGCAGGAGCGGCGCGTTCTCCTCGGGCGGGGCGGTGCGGAAGTGCTCGTCGACGAGGTGGAAGCCGTCGAGCATCTCGCGGAAGCGGTCCGGGCCGATGGCGATCATCAGGGAGAGGCCGATGGCGGAGTCGTACGAGTAGCGGCCGCCGACCCAGTCCCAGAACTCGAACATGTTCGTGGTGTCGATGCCGAAGTCCTCGACCTTCCCGGCATTGGTCGACAGGGCCACGAAGTGCTTGGCGACGGCCTCCTGGCCTGCCTTCAGCTCGCCGAGGAGCCAGTCGCGGGCGGAGGTGGCGTTGGTGATCGTCTCGATGGTGGTGAAGGTCTTCGAGGCGACGATGAAGAGGGTCTCCTCCGCGTCGAGGTCGCGGACGGCCTCGTGGAGGTCGGCGCCGTCGACGTTGGAGACGAAACGGAACGTCAGGTCGCGCCGGGTGTAGGAGCGCAGCGCCTCGAAGGCCATCGCGGGGCCGAGGTCGGAGCCGCCGATGCCGATGTTGACGATGTTCCTGACCGGCTTGCCGGTGTGGCCGGTCCAGTCGCCTGCGCGGACCTTGTCGGCGAAGGCGGCCATCTTGTCGAGGACGGCGTGGACCTCGGGGACCACGTTCTCGCCGTCGACCTCGATCACCGCGTCGCGCGGGGCGCGCAGCGCGGTGTGCAGGACGGCGCGGTCCTCGGTGTTGTTGATCTTCTCGCCGCGGAACATGGCGTCGCGCAGCTCGGCGACGCCGGCGGCGGCGGCGAGGTCGCGCAGCAGCGCCAGCGTCTCGTCGGTCACCAGCTGCTTGGAGTAGTCCAGATACAGGTCGCCGACCCGCAGGGTGTGCGTGCTGCCGCGCTCGGGGTCGGCGGCGAACAGGTCGCGCAGGTGGGTGTCGCCCAGCTGCTCACGGTGCTTGCCGAGGGCCGTCCACTCGGGCAGCCGATGGAGCCTCGTACGGCCCGCCCCTCGCCCGTCACCACCCGTCTGCGGAACGCTTCGCGCACTGCTGTGCTTCTCGTTCATCTCGGACATCGCCCATTCCTCGTCTTGCTGCGTGTGTGCCCCGCTGCCCTCCAACCTAATTGATCCGGTGTGCGAAACGCGTTCAGTGACCGCCGCGGTGGAGCCGTCCCGCGTAGCGCTCCTCCAGGAGCGCGTTGCGCTCGTGGCCGCCGGGGATGTTGGCGGAGACGTAGACGGGCGGTTCGTGCCCTTCGGCGAGGAGCAGGGCGACGGCCTCGGCGACCGTCATCTGCACGAGCAGGGACGAGGTGAGGGTGGAGATGCCGCACAGCGCGGCGCCGTCGGGCAGCGGCAGCACGGCGTCGCCGGTGGGCGCGCCGTTGTCGAGGACGGCGTCGGCGAGGTCGGCGAGCCGCCTGCCGCTCGGGTGCAGGGCGGGCACGGCACGGGTGTGTTCCAGGGAGGTCAGGGCGACCAGCGGGTGGCCGGCTCCGGTGACCTTGAGGGCCAGGTCGACGACCGCGTTGTTGACGCCGGAGTGGGAGATGACGACGAACAGGTCCTGGGGACGGGGCGTGGCCAGCGCGTAGAGCCGGTCGGCGAGTCCCGGGGCGCGTTCGAGCAGCGGGTCCCGGAGGACCGCCGGGTCCTCGCCGCCGCGCAGCACGAGGTCGGCGAGCGAGATCCGGCTGGTCGGCACCAACCCCCCGGCCCGTCCGGCCACTTCGAGCGCGGCGGCCTGCGAGTGCCCGGTGCCGAAGGCGTGGATCACCCCGTCGGCGGCGACGCAGTCCGCGAAGAGCCGCGCGGCGGCGGCGACGGCGTCCTCGTTCGCGGCGACGACGCGATCGACGGCGGTCCGGGCGACGTCCGCGAACCGGTCGGCACCCAGGGTGATGCGGGACATCGGGAACTCCTCCGGTCGACTGCCGGCCGAGCCCCGCGGCGGGCTCGGCGCGGGGCGGGCTCGGCGCGGGGCGGGGCTCGGCAACGGGCCTCTGATTGACTGAACCGAGTATTGCCCTATGACTCGGTTCAATGAACCAGCAGTGGTGAGGGCGCGTCAAGGGACCCTGGTTGATCGTCGGCGGCGTGGACTAGGTTGCTCGCGTCCCACCCGCAACACCCGCACCTTTCCTGTTCTTTACTCCCTGCTCGACCAGCTCTGGAGATATCGACATGACCGTGCGCACTTCCCTTCGCCGTACCACGGCCCTCTTACTCGCGTCCGCCGCCCTCACCGCCACGAGCGCCTGCGGCGACCAGCGGGACGCCACCACGGCGGGCGGCGGCACGCCGGGCGGGTCCGCCGCCGCCCCGCTGAGCGACCGCCTCCCCGCGGACATCCGCGCCGCCGGCTTCGTCCGCGTCGGCTCCGACATCGCCTTCCCGCCAGTGGAGTTCAAGGACGGCTCGGGCGAGACCGTCGGGCTCGACCCGGACATCGCCCAGGCCCTCGGCGATCAGCTCGGGGTGGAGTTCCGCTTCGAGAACGGCACCTTCGACACCCTCGTGAGCGGACTGCGCGCCGACCGCTACGACGTCATCATGTCGGCGATGAACGACACCAAGGCCCGGCAGGAGGGAATCGACGCGGTCACCGGCAAGAAGGTCGGCGAGGGCCTGGACTTCGTCGACTACTTCTCCGCCGGCGTCTCCCTCTACGCCCGCAAGGCGCACGCCGGATCCGTCAGGGGCTGGGACGACCTGTGCGGGAAGACCGTCGCCGTCCAGCGCGGCAGCGTCGCCCACGACCTGCTCAAGTCCAGGGACGGCGCGTGCGCCGAGGGCGGCGGCCCGGCGATCGCCATCGAGGCCTACGACACCGACGCACAGGCCCAGACCCGGGTCCGCAGCAAGGGCGTGGACGTCGGGTGCTCGGACTTCCCGGCCGCCGCCTACGCCGTCAAGACCTCGGGCGGAGGCCAGGACTTCGCCCTGGTCGGCGAGCAGACGAACGCGGCGCCGTACGGCATCGCCGTCGCGAAGAAGGACACCCGGCTGCGGGACGCGATCGCCGCGGCCCTCGACGCGATCATCGCCAACGGGCAGTACGCGAAGATCGTGGACAAGTGGGGCGCCCGGGGCGGCGCCGTCACCAAGGCCGTCGTCAACGGCGGCGTCTGATGAAGGACACCGGCATACCCCGCGCGGAGATGCGGGCCGTCCCGGTCCGCCACTACGGCCGGTACGCCGCCGCCGTCGTGGTCCTCGCCCTGTTCGGGGCGATCGTCTCCGCCTTCGCGCGCGGCGAGATCAACTGGGGAGCCATCCCGGAGTACCTCTTCGACGACCGCATCATGGAGGGCGTGCGCGAGACGCTCGTGCTCACCGTGCTCTCCATGCTCATCGGCGTGGCCGGCGGCACCGTCCTCGCCGTGATGCGCCTGTCCAGGAACCCGGTGACCGCGTCCGTCGCCTGGTTCTACATCTGGTTCTTCCGCGGCACCCCGGTCTACGTCCAGCTGCTCGTCTGGTTCAACCTGGGACTGGTCTTCGACTACATCAACCTCCCTCCCGTCTACCAGGACGAGTGGTCCGACTTCATGACGCCGTTCCTCACGGCGCTGCTCGGCCTCGGCCTCAACGAGGCCGCCTACATGGCGGAGATCTGCCGGGCCGGCCTGCTGGCGGTCGACGAGGGCCAGACCGAGGCCGCGCACGCGCTCGGCATGCGGCACGGCGCCACGCTGCGCCGCATCGTGATCCCGCAGGCCATGCGGGTCATCGTGCCGCCGACGGGCAACGAGGTCATCAACATGCTGAAGACGACCTCGCTGGTGGCGGCCGTGCAGTACTACGAACTCCTGCGGTACGCCCAGGACATCGGCCAGACCTCCGGCTCGCCCGTGGAGATGCTGTTCCTCGCCGCCGTCTGGTACCTGGTCCTGACCTCGCTCCTCAGCGTCGGCCAGTTCTACCTGGAGCGGTACTACGCCCGCGGGGCCATCAGGAACCTGCCGCCGACCCCGTGGCAGAAGGTCAGGGCCACCCTGTCGACGCTCCGCCGCCCGGAGGTGCCCCGGTGACCGCCATGGTCAGGGCCGAAGGCGTCCACAAGTCCTACGGCGCGGCGCACATCCTGCGGGGCATCGACCTGGAGGTGCAGAACGGCGAGGTGTTCTGCCTGGTCGGCCCCTCCGGCTCCGGCAAGTCCACCTTCCTGCGCTGCATCAACCACCTCGAGCGCATCGACGGCGGACGCCTGTCCGTCGACGGCCAGCTCGTCGGCTACCGCCAGAAGGGCGACAAGCTCTACGAGCTCAAGGACAGCGAGGTCGCAGCCCAGCGCCGCGACATCGGCATGGTCTTCCAGCGCTTCAACCTCTTCCCCCACATGACCGCCCTCGCCAACGTCATGGAGGCACCGATCCAGGTGAAGGGCGAGTCCAAGGCCGTCGCCCGGGAACGCGCCGAGCGACTCCTCGACCGGGTCGGCCTGCGCGACCGCATGGGCAACTACCCCTCCCAGCTCTCCGGCGGCCAGCAACAGCGCGTCGCCATCGCCCGCGCACTCGCCATGCAGCCCAAGCTCATGCTCTTCGACGAGCCCACCTCCGCCCTCGACCCCGAACTGGTCGGCGACGTCCTCGATGTCATGCGCCAGCTCGCCGAGGACGGCATGACAATGATCGTCGTCACCCACGAAATGGGCTTCGCCCGCGAGGTCGGCGACAACCTCGTCTTCATGGACGGCGGCGTCGTCGTCGAATCCGGCCACCCCCGCGACGTCCTCACCAACCCCCAGCACGACCGCACCAAGGCCTTCCTCTCCAAGGTCCTGTAAGACACGGAGAAGACACG
>NZ_SDOY01000146.1 GCF_004117935.1 Streptomyces roseicoloratus | reverse complement strand
AGGGCGGGACGGGTGGGCACACGGGACGGCGCCCTTTGCGGCGCCTTCGCTCCTGGTTCCTGGCCGCACCACTACGGCGCGGCGCCGTACGGGTGGCGGCTCAGGCGCAGGGGGCCTAGGCGCGGCAGGGGCGCCGTTCCGCTGTGCCCACCCGTTCCGCCCCAGCGGAACGAATGCCCACAGCGAAACGGCGGGACGGCGAGCGGCGGCCCCGGCGGGAGGGGCACAGGGCAACGGCGGGGTCTGCCCACAGCGGAGCGGCGGGGTCGTCTACAGCGCAAGCGCGAGCGTGACCCGGCGGGTGGCGGCTCACAGTGCAACAGCGGGCACGGCGCTGCGGGCGGGGTTCTCGGTGGGACGGCGAGCGCGGCTCTGCGGGTGGAGGTCCACAGCGGAGCGGCGGGGTTGTCTACAGCGCAAGCGCGAGCGTGACCCGGCGGGTGGCGGCTCACAGTGCAACAGCGGGCACGGCGCTGCGGGCGGGGTTCACGGTGGAACGGCGGGACGGCGAGCGCGGCTCTGCGGGTGGAGGCTCACGGCGCAACGGCCTGGCCACTCACTCGGCCCGCAGGGCCGCGCTCGTCCGGACGGTCGAGGGGGCCGCGCGGCGGTTCGGTGTCGGTGGGCGACAGTAGGGTGGGGAGCATGGCCGACCCCTCCAGTTACCGACCCAGGCCGGGACAGATCCCCGACTCCCCGGGGGTCTACAAGTTCCGCGACGAGCACCGCCGGGTGATCTACGTCGGCAAGGCGAAGTCCCTGCGCCAGCGCCTGGCCAACTACTTCCAGCCGCTGGCGAGCCTGCACCCGCGCACGGCGACGATGGTGACCACGGCCGCCTCCGTGGAGTGGACCGTCGTCTCGACCGAGGTCGAGGCGCTGCAGCTGGAGTACTCCTGGATCAAGGAGTTCGACCCCCGGTTCAACGTGAAGTACCGGGACGACAAGAGCTATCCGTACCTCGCCGTCACGCTGAACGAGGAGTACCCGCGCGTCCAGGTCATGCGCGGCCACAAGAAGAAGGGCGTGCGCTATTTCGGGCCGTACGCGCACGCGTGGGCCATCCGCGAGACCGTCGACCTGATGCTGCGGGTGTTTCCCGTACGGACCTGCTCCGCCGGCGTGTTCCGCAACGCCGCCTCCGCCGGCCGCCCCTGTCTCCTCGGCTACATCGGCAAGTGCTCCGCGCCCTGCGTCGGCCGCGTGAGTCCCGAGGAACACCGCGACCTGGCCGAGGAGTTCTGCGACTTCATGGCCGGCCGCACCGGCACGTACATCCGCCGCCTGGAGAAGCAGATGATGCTCGCGGCCGAGGACATGGAGTACGAGAAGGCCGCCCGGCTGCGCGACGACATAGAGGCGCTGCGCAAGGCCATGGAGAAGAACGCGGTGGTGCTCGCCGACGCCACCGACGCCGACCTCATCGCCCTCGCCGAGGACGAGCTGGAGGCGGCCGTGCAGATCTTCCACGTCCGCGGCGGCCGGGTGCGCGGCCAGCGCGGCTGGGTCACCGACAAGGTGGAGGCCGTCGACACCGCGGGCCTCGTGGAGCACGCGCTCCAGCAGCTGTACGGCGAGGAGAACGGGGACGCCGTACCCAAGGAGGTGCTGGTTCCCGCCCTGCCCGAGGACCCCTCGGCCGTCACCCAGTGGCTCTCCGGCCGCCGCGGCTCCCAGGTCTCCCTCCGGATCCCGCAGCGCGGCGACAAGAAGGACCTCATGGAGACGGTCGCGCGCAACGCGCAGCAGGCGCTGGTGCTGCACAAGACCAAGCGCGCCAGCGACCTCACCACGCGCTCCCGCGCTCTGGAGGAGATCGCCGAGGCCCTGGACCTGGACTCGGCCCCGCTGCGGATCGAGTGCTTCGACATCTCGCACCTCCAGGGCCAGGACGTCGTGGCGTCCATGGTCGTCTTCGAGGACGGGCTGCCCCGCAAGAGCGAGTACCGCCGCTTCCAGATCAAGGGCTTCGAGGGGCAGGACGACGTCCGGTCCATGCACGAGGTCGTCAGCCGGCGCTTCCGGCGCTATCTCGCCGAGAAGGAGAAGACCGGCGAGTGGGGCGACGGGGAGGTTCCGGGGGGTGAGGTCCCGGAGGCCGTGCTTCCGGAGGGTGCGGTTTCGGAGGCTGCGCTACCGGAGGGTGAGGTTTCGGGGGGTGTGGTCCCGGCGGGCGGGGATTCCGCCACCGGTGCCTCCGGCTCCGCCGCCGGTGTCTCCGGCTTCTCCGGCTCCTCCGGTGCCTTCGGTGCCTCCGGCCCCGTCGAGGGCCGTGACGAGGACGGGCGGCCCAAGCGGTTCGCCTATCCGCCGCAGCTCGTCGTCGTCGACGGCGGGCAGCCGCAGGTCGCCGCCGCCCGCCGTGCCCTGGACGAGCTCGGCATCGACGACATCGCCGTCTGCGGGCTCGCCAAGCGCCTGGAGGAGGTGTGGCTGCCCGGCGAGGACGACCCGGTGGTGCTGCCCCGCACCAGTGAGGGCCTCTACCTCCTTCAGCGGGTACGTGACACGGCTCACGACTTCGCCATCCGCTACCAGCGCACCAAGCGCAACAAGCGCATCCGCAGCAGCCCCTTGGACGACATCCCTGGTCTCGGCGAGACCAGGAAACAAGCTCTCATCAAGCATTTCGGCTCGGTCAAACGGCTCCGGCAGGCGACAATCGAGCAGATCTGCGAGGTCCCCGGCATGGGCCGCAAGACGGCCGAGGCCGTGGCGGTGGCCCTCGCGCAGGCGGCCCCGGCCGCGCCCGCCGTGAACACGGCAACAGGAGAGATCATGGAAGACGACGGGGGCACCACCGCATGACCACGCACGATCAGCAGGACCCGCAGGACCCGCAGGAAGAGAACCACCGGCACGACCGGCGCGCCGCGCCCGAGCAGCACCGGCACGACCCGCGCGACGCGCACCGGACCACGTACGGAGACGGAGCACCAGACATGAGTACGGGCACCCCGGAGCCCGAGGCGGCCGAGAGCAACGGCGACGCGGCCATCCCCGAGCTGGTGATCATCTCCGGCATGTCCGGCGCCGGCCGGTCCACCGCGGCGAAGTGCCTGGAGGACCTCGGCTGGTTCGTCGTCGACAACCTGCCGCCCGCGCTGATCCCCACCATGGTGGAGCTCGGCGCCCGCTCCCAGGGCAACGTGGCCAGGATCGCGGTCGTCGTCGACGTCCGCGGCCGCCAGTTCTTCGACAACCTGCGCGATTCGCTCGCCGACCTCGACGCCAAGCAGGTCACCCGCCGGATCGTCTTCCTGGAGTCCTCCGACGACGCTCTGGTCCGGCGCTTCGAGTCGGTCCGCCGGCCCCACCCGCTCCAGGGAGACGGCCGCATCACCGACGGCATCGCCGCCGAGCGCGACCTGCTGCGCGAGCTGCGCGGCGACGCCGACCTGGTGATCGACACCTCCAGCCTCAACGTGCACGAGCTGCGCGCCAAGATGGACGCCCAGTTCGCCGGGGAGGAGGAGCCCGAGCTGCGGGCCACCGTGATGTCCTTCGGGTTCAAGTACGGCCTGCCGGTCGACGCCGACCTCGTCGTCGACATGCGCTTCCTGCCGAACCCGCACTGGGTGCCCGAGCTGCGCCCCTTCACCGGCCTCAACGAGGAGGTCGCCAACTACGTCTACAACCAGCCCGGTGCCAAGGAGTTCCTGGACCGCTACACCGAGCTGCTCCAGCTGATCGCCGCCGGCTACCGCCGCGAGGGCAAGCGTTACGTGACCATCGCCGTCGGCTGCACGGGCGGCAAGCACCGCTCGGTCGCCACCGCCGAGAAGCTGGCCGCCCGTCTCGCCTCCGAGGGCGTGGAGACCGTCGTCGTCCACCGGGACATGGGGCGCGAGTGAAGCCGTACCGCCGGCGTACGTCCACCCTCTCGGTGCGCCGTACGCTCCGCAGGCGCGGCGCCCAGCCCAAGGTCGTCGCGCTGGGCGGCGGCATGGGCCTGTCGGCCTCCCTCGCCGCCCTGCGCCGCATCACCGGCGACCTGACCGCCGTGGTCACCGTCGCCGACGACGGGGGCTCCAGCGGCCGGCTCCGCGAGGAGCTGGGCGTGCTGCCCCCGGGAGACCTCCGCAAGGCGCTCGCCGCGCTCTGCGGCGACGACGACTGGGGGCAGACCTGGGCCCGGGTCATCCAGCACCGTTTCCGGTCCAAGGGCGAGATGGGCGGCCACGCCGTCGGCAACCTGCTGATCGTCGCGCTCTGGGAGCAGCTGGGCGGCGACCCGGTGCAGGCCCTGGACCTGGTCGGCAAGCTGCTCGGCGCGCAGGGCCGGGTGCTGCCCATGTCCGCCGTGCCGCTGGAGCTCGAGGCCCTGGTCAGGGGGCACGACCCGGCGCGTCCGCACGACGTGGACACGGTGCGCGGCCAGGCCACGGTGGCGCTCACGCCGGGCGAGGTGCAGTCCGTGCACCTGGTGCCGCACGACCCGCCGGCCGTGCCCGAGGCGGTCGCGGCCGTCCTGGACGCGGACTGGGTGGTGCTCGGCCCGGGCTCCTGGTTCTCCTCGGTGATCCCGCACCTCCTGGTGCCCGAGCTGCTCGACGCCCTGATGGAGACCAAGGCCCGCCGGGTGCTCTCGCTGAACCTCGCGCCGCAGCCCGGAGAAACCGAGGGCTTCTCCCCGCAGCGTCATTTGGAGGTTTTGGCACGACACGCCCCTAAACTCGCCCTGGACGTGGTGCTGGCCGACGAGGCAGCCGTGCGCGACCGCGAGTCCCTGGCGGAAGCCGCCAAGCGGCTCGGTGCCGCGGTCGAGCTGGCGCCGGTGGCCAGGCCCGACGGTGCTCCGAAGCACGACCCGGAGCTGTTGGCCGCCGCGTACGACCGTATTTTTCGGATGCATGGAAGGATCGGCCCATGGCGATGACGGCAGCGGTGAAGGACGAGATCTCCCGGCTCCCCGTCACCCGGACCTGCTGCAGGAAGGCCGAGGTCTCGTCGATCCTGCGGTTCGCGGGCGGGCTGCACCTGGTGAGCGGCCGGATCGTGATCGAGGCGGAGCTGGACACGGCGATGGCGGCCCGGCGGCTCAAGCGGGACATTCTGGAGATCTTCGGACACAGCTCCGAGCTGATCGTGATGGCGCCCGGCGGACTGCGCCGCGGCTCGCGCTTCGTGGTGCGGGTCGTCGCGGGCGGCGACCAGCTGGCCCGCCAGACCGGTCTCGTGGACGGCCGCGGCCGGCCGATCCGCGGACTGCCCCCGCAGGTCGTCTCCGGGGCCACCTGTGACGCGGAGGCGGCCTGGCGCGGCGCCTTCCTGGCGCACGGCTCGCTGACCGAGCCGGGCCGCTCCTCCTCCCTGGAGGTCACCTGCCCCGGCCCCGAGGCCGCGCTCGCGCTGGTCGGCGCCGCCCGCCGGCTCTCCATCGCCGCCAAGGCCCGCGAGGTACGGGGCGTGGACCGGGTCGTGGTCCGCGACGGCGACGCCATCGGCGCGCTGCTCACCCGGCTCGGCGCCCACGAGTCGGTGCTGGCCTGGGAGGAGCGGCGGATGCGGCGCGAGGTCCGCGCGACCGCCAACCGCCTGGCCAACTTCGACGACGCCAACCTGCGCCGCTCGGCCCGTGCCGCCGTCGCGGCGGGCGCCCGGGTGCAGCGGGCCCTGGAGATCCTCGGCGAGGAGGTGCCCGAGCACCTGGCGGCCGCCGGCAGGCTGCGCATGGAGCACAAGCAGGCCTCCCTGGAGGAGCTGGGCGCGCTCGCCGACCCGCCGCTGACCAAGGACGCGGTGGCCGGCCGGATCCGCCGGCTGCTCGCCATGGCCGACAAGCGGGCCCAGGACCTGGGCATCCCCGGCACCGAGTCCAACCTGACGGAGGAACTGGACGACAGCCTCGTCGGCTGACGCCGGGTCGGTCACCCCAACTCCCCACTGCCGGTGCCTTTCTGAGGCACCGGCAGTTCCGTTCGCGTGGCTCGCTCCGACGCGCCGTACGCACCCTTGACAGGGGTATGAGCCACCACGAGCCTGGCGTCTGTTCACATTCGTGGCAGACGACAGCAAGGGGGGCTGATGAGGCGCAGAGCGAGAGCGATCCTCGCCGCGGCATCACTGGTCATCGCAGGCCTGGCGACGGCACCCGTCGCCGGAGCGCAACCCTCACCGCGGGACGGGGACGCCGACCACGTCTCCGTATGGCGGGCGACGGTCTCCAAGGAGCAGGTGCCGCTCCTCCTCGACGCCGGCACCGACGCCCACGAGCTGACCGAGCAGGTGCCCGCCCGGGGCACCGCCACCGTGGAGCTCTTCCTCACCGAGGCACAGGCCGGGCAGCTGCGCCGACAGGGCGTCGAGATCGCCGAGCACGCCCTCGGCGCGCCGGCCGAGAAGCGGGTGGCGGCCGCCGGCGACGGCGTCTTCCGCCCGTACGGCGGCAAGGGCGGCCTCAAGCAGGAGATCCTGGACACCGCCCGCGCCCACCCGGGGCTCACCAAGGTCGTCTCCGTCGGCAAGAGCCTCAAGGGCCAGGACATCCTCGCCCTCAAGGTGAGCAAGGGCGCCGCGAGGAGCAGGGACGGCGCGAAGCCCGCCACCCTGTACATGTCCAACCAGCACGCCCGCGAGTGGATCACGCCGGAGATGACCCGGCGGCTGATGCACCACTACCTGGACGGCTACGGCAAGGACCCGCGGATCACGAAGCTGGTCGACACCACCGAGCTGTGGTTCGTGCTGTCCGCCAACCCGGACGGCTACGACTTCACCCACGCCGACCCGGCCAACCGCCAGTGGCGCAAGAACCTGCGCGACAACGACGGCGACGGACGCGTCGCGGCCGGCGACGGCGTCGACCTCAACCGCAACTTCGCCTACAAGTGGGGCTACGACGACGAGGGCTCCTCGCCCGACCCCGCCGACGAGACCTACCGCGGCCCCCGCCCCATGTCCGAGCCCGAGACACGCGCCCTGGACGCCTTCCAGAAGCGCGTCGGCTTCCGGTACGGCGTCAACTACCACTCCGCCGCCCAGCTGCTGCTCTACGGCGTGGGCTGGCAGGTCGCCACCGACACGCCCGACGACGTGGCCCTGAAGGCGCTCGCCGGCACCCCGCAGAACCCGGCCGTCCCGGGCTACCGCCCGCAGGTCTCCTCCGAGCTCTACATCACCAACGGCGAGGCCGACGGACACGCGGCCAACGTCAACGGGATGCAGATGTTCACCCCGGAGATGTCGACCTGCGTCACCGCCTCCCGCGTCGACCCGGACGACGCCTGGGACCCGGCCGACTGCGCCTCGGTCTTCACCTTCCCCGACGACGAGAAGCTGATCCAGGCCGAGTTCGCGAAGAACGTCCCGTTCGCGCTGGCCGTCGCCGAGAGCGCCGCCCATCCGGACCGCCCGGTCTCTCCGGTCGGCATCGAAGCCCCCGACTTCACCCCGGACGCCTTCACCACCTCGTACGCGAACGGCGCCGCCCAGGAGGTGGCCGTCACCGCTCGCACGTCGCTGCGCGCCAAGACGCTGAACTACCGGATCAACGGCGGACGGGTGCACCGCGAGGGCCTGGAGCCCTGGAAGGGCGGCGAGACCTTCGGCGGCGAGGACAACCTCTACTTCGACGAGTACCGCGCCGAGGTCGAGGGCGCCCGGCCCGGGGACGAGGTCGAGGTCTGGTACACGGCCCGCACCCGCGAGGGGAAGGCGACCGCGTCCGCCCCGTTCACGTACACCGTGGCCAAGCGGCCCCGCGCCGACGTCCTCGTCCTCGCCGAGGAGGGCGGGACGAGCGCCGCACGGCACACCGGCGCCTATGTGAAGGCGCTCGCCGCGAACGGGCGCAAGGCCGCCGTCTGGGACGTCGCCACCCAGGGAGCCCCGGACGCCCTCGGCGTGCTGGGCCACTTCCGCACCGTCGTCTGGTACACCGGCGCCGAGCAGCCCTCCGGGGCCACCGTGCTCGCCGTCCGGGCCTATCTCAACGAGGGCGGCAAGCTGGTCAACGCGGGCGAGAAGTCCGGCGGCCTCGCGCAGATCGGCCGTGCCCAGTCCAACGACTTCGCCCAGTACTACCTCGGCGCCTTCCGCAGGTCCGGTCTCAGCGCCCCGCCGTCCTTCGCGGGCTCCGGCCGGCTCGGCGGCAGCGGAGCGGCACTCGGTGCCGCCGACGGCAACCCGCTGGACGACGCCGGCGCCTACACCGTCACCTCCGACAGCCTGGCGCCCGACCGCTTCCCGCAGTTCGCCTCCAGCGCCGCCGCGGGCGACTACCCGGGCGTCCGGACGCCCTTCGAGCCGTACGCGGGCAGCCGCTTCGCCGCGCTGCGCCACACCGACGGCACCTGGAGCCGGCTGAGCCGGACCGTGGACCTCACGGGCGTGGACGCCGCCTCGAAGCCGAAGCTGAGCTTCCAGGTCAGCCACGACACCGAGCCGGGCTACGACAACCTGATCGTCGAGGCCCGCACCGCCGGCCAGGACGACTGGACGACCCTGCCCGACGCCAACGGCGGCACCTCGGCCGAACCGCCCGCCGACTGCGGCGAGGGCTACTACGTCCGGCAGCACCCCTTCCTCGCCCACTACCTCACCGTCGGGCAGGACGGCTGCGCCGCCACCGGCACCACCGGTGCCTGGAACGCCTTCACCGGCCCGTCCAACGGCTGGCGGCAGGCGAGCGTGGACCTGAGCCGCTACGCGGGCAGCCGGGTCGAGCTGGCGATCTCGTACGTCTCCGATCCGGGCTCCGGCGAGACGGGCGCCTTCCTCGACGAGCTGCGCCTGGACGCCGGGTCCGCGAGCGACACGGAGGGCTTCGAAACCGGAACGGGTGCATGGTCCGTTTCGGGACCTCCGGCCGGAAGTCCGGGGAACGGAAGCGACTGGATCCGTTCCGAGGCGCTGTTCCACTCCCAGGCGGCGGTCACCACCCGTGACACCGTGCTCGTCGGCTTCGGTCTCGAGCACCTGACGAATGCGGACGAACGGGCGAATCTGCTCAGAAGGGCGCTTACTTCGCTCCGACGCTGATTCGAGCGCTCAGGCGAGCACCCGTTTTCGTCACCGTCCGTAGTGATGATCAAGGTGCCGTGGCGGCCCTTACCCGTTGGTAGGTAAGGGCTGTCGGCCTTTTTACCGCACTTTCCGGGCGCATCCGGCTGCACGCGATGTCACGCGGAGCCATCCTTAGAGGTAGGGTCGTAAGCGGTCGGGGACATCCCAAAAAGAGAAGCTCGCCGGGCGTCGAAACCCGGCGTACCTAACGAGGAGATCGGTTCGTGACGATCCGCGTAGGCATCAACGGCTTTGGCCGTATCGGTCGCAACTACTTCCGCGCGCTCCTTGAGCAGGGTGCCGACATCGAGGTCGTGGCGGTCAACGACCTGGGTGACACCGCGACCACGGCGCACCTGCTGAAGTACGACACCATCCTGGGCCGCCTCAAGGCCGAGGTGTCCCACACCGCCGACACCATCACCGTCGACGGCCACACCATCAAGGTGCTGTCCGAGCGCAACCCGGCCGACATCCCGTGGGGTGAGCTGGGCGTCGACATCGTCATCGAGTCCACCGGCATCTTCACCAAGCGCGAGGACGCCGCCAAGCACCTCGCCGGTGGCGCCAAGAAGGTCCTCATCTCGGCTCCGGCCAAGGACGAGGACATCACCATCGTCATGGGCGTCAACCAGGACAAGTACGACCCGGCGCGGCACGACGTCATCTCCAACGCCTCCTGCACCACCAACTGTGTCGCCCCGATGGCCAAGGTCCTCGACGAGAACTTCGGCATCGTCCGCGGTCTGATGACCACGGTCCACGCGTACACCAACGACCAGCGCATCCTGGACTTCCCGCACAAGGACCTGCGCCGCGCCCGCGCCGCCGCGGAGAACATCATCCCGACCACGACGGGTGCCGCCAAGGCCACCGCCCTGGTCCTCCCGCAGCTCAAGGGCAAGCTCGACGGCATGGCCATGCGCGTCCCGGTCCCGACCGGCTCGGTCACCGACCTGGTCGTGGAGCTGTCCCGCGAGGTCACCAAGGACGAGGTCAACGCCGCGTTCAAGAAGGCCGCGGACGGCGAGCTCAAGGGCATCCTGTTCTACACCGAGGACGAGATCGTCTCCTCGGACATCGTGAGCGACCCGGCGTCCTGCACGTTCGACTCGTCGCTGACCATGGTCCAGGAGGGCAACTCGGTCAAGGTCCTCGGCTGGTACGACAACGAGTGGGGTTACTCCAACCGTCTCGTCGACCTCACCGTCTTCGTCGGCGGCCAGCTCTAAGCTCTAGGGCGGGCTTTCGATATGAAGCAGGGCTCGGGCAGTGCGATGACGCACTGCGCGAGCCCTGTGTCGTGTGCTCCACCGCGTGTACCAAGGAGTCAGAGATACAGATGAAGACGATCGACGAGCTGCTCGCCGAGGGCGTCTCCGGCAAGCGGGTGTTCGTCCGCGCCGACCTCAACGTGCCCCTCGACGGCACGACCATCACCGACGACGGCCGCATCCGCGCCGTGGTCCCGACCGTCAAGGCGCTCGCCGGCGCGGGTGCCCGCGTCGTGGTGGCCTCGCACCTCGGCCGCCCCAAGGGCGCCCCGGACGCGGCCTTCTCGCTCGCCCCGGCCGCCCGCCGCCTCGGCGAACTGCTGGGCGCCGACGTGGCCTTCGCGACCGACACCGTCGGCGAGTCCGCCCGGGCGACCGTCGCGGGCCTCGCGGACGGCCGGGTGGCCGTCGTCGAGAACCTCCGCTTCAACGCGGGCGAGACCTCGAAGGACGACGCCGAGCGCGCCGCCTTCGCGGACGAGCTCGCCGCGCTCGCCGACGTCTACGTCGGCGACGGCTTCGGCGCGGTCCACCGCAAGCACGCCTCCGTGTACGACCTGCCGGGCCGCCTGCCGCACTACGCCGGCTACCTCATCGCCACCGAGGTCGGCGTCCTGAAGAAGCTCACCGAAGAGGTCAAGCGGCCCTACGTGGTCGTCCTCGGCGGCGCCAAGGTCTCCGACAAGCTGGGCGTCATCGACAACCTGCTGAAGAAGGCCGACCGCATCCTCATCGGCGGCGGAATGGCCTACACCTTCCTGGCCGCCAAGGGCCACGAAGTCGGCATCTCGCTGCTCCAGGCCGACCAGAAGGACACGTGCCTGGAGTACCTGGCGGAGGCGGAGAAGCGCGGCGTGGAGTTCGTCCTCCCCGTCGACGTCCTGGTCTCCACCGAGTTCCCGGACCTGAAGACCAAGGCCCCGGCCACCTTCGAGACCGTCGCCTCCGACGCCATCCCGGCGGACCAGGAGGGCCTGGACATCGGCCCGAAGACCCGCGAGCTCTACGCGTCGAAGCTCGCCGACGCGGGCACGGTCTTCTGGAACGGCCCCATGGGCGTCTTCGAGCACCCCGACTACGCGAACGGCACCAAGGCCGTCGCGGAGGCCCTGCTCGACTCGCCCGGCTTCACCGTCGTCGGCGGCGGTGACTCCGCCGCCGCCGTGCGCACGCTCGGCTTCGACGAGAATGCGTTCGGACACATCTCGACCGGCGGCGGCGCCTCCCTCGAATACCTCGAGGGCAAGACGCTTCCCGGCCTCGCCGCACTGGAGGACTGAACCCTTGAGCACCCGCACCCCGCTGATGGCGGGCAACTGGAAGATGAACCTCAACCACCTCGAGGCCATCGCCCACGTCCAGAAGCTCGCCTTCGCCCTGACCGACAAGGACCACGACGCCGTCGAGGTCGCCGTCCTGGTCCCCTTCACCGACCTGCGCTCCGTGCAGACCCTGGTCGACGGCGACAAGCTGAAGATCAAGTACGGCGCCCAGGACCTCTCGGCGCACGACTCCGGCGCGTACACCGGTGAGATCTCCGGCCCGATGCTGGCCAAGCTGAAGTGCGCCTTCGTGGCCGTCGGCCACTCGGAGCGCCGCCAGTACCACGCCGAGGACGACGAGGTCTGCAACGCCAAGGTGAAGGCGGCCTTCGAGCACGGCATCACCCCGATCCTCTGTGTCGGCGAGGAGCTGGAGGTACGCGAGGCCGGCAACGCCGTCCCGCACACCCTGGCCCAGGTCGAGGGCGGCCTCAAGGGCGTTCCGGCCGAGCAGGCCGAGTCCGTCGTGATCGCCTACGAGCCCGTCTGGGCCATCGGCACCGGCAAGGTCTGCGGCGCCGACGACGCGCAGGAGGTCTGCGCTGCGATCCGCGGCAAGCTCGCCGAGCTGTACTCGCAGGAGCTGGCCGACAAGGTCCGCATCCAGTACGGCGGCTCGGTGAAGAGCGGCAACGTGGCCGAGATCATGGCGCAGGCCGACATCGACGGCGCGCTGGTCGGCGGCGCCTCGCTGGACGCCGACGAGTTCGTCAAGATCGTCCGGTTCCGCGACCAGTGATGATGTAGGCGGCGGGGGAGATCCGTCGTACCCTTGCGGGGGTCGGGCAGGTACGATGCCCGGCCCCCGTCCGTATAAGTCCGAGGAAGTTGGTCCAGCCGTGGTTATGGGGTTCTCGATCGCCCTGATCGTCTTCAGTGCGCTGCTGATGCTGCTCGTGCTGATGCACAAGGGGAAGGGCGGCGGCCTCTCCGACATGTTCGGTGGCGGCATGCAGTCGTCCGTCGGCGGCTCCTCGGTCGCCGAGCGCAACCTCGACCGCATCACCGTGGTGGTCGGTCTGCTGTGGTTCGCCTGCATTGTCGTACTTGGTCTGCTGATGAAGTTGGACGGGTAACTCCAATCACTGGACGCGCGTTGGGCCTTACGTAGACTGGGGCATCTTCGAGCACCATCACGCAGGGAGTTACGACCGTGGCAAGTGGCAACGCGATCCGGGGAAGCCGGGTCGGAGCGGGGCCGATGGGGGAGGCCGAGCGGGGCGAGTCGGCACCGCGCCTCCGCATCTCCTTCTGGTGCTCGAACGGGCACGAGACCCAGCCGAGCTTCGCCAGCGACGCGCAGGTGCCGGACACCTGGGACTGCCCGCGCTGTGGCTTCCCGGCCGGCCAGGACCGGGACAACCCGCCGGACCCGCCGCGCACCGAGCCCTACAAGACGCACCTCGCGTACGTACGGGAGCGGCGCAGCGACGCGGACGGCGAGGCGATCCTCGCCGAGGCGCTCGCCAAGCTCCGCGGCGAGATCTGAGCGCTTCCGGGCGCTGCACACCTGACACGACGACGAACGGGCCCTGAGCACAGGGCCCGTTCGTCGTCTCCGTTCTCGGCGACGGGCGCCCGCCGCCTCCCACCGGCCGGTTCCCTCCGGCGCCGGCGCCCGGCCGGCGGATCAGGGGCCGGACAGGACACCTAGCGCCGGTGGCCGTCGGCGATGTGGGCGGTGAGTGCGA
Organism: Streptomyces roseicoloratus; assembly: GCF_004117935.1. Classification (GTDB taxonomy): domain Bacteria; phylum Actinomycetota; class Actinomycetes; order Streptomycetales; family Streptomycetaceae; genus Streptomyces; species Streptomyces roseicoloratus. The sequence continues at coordinate 2,618 of NZ_SDOY01000146.1, read as the reverse complement.
GGGCGGCCGTGGCCCGCGAGTAGGTCAGCTGCGCCACGCGCGCGTAGAGGCAGTCGAGGATCAGCAGCACCGAGTGCCGGGTGCCGAAACCGCCGTGCCGGAACCCGGTGGGCGCGGCGGTCGAGGTGAGGTGGACGCCGGCCGCGCGGGCCACCGGGGAACGCGGATCGCCCGTGACGGCGACGGTCGCCGCGCCCCGCTCGGCGGCCAGCCGTAGCGGCCCCAGGACCTCGCGGGTCGCGCCCGAGTGGGAGAGCGCGACGACCGCGTCCGCGGGCGTCAGCAGGGCCGCCGAGGTCTCCGCCGCGTGCACCTCGGTCCAGGCGCGGGCCTCGCAGCCGATGCCGAACAGCCGGGCCTGCGTCTCCAGCGCGAGCACACCGGAGGCGCCGACCCCGTAGACGTCGATCCGGCGCGCCTGGGCGAGCGCGCGGGCGGCACGCTCCAGCGCGGCCAGGTCGAGCTGCTCGCTGGTGGCGCGCAGGGCGGCGAGGTCCGCGCGGGCGACGGCGGCGACCACCTGGTCCAGCGGCTCGTCGGGGCCGATCTCGGGGCCGAGCGGCCGGTGTTCCCCCGGCTCCGCGCTCTCCTGCCCCTGCTCCCTGGCGAGTTCGAGCAGCAGCTGCTGGTACGAGTCGAGGCCGAGGGCGTGGCAGAAGCGGGTCACGGTGGCCTGCGAGGTGCCGCTGCGGCGGCCGAGTTCGGCGGCGGAGAGCCCCGCCACCCGCGCCGGATCGGCGAGCACCCAGTCGCCGACCTTGCGCAAGGACCCGGACATCCGGGGGAGTTCGGAGCGGATCAGTGCGGTGACCATGCGGGCGTGCCTTCCGGGGTCTTGTGACCGGGTGAATCTATCAACCAGCATGCGGTCTGATGAACGAATCCAGGATTCAACGGGTGATCGGCATCGACGCGGGCGGTACGCGCACCAGGGCCCGGCTCGCCGAGGCGGCCACCGGCCGGACGCTGGGCGAGGGCACGGGCGGCCCGGGCAACGCGCTCAGCGTGCCCGCGGACGCGCTCGTGCGGCATCTCGCCGAGGCCCTGCGCGGGGCCCTGAGCGGGTCACCGCCGCCGGGTGGCGCGGGAGCGGTCGCCGCCGTCGTGGCGGGCTTCGCGGGCGGCGGACCCGGCGGTGGCGGGGAGCGGGCCGAGGGGGCGCTCGCCGCGGCGCTCGCGGAGGTCGGCGCGGGCCCCGCGCGCACCGAGGTGCGCGGTGACGCGGAGGTGGCCTTCGCGGCCGGGCCCGGTGCCCCGGCCGACGGCCTGGTCCTCATCGCCGGCACCGGGGCGGCGGGCGCGCGCGTCGCGGACCGCCGCCTGGTGTGCGCGGTCGACGGCGACGGCTGGCTGCTCGGGGACGCGGGCAGCGGCTTCTGGCTGGGCCGGGAGGCGCTGCGGGCGGTGTTGCGGGCCCTCGACGGCCGGGGCCCGCGGACCGCCCTCGCCGCCCCGGTGGCGGAGCTCTGCGGAGGCCTGTCGAAGGAACGCGTGGTCGGGTTCGCGTACGCCGCCCACCCGGTGCGGCTCGCCGGGCTGAGCCCGCTGGTGGTGGCCGCGGCCGGCGCGGGCGACGCCGTCGCCGGCCGCCTCCTCGACCGGGCTGCGGACGAACTGGCCGCGACGGTGGGGGCGTTGGAGCCGCGGCCGGGCGAGCCCCTGGTGGTCACGGGCGGCCTGCTGGCGCCCGGCGGGCCGCTCCTGCCGCGGCTCGCCGACCGGGTGCGCGCGTCGGGACTCGTGCCGTCCTCGGTACCGGACGGGCTGGCGGGGGCGGTGTCGCTGGCGCGGCTGCCGGCCTGAGGGGACGAGCGGGGCGGTACGGGCGCTGTGCCGCGCTCGTGCCGCCCCTTCGTCGTGTCTTCTCCGTGTCTTACAGGACCTTGGAGAGGAAGGCCTTGGTGCGGTCGTGCTGGGGGTTGGTGAGGACGTCGCGGGGGTGGCCGGATTCGACGACGACGCCGCCGTCCATGAAGACGAGGTTGTCGCCGACCTCGCGGGCGAAGCCCATTTCGTGGGTGACGACGATCATTGTCATGCCGTCCTCGGCGAGCTGGCGCATGACATCGAGGACGTCGCCGACCAGTTCGGGGTCGAGGGCGGAGGTGGGCTCGTCGAAGAGCATGAGCTTGGGCTGCATGGCGAGTGCGCGGGCGATGGCGACGCGCTGTTGCTGGCCGCCGGAGAGCTGGGAGGGGTAGTTGCCCATGCGGTCGCGCAGGCCGACCCGGTCGAGGAGTCGCTCGGCGCGTTCCCGGGCGACGGCCTTGGACTCGCCCTTCACCTGGATCGGTGCCTCCATGACGTTGGCGAGGGCGGTCATGTGGGGGAAGAGGTTGAAGCGCTGGAAGACCATGCCGATGTCGCGGCGCTGGGCTGCGACCTCGCTGTCCTTGAGCTCGTAGAGCTTGTCGCCCTTCTGGCGGTAGCCGACGAGCTGGCCGTCGACGGACAGGCGTCCGCCGTCGATGCGCTCGAGGTGGTTGATGCAGCGCAGGAAGGTGGACTTGCCGGAGCCGGAGGGGCCGACCAGGCAGAACACCTCGCCGTTCTGCACCTCCAGGTCGATGCCCCGCAGGATGTGCGCCGCGCCGTAGGACTTGTGGACGCCTTCGGCC
>NZ_SDOY01000145.1 GCF_004117935.1 Streptomyces roseicoloratus | reverse complement strand
GCCCGCCCCGGCGGCTCCCGCGCCTCCGGTGCACGCCGCCCCGACGATGGCCGCGCCCATGGCGCCCGCGCCCCAGGCCCCGCAGCCGCCCCAGGCCCCCGCCCCGGCCCCCGGCCCGTACGGCCAGCCGCCGCAGCAACCGCAGTACGGCCAGGTGCCCGGCCAGGTCCCGGGCCAGACGCCGCCGTACGGCGCGCCCGCGCCGTACGGACAGCCCGCCCCGGGCCCGTACGGACAGCAGCCGCCGGCGTACGGTCAGCAGCCGCCGTACGGTCAGGCTCCCGACCAGTTCCCGCAGCAGCCGGGCGTGCCGCAGGGCATGCCCCAGGGCGCGCCGGCCGGCGGCGCCGGGCTCGCCGCCGCGCTCGCCGCCGCGCTCGCGCCGTTCAAGGAGACCGCGACCGGTGTCCGCTGGGCGCCGCAGAACCAGCAGCTGATGCGGGTCGACCTGGCCATGGGCGGCGTTCCCGTCCTCGCCCGGCAGGGCTCCATGGTCATGTACCAGGGCAAGGTCGACTTCTCCTACAAGGGAGCCGGTTTCGCCGGCCGGATCGTCGGCAACGCCACCGGCCAGGAGATGCAGCTGATGCGCTGCACCGGCCGCGGCCAGGTCTTCCTCGCCGAGGAAGGCGCCCATCTGCACCCGATCGAGCTCCAGGGCGACGCCATCTGCGTCTCCGCGGAGAACGTGCTCGCCTTCGACGAGTCGCTGCAGCACGAGGTCCGGCGCATCGAGGGCCACGGCATCCCCGGCGGCGCCCTGTTCACCATGCAGTTCCAGGGCACGGGCACCGTCGTCGTGAAGACCCACGGCATCCCGGTCGTGCTGCCGGTCACGCCGACCACCTTCGCCGACTGCAACGCCGTCGTCGCCTGGTCGGCCGCCTCCCAGGTCGTCCTCTCCAGCCAGGTCAGGCTGCGCCGCAACGCGTACCCGGGCCACAGCGGGGAGACCGTGAACCTGCAGTTCCGGGGAGCCCCCGGCAACTTCATCGTCGTCCAGCCCTACGAGGTCTGAGGGAGCCCGGAACCATGAACCAGCAACTCGCGGGCTACGCCCCGACCCCGATCACGGCCCGGATGGAGAACCACGGCCGCTCCATGCTGAAGGTCGCCATGGCCTCCGGCCAGGACCTGTACGCGCGCACCGGCTCGATGGTCGCCTACGAGGGCTTCGTCACCTACGAGCCCAACCCGCCCGCCGTCCGCCAGGTCGCCCAGGCCTGGCTGACCGGCGAGGGCGCGCCCATCATGAAGTGCTCCGGCGACGGGCTGCTCTACCTCGCCGACTACGGTGCCGACGTCGTCGTGATCAACCTCCAGAACGACGCGATCTCCGTGAACGGCACCAATGTGCTCGCCTTCGACGCCCACCTCCAGTGGGGCGTGGAGCGGGTCAAGGGGCTCGCCAAGTTCGCCGGGCAGGGCCTGTTCAACGTGCAGATCGCGGGCACCGGCTGGGTCGCCCTCACCTCCCGCGGCACGCCGGTCGTCGTCGACTGCGGACGCGGCGAGGACGAGACGTACGTCGACCCGGACGCGCTCGTCGCCTGGTCGCCGACCCTGAAGGTGAAGGGCAAGCGCAGCTTCAAGGCCGGTTCGCTCATCGGGCGGGGCAGCGGCGAGGCGTACCAGATGGCCTTCTCGGGCCAGGGCATCGTCGTCGTACAGCCGAGCGAGGACAGCACCGACCGCCTGCGGGTCCGGGGCTGAGGGGGAGCGAGAACACCATGCAGAGCCCGCTTTTCAACTACGCCGACCAGCAGAGCCAGGACCGCTACGTCGTCCAGAACCCGCAGCTGCTGCGGGTCACCCTGGGCGGCTCGGACGACATCCTGGCCCGCAAGGGCGCGATGGTCGCCTACCAGGGCCTCGTCGACTTCGACGGCGAGTACCAGAGCGCGAACCAGCGCCGGGCCCGTGCCCGCACCGGTGAGGGCCTCGACCTGATGCGCTGCTCCGGGCAGGGCACGGTCTACTTCGCCAACCTCGCCCAGTACATCCACGTCGTGGACGTCGAGCAGGAGGGTCTGACCGTCGACAGCTCGTACGTCCTGGCGCTCGACTCGACGCTGCACACCGAGGTCATCGCCGTGGACAGCCAGTACGGCATCTCCGGCTCCGGCAAGTACCAGCTGAACATCTCCGGCCGCGGCAAGGTCGCCCTGATGACCTCGGGCCAGCCGCTGATGATGCAGGTCACGCCGGACAAGTACGTCAGCGTGGACGCGGACGCCATCGTCGCCTGGTCCACCGGCCTGCGGGTGCAGATGCAGGCGCAGACGGTCAACAGCAGCGTCATGCGCCGGCGCGGCAACACCGGCGAGGGCTGGGAGCTCAGCTTCCTCGGCCAGGGCTTCGCCCTCGTGCAGCCCAGTGAGGTCATGCCGCCGCAGAACGCCGCTCTCGGACAGGGCGCCGCCGCCCAGTTCGGCGTCGGCCAGCACGGCGCGCGGGCCCAGAACCAGAACAACGCCTGGAACTGAGCCACGGCACGCAGAGGCCGCACGCAGGCCCCGCGCAGGGGTCGCAGGCAGGCCACGGGCAGAGGCCACGCAGGCCACACGTAAGGGGCGGTCGCCATGGCGACCGCCCCTTACCGTCGCGCCACCCGGAGGCGCTTCCGCGTCGCCCGCTCAGAGGCGCCTCAGCGTGCCCTCCAGGAGCCGCACCACCGACGTGTCCGCCACCGCGGCCACCTCGTCGTACGCGAACCAGCGCAGGTCCAGCGACTCGTCGCTGATCTCCGCCGCCGCCCCGGCCGGGGCCAGCGCCGCGTACTGCACGTCCAGGTGCCAGTGGCACGGCGCCGGGATCGGATGCCGGTCGAGCCGCACCGGGCCGCCGGGCAGCAGGCTCAGGCCCGCGATGCCGGACTCCTCCGTGGCCTCGCGCAGCGCCGCCGCCTCGACCGTCGGGTCGCCCGGCTCGCAGTGGCCGCCCATCTGCAGCCACATGTTCAGCTTCCGGTGCAGGGTGAGGAGGACCTGTCCGCGCGTCGGGTCGATCACCAGCGCGCTGCTGGTGAGGTGCCCGGCCGTGCACGGCTTGTACATGCCGTCCTCGTGCTCCGCCAGGTGCTCCAGATAGACGTCACGGAGCTCCGGCTGGTCCGCGTACCCCTTGAGCACCAGGACCGCGTCGTCGTACAGGCTCACTTCTCGGTGTCGTCCTTGTCGTCCTTGTCGTCCTTGTCGTTCGTGTCGCCCTGACCGTCCTGGCCGTCCGCGGAGGTGTCCGCGGAGCGGCCCTGCGCGGCCTCGCCGAGCATCTTGTCGAGCTCGGAGAAGTCCATGTGCTCGCGGTGCACGAAGCCGTCCGGATCGTCCAGGTCGGTCGCCGTCGGCAGCATGTCCGGGTGCTCCCACAGGCCGTCACGGCCGTCCACACCGCGCGCGTCGGTGAGCGAGGCCCACAGCCGGGAGGCGTCCCGCAGCCGGCGCGGACGCAGCTCGAGGCCGATCAGCGTGGCGAAGGTCTGCTCGGCCGGACCGCCGGTCGCCCGGCGCCGGCGCAGCGTCTCACGCAGCGCGTCCGCCGAGCTCAGCCGGGACTTCGCGGCCTCGTGGACCACCGCGTCCACCCAGCCCTCGACGAGGGCCAGCGCCGTCTCCAGACGGGCCAGGGCCGCCTTCTGCTCCGGCGTGTCCTCCGGCTGGAACATGCCCTGCTGGAGTGCCTCCTGCAGCTGCTCGGGGTGGGTCGGGTCCAGCTGCCCCACCGCCTCCTCCAGCTTGGAGGTGTCGACCTTGATGCCGCGGGCATAGCCCTCGACCGCGCCGAACAGGTGCGAGCGCAGCCACGGCACGTGCGCGAAGAGCCGCTGGTGGGCGGCCTCGCGCAGGGCCAGGTAGAGCCGGACCTCGTCCGCGGGGACACCCAGGTCCTTGCCGAAGGCCGCCACGTTCAGCGGCAGCAGCGCCGCCTTGCCGGCCGGGCCGAGCGGCAGGCCGACGTCGGTCGAGCCGACGACCTCGCCCGCGAGCACGCCCACGGCCTGCCCGATCTGCTGCCCGAACATGGCGCCGCCCATGGAGCGCATCATGCCGATCAGCGGGCCCGCCATGGCCTGCATCTCCTGCGGCAGCACGTCGCCCATCGCCGAGCCGACCCGCTCGGCGACCGGGTCGACCAGCTGCTTCCAGGCGGGCAGGGTCGCCTCGACCCACTCGGCGCGGCTCCACGCCACCGCGGTGCCCGCCCCGGAGGGCAGCGACGTCACCTGGTCCAGCCACAGGTCGGCCAGGCGCACCGCCTCCTCGACCGCGGCCTTCTCGGCGGGGCCGACACTGGCGTCCTTGGTGCCGTCGGCCGTGCCCTGGGAGACGACCTGGCGGGCGATCTGCTTGGCCATGTCCCAGTTGACCGGGCCGCCCTCGTAGCTGAGCATCTGGCCGAGCTGCTGGAAGGCCGCGCCCAGGTCCTGGGGGTTCAGGTTGCCGAACATCGCGGCGAACGGATTGTCCGCGCCGCCGGGGCCGCCCATGCCCGGCATGGCGAAGCCGAACGGGTTCGCCCCGAACGGGTTGCCGCCGCCCTGGCCTCCGGACCCCTGGCCACCTCCGGCGGGGTCCTTCTTCTTGCCTTCGTCGCCGTTCTCCGGCTCCTCCGGCGGAAGGCCGAATCCGAATGGGGTGTCACTCACAGGTTTCCTCGGCTCGTCAGGCCGTCGGCTCCTGCCGACGGCGGGCTCTCGGCTCGGCTCGCCTCCCCGACTCCACACCACCAGCGTAGGTGGTGGGCCACCGGTCGGACCGGCTCGCGGCGGCGCCGCACGGTCCGGCCCGACCGGCGGGCCACCACGTGACATCCGCACCGGATCCGGGCTCGGTGCCCCGCCGGGCCGTGGCCTGGGGCAGGATGGACGCCACCTGGTACGTACGCGTCATTCGGGTACGTACTGAAGACAACCGCTGGAGACGCCCGGTGAGTTCCCCTGACCCTCAGGTTCGCGCAGCGCGAAACCACTCAACCCGGTCCGCCGCGCGCGGCCCCGTCGTCGCGGTCACCGGCGCCGCGTCCGGCGTCGGCGACCTGCTGACCCGGCGCCTCGCCGAGTCCGACGAGGTCAAGCAGGTCGTCGCGATCGACGAACGCCGGGGCGAGGTGTCCGGGGCGCAGTGGCACATCCTCGACGTGCGCGACCCGGCCATCGCCGAGAAGCTGCGCGGCGCGGACGTCGTGGTGCACCTCGCGGTCGACCTCGACCTGGAGACCGACACGGCCGCGCGCACCGCGTACAACGTGCGCGGCACCCAGACCGTGCTGACCGCCGCGGCCGCCGCCGGCGTGCACCGGGTCGTGCTGTGCACCTCGGCCATGGTCTACGGCGCGCTGCCCGACAACGACATCCCGCTGTCCGAGGACGCCGAGCTGCGGGCCACCGCCGAGGCCACCGGCGTCGGCGACCTCCTGGAGATCGAGCGGCTCGCCCGCCGCGCCCCGCGCGCCCACCCCGGTCTGAACGTGACGGTGGTCCGGCCCGCGGTCCTCGTCGGCGGCACGGACACGGCGCTGACCCGCTACTTCGAGTCGCCGCGGCTGCTCGTCGTCGCCGGATCGCGCCCCACCTGGCAGTTCTGCCACGTCGACGACCTGGTCAGCGCGCTGGAGTACGCGGCCCTGGAGAAGGTCGACGGCGAGTTCGCGGTCGGCTGCGACGGCTGGCTCGAGCAGGAGGAGGTCGAGGAGCTCTCCGGCATCCGGCGCATGGAGCTGCCCTCGGCCGTCGCCCTGGGCGCGGCGGCCCGGCTGCACCGCATCGGCCTCACCCCGTCCCCGGCCGGTGACCTCGCCTACACGATGCACCCGTGGGTGGTCAGCGTCGGGCGACTGCACGACGCGGGCTGGCGGCCGCAGTGGACCAACGAGGAGGTGCTCGCCGCGCTCCTGGAGGAGGTGCAGGGCCGGCACACGGTCGCCGGCCGCCGCCTCGGCCGCAAGGACGCCACGGCGGCGGGCGCCGCGGGCGCGACGGTGGCCCTGCTGGGCACGGCGGCCCTGGTCCGGCAGATGCGGAAGCGGCGCGGCCTGTAGGACCCTCCTACGGAGGGTCGCGCGCCCCCGGCGGAAAGCGCTATTCCGCGCTGTCCGTGCCGTACGGCACGATGGAGCCATGGCAGAGAACCACGCCCACGGCGACCACCCCGGCGAGCGGGCCGCGGACGACCCCATCAAGCTCCTCGCGATCCGGGACACCCCGCTCTCGGTCGACGAGGTCTTCCGTGCGGTCGGCGACGACGCGGCGGGCGGCACGACCCTGTTCGTGGGCACGGTGCGCAACCACGACGGCGGCGCCGACGTGGACGCGCTGGGCTACTCCTGCCACCCCAGCGCCGAGGCCGAGCTGCGCCGCGTCGCGGAGAAGGTCGTCGCGGACTACCCGGTCCGCGCCCTGGCCGCCGTCCACCGGGTGGGTGACCTCCGTGTGGGTGACCTCGCGGTCGTCGTCGCCGTCTCCTGCCCGCACCGCGGCGAGGCCTTCGAGGCCTGCCGCAAGCTGATCGACGACCTGAAGCACGAGGTCCCGATCTGGAAGCACCAGAAGTTCTCGGACGGCACCGAAGAGTGGGTCGGCGCCTGCTGAGCCTCCGCTTCTCGGGCGTACGGCACGCACGCTTCCTGGCAAGGCGCCACGCCGACGGGCCGTAGCCGAAGGCCCGATTTGCGTAACCGGCCCCCTCGCGTGAGCGTTGATTCCGCGGATGACTAATCTGCTGATCAACTCACTCGTGACCCTTGGGGATGGGAGGTCGAGATGGCAGTGCTGGCTTGGCTGTTGATTCCGCTTTTCGCCGTCGTCGGCGCGGCGATATGGGGAAGCTGGGCTTCACGGAACAAGACGATCGGCGACGTCGCCGAACTCGCGGGCTACGCGCGCTTCCGGGACGCCATGGAGCGTTCCCACACCGTCACCGCCGGCACCTCCACCGGCTCCGCTCCCGCTGCCGCCGCGTCCGCTTCGGCGCTGCCCGAGCGTGAGGCCGCCCCGGCCACCACCACCGGCTGATCACGTACGGACCGCCCCAGGGGTGCACTCACGGACCGGTCCCGTACTGTCGTTCCATGCCACGCCGCACCGCGACGATGCTCGCCTCCACCCTGGTCCTGATCACGCTGCTCTGCGTCGGCGTCCTCATCCCGGTCCCGTACTCGGAGATGAGCCCCGGCCCCACCGTGAACACCCTCGGCGAAGCGCGTGGCGAGCCGGTCCTGCAGATCTCGGGCCACAAGACGTACCCGACCGACGGCCACCTCAACATGACGACGGTCCGGGTCACCGGAGCGGACTACCGGATGAACGCGGTCGAGGCCGTCTACGGCTGGCTGGCCCACGACAGCGTCGTCGTCCCGCACGACACCCTCTACCCGGACGGCAAGACCGAGGAGGAGTCGAGCCAGGAGAACGCCGAGGAGTTCAGCCAGTCCCAGGAGAGCGCCAAGGTCGCCGCCCTCCGGCAGCTGAACATCCCGGTGACCACCCGGGTGGTCGTCGCCACCGTCGTCAAGGGCACTCCCGCCGAGGGCAGGCTGCACGCGGGCGACGTCATCCGCGCCGTGGACGGCGTGGCCGTCAAGGAGCCCGGCGACGTGGCCAAGCAGGTCACGAAGCGCGAGCCCGGCCAGGACGTGGTCTTCACGATCGTCCCCGCCAAGGCGGCCGCCGCTGCGGAGAAGGCCCACAAGGACGCCACCGAGACCGAGAAGGTCGTCATCACGACCGCGAAGGCGAAGGAGGGCGACCGGGCGATCGTCGGCATCCAGGCCGGCACCGACCACGTCTTCCCGTTCACCATCGACATCAAGCTCGCCGACGTCGGCGGCCCCAGCGCCGGCCTGATGTTCGCCCTCGGCATCATCGACAAGCTCACCCCGGACGCGATCACCGGCGGCAGGTTCATCGCCGGCACCGGCACCATCGACGACAAGGGCAAGGTCGGCCCGATCGGCGGCATCGAGATGAAGCTGGTCGGCGCGCGCCGGGCGGGCGCCGAGTACTTCCTGACGCCCGCCGACAACTGCCCGGCAGCGGCCTCCGACACGCCCGCCGGCCTCACCCTGATCAAGGTCGACACCATCGACGACGCGACGGCGTCGCTCGAGAAGCTGCGCAAGGGCGACACGAAGTCGCTGCCCAGCTGCTCGGCGGGCTGACGCGCTGACCCGGCCCTACGACTCGAAGGTCGCCGCCAGCGCGTCCGCGAGGCCCGGCACCAGGTCGGGGCCGGTGAGCACCTCGGTCGGCGAGTCCTTCTCGCGCAGCCGGATCGCGGCCTCCCGGGCCCCGTCCCGCAGCACCGCGACCGTCATCCGGACCTCCTGACGGTCCGGGTGGCGGGACACCCACTTGGCGAGCTGGGCCTCGTTCAGGTCCTTCGGGACGGTCGCCTCGGCCGACGGCGGCAGCATCTGCCGCTCGACGGTGAGCGCGCAGCCGGCCACGGCGTCGGGCCAGGCGATGGTGCCGAGGAACTCGTCGAGCGGCTTGCCGGGCGGCAGCTCGTCCTGCTCGATCGGCGTGTACGTGGTGGCGGCGGCGTCACCGGCACCCAGCTGGGAGGCGAGGCCGGGCGCCTGCGCGCGCAGGCGGGCGGTGTCGACCAGGGCGAACAGCCGGGCCGGCCGGTCCCAGCCGAGGCCCGAGGCGTACTCGTCGATCTCGAGCACGGCACGGGTGAGGGGGCTCGCGGCCATCGGAGGGCCGGAGGGGGAAAGGTTGGACATGACCAATATCCTGCCTCCTCTTCCCCCGAAGACGGGAACTAGGTAAAGCCTCAGTAAGTTGCATCAGTGGGCTCTACGATCGCGGAGCCTGCTTATGACGCATACGACGCATCGACCTCGAGGGGCGCACGTTGGCTTTCCAGATGCCGGACCGCGGAGGCGGCACAGGTCCTTCCGGGCCAAGAATCAGAGTCGGCCGGCCGTCGCGGCGTGCCCGTACGCTGCTGATGACGCTGGGCGTCCTGGCGGTCCTCGGCATGGCGTTCGTGATGTTCGCCGGGTTCTGGACGGACTGGCTGTGGTTCCGCTCGGTCCAGTACTCGTCCGTGTTCACCACCACCCTGTGGACCAAGATCGGCCTGTTCCTGGTCTTCGGCCTGCTGATGGGTCTCGCCGTCGGCCTGAACATCTGGCTGGCGTACCGGCTGCGGCCGCCGCTGAGCGCGATGTCGCTGGAGCAGCAGAGCCTCGACCGGTACCGGATGGGTCTCGCGCCCTTCAAGAAGTGGGTGCTGCTCGCGATCACCGCCCTGATCGGCCTGATCGCCGGTGCCTCCGCCTCCGGGCAGTGGCGCACCTGGCTGATGTGGGTGAACGGGGTCCAGTTCGGCGAGAAGGACCCGCAGTTCCAGCTCGACGTCGCGTTCTACGCGTTCGACCTGCCCTGGTACCGGTTCCTGCTGGCGTTCGGCTTCGCCGCGGCCGTCCTGTCGCTGATCGCCGCCGCCCTGACGCACTACCTGTACGGCGGGCTGCGGATCACCAGCCCGGGCGCCCGCGCGACGGCCGCCGCGACCGGGCACCTCTCGGTGCTGCTCGGCGTGTTCGTCTCCCTGAAGGCGGTGGCGTACTGGCTCGACCGGTACGGCCTGGCGGTGAAGTCCAGTGACTTCAAGGCCACCGGCAACTGGACCGGTCTGCGCTACGTGGACGCCAACGCGTACCTGCCGGCGAAGACGATCCTGTTCTGCATCGCCGTGATCTGCGCGGTGCTGTTCTTCGCGACGCTGTGGCGGCGCACCTGGCAGCTGCCGGTGATCGGCTTCGGCCTGATGGTGCTGTCGGCGATCCTGATCGGCGGCCTGTACCCGGCGATCGTCCAGAAGTTCCAGGTCCAGCCGAACGAGCAGGCCAAGGAAGCGCCGTACATCCAGAAGAACATCGACGCGACCCGCAAGGCCTACGCGATCGACGCGGCGAAGGCCGAGGACTACTCGGGCAAGTCGACGGTGAAGGCGAAGGACCAGCTGCGCGCCGACGCGGACACCGCGGCCAGCTACCGGCTGATCGACCCGAACGTCGTCTCGCCGACGTTCCAGCAGCTGGAGCAGAAGCGGAAGTACTACCAGTTCCCGCTCACCCTGGACGTCGACCGCTACAGCGGCAAGGACACCGTCGTCGGTCTGCGTGAGCTCAACATCAAGGGCATCCCGAAGCGGAACTGGATCAACGACCACTTCACCTACACGCACGGCTACGGCGCCATCATGGCGACCGGCACCCAGACGGACGCCAACGGCTCCCCGGTCTTCACGGAGCAGGGTCTGCCGACCACCGGCATGCTGCCGAAGTACGAGCAGCGCGTCTACTACGGCGAGAAGACCGACCAGTACTCGATCGTGGGCGGGCCCCAGAAGGAGCTCGACTACGAGGACAACGGCGAGAAGACCACCAGCTACCAGGGTGACAGCGGGGTCAGCCTCTCCAGCGCCTTCAACCGGGCGGCGTACGCGGTCGCGTTCAGCGAGCCGCAGATCCTGTACTCGGGAGCCATCGGCGAGGGTTCGCGGATCCTCTACAACCGCACGCCCAAGGAGCGGGTCGAGGCCGTCGCGCCGTGGCTGACCATCGACGGCGACGCCTACCCGGCGGTCGTCGACGGCCGGATCCAGTGGATCGTCGACGCGTACACCACGACCAACGGCTACCCGTACGCCTCGCGCACCACGCTGGGCGAGAGCACGGCGGACGCCCTGACGGTCGGCAACCAGCAGCGCGCGGTCGTCGCCCAGCAGAACCAGGTCAACTACATCCGCAACTCGGTGAAGGCCACTGTCGACGCCTACGACGGCACGGTGCACCTCTACCAGTGGGACACCCAGGACCCGGTCCTGAAGACGTGGATGAAGGCGTTCCCCGGCACGGTCAAGGAGCGGTCCGCGATCAAGCCGGAGCTGCTCGCGCACCTGCGCTACCCGCAGGACATGTTCAAGGTCCAGCGCGAGCTGCTGACCCGCTACCACGTGCAGGACCCGGCGCAGTTCTACAGCGGCTCGGACGCCTGGCAGGTGCCGGACGACCCGACGAACAAGGACGGCAACGCGGTCCCGCCGTACTACCTGAGCATCAAGCTGCCCGGGGACCCGGCGCAGAAGTTCTCGCTGACGACGACGTTCACGCCGAACGGACGGCCCAACCTGGGCGCGTTCATGGCGGTGGACGCCGACGCCAACAGCAAGGACTACGGCCGGATAAGGCTGCTGTCGGTCACGGAGGACGTGCCGGGACCCGAGCAGGTGCAGAACAAGCTCAACAGCCTGCCGCAGGTGGCGACCTTCGTCCGTGACATGAAGGGCGCCGACTCCGACATCATCTACGGCAACCTGCTGACGGTCCCGCTGGACGGCGGCTTCCTCTACGTGGAGCCGGTGTACGCGCAGGGCCGCAACGCGCAGTACCCGTTGCTGAAGAAGGTCGCGGTGTCCTACGTGGACGCGGACCAGCCGAAGGGTGACACCACCAAGGACACCACGGTGTTCGAGGACAACCTGACGGCCTCGCTGAACGCGGTGTTCGGGGTCAGGGGCGCGGAGCCGCCGGCGCCGCAGCCGCCGGGCACCAAGCCGCCGACGCAGCCGACCACGAACGACGCGGCGCTCAAGCAGGCCATCGCGGACGCGCAGAAGGCGTTCGACGACGGCGAGGCCGCCCTGCAGAAGCAGGACTGGGCGGCCTACGGCAAGGCCCAGCAGGACCTGCAGGAGGCGCTCCAGCGAGCCGCCGACGCCGGGGCGAAGCTCCAGGCCCCGGCCGCCGGCACGGGCGGCGCCAAGCCCACGCCGCAGGCGAGCGCGAGCCCGCCGTCGGCGCCCGGCGCCTCGGCGTCCCCGAGCCCGTCCGCGACCCCGAGCCCGTCGGCGGGTCAGGGCAGCGGATAACCGGTCAGAGCTTCACCCCGCGTCGTGATACGGTTGCGTTACCGACGCGGGGTGGAGCAGCTCGGTAGCTCGCTGGGCTCATAACCCAGAGGTCGCAGGTTCAAATCCTGTCCCCGCTACTCAGAACGAGGGCCCGAATCCATAAGGATTCGGGCCCTCGGCGTGTGTCCGGAGGCGTGACGGGCCCGAAGAGCGGTAGGGATGGGGCGAGTTGGTGTGAGACGTGTTTGACTTGTCTCTCTGTGGGCATGTCGACAAAACGCTGAAGTGACCTCACTGGCTGCGGTATACCAGGTGTACGCGGGTTGCGGGTGGTGCGACGATGGTATTTATGGGGGACAGGGCAACTCTGTTGGAGACAGGGCGGTTTGTGCAGCGGCATGCCGGAAACGCCGCAGACGAGATCATCGAGGCCGCGGAGGCCGTCGATGCGGCCGTCGACACCACCGCCGACCAGGAGACCGAGGCCGAGACCGAAGCCCGCCACCGCCTCGCCGCCGAGAAGGGCGACCCCGCGTCCATGAGCGTCCTGGGCGCACTGCTGCTGCGCCGCGGCGACCTGGACGGCGCCGAGCCGTATCTGCGCGGCGCCACCGCACAGGGCGACCGCGCCGCCGCCAACAACCTGGGCGTCCTGCTGCACCAGCGCGGCTACCCGGACGAGGCCGCCGGCTGGTGGCGGGTCGCCGCCGTCGCCGGCTCCGCGCCGGCCGCCCACGCGCTCGGCCGGCACCACCGCGAGCGCGGCGACGAACCCGCCGCCGAGTACTGGCTGCGCCAGGCCGCCGAGCAGGGCCACGCCCTCGGCGCGTACGCCCTCGCCGACCTCCTGGAGCACCGCAGCGACGTCGGCGCCGAGCGCTGGCTGCGCGCCGCCGCCGAGCAGGGCCACCGGGAGGCCGCGTACCGGCTCGCGCTCGCCCTGGAGCGGCGGGCCACCGAACCCTCCCGCGGCCCCCACTCCTACGACACGGGCACCGGGGCGCGCCCGGGTGCCCGCACCCCCACCGGCCCGGCCGCGGGCGGCGAAGGGCCGCTCGTGGCCGCGGGCGGCGCCCCTCAGGGCGACGCCGTCGGCCTCGCCGAGGCCGAGCAGTGGTTCCGGCAGGCCGCGGCGCGCGGGCACCGCCGGGCCGCCCTCCACCTCGGGGCGATCCTGGAGAAGCGCGGCGAGCTCAAGGAAGCCGGCCGCTGGTACCTGTCCTCCGCCAAGGACGGCGAGGCCAGGGCCGCCTGCGCGCTGGGCTTCCTGCTGCGCGACGCCGGGGACGAGGAGAGCGCCGCCGTGTGGTGGCTGCGGGCCGCGCAGGACGGCGACGGCAACGCCGCCAACGCGCTCGGCGCGCTGCACGCCGCCCGCGGCGAGCAGCAGACCGCCGAGCGCTGGTACCGCGCCGCCATGGACGCGGGCGACGTGAACGGCGCCTACAACCTCGGGCTGCTGTGCGCCGCCCAGGACCGGACCGCGCAGGCCGAGCAGTGGTACCGGCGCGCCGCGTACGCCGGCCACCGCGAGGCGGCCAACGCGCTCGCCGTGCTGCTGCTCCAGGCCGGGGACGCCAACGGCGCCGAGCCGTGGTTCTCCAAGGCGGCCGAGGCCGGCAGCGTCGACGCCGCCTTCAACCTGGGCATCCTCTACGCCGGCCGCGACGACGACCGGACCGCGCTCACCTGGTACGAGCGGGCGGCCGCCGCCGGGCACACCGAGGCCGCCCTGCAGGTCGGCATCGCGCGCCTGCGCGACGGCGACGAGCAGGCCGCCGAGCGCCACCTGCGGTGCGCGGCGGGCGGCGGCAGCGCCGAGGCCGCCTACCGGCTGGCCACCGTCCTCGACGCGCGCCGTCCGGCCCCCGGTCCCGCGGTCCTCGGCGCGCCGCGCGAGGAGAAGAGCGAGTGCGAGGAGTGGTACGAGCGGGCCGCCGAGCAGGGCCACCGGCGCGCCCAGGTCCGGGTCGGCATGCTCGCCGCCGCCCGGGGCGACATCGAGGAGGCGGCCCGCTGGTACCGGGAGGCGGCCGAGGCCGGCTCCCGCAACGGCGCCTTCAACCTCGGCCTGCTGCTCGCCCGCGAGGGCGCGGAGCGCGAGGCCGCCCTGTGGTGGACCCGCGCCGCCCACGCCGGCCACGGCCGCGCCGCGCTGCGGCTCGCGCTGCTGGCGGCCCGGCGCGGCGAGCTCACCGAGGGCCGCCGCTGGTGCGACCGCGCGGTCGAGCTGGGCCCGGCGGAGGTGGCGGAACGCGCGGCACGGCTGAGCGAGGCGCTGCACCAGGAGCTGACGGCCTGAGGTGACGTCATGAGGCGATCGCCTGAGGTGCCGGCCCGAGCTGATGGCCTGAGGCGACGGCCTGAGGCGACGGCCTGAGCTGGTGGGGTGCGGGTTGACGGGACGGGCCGACCGCCCCGGCCTCGTGGCAGGCGGCTCGCCGCGTACGTGTGCGCGTGCGCGTCCGTCGCGTACACGCGGCGTGCTCGGGCGTAACGCGGCTCACATGGTTCACCTGGTTAACCGATTTGCTCTGCTCCGAACGGTCCCGTAAGGTGGTGTTCACCGACGCGGGGTGGAGCAGCTCGGTAGCTCGCTGGGCTCATAACCCAGAGGTCGCAGGTTCAAATCCTGTCCCCGCTACTCAGTAGCACGAAGGCCCGGATCGTTTCGACGATCCGGGCCTTCGTCGTTCCCGGACGTCCGGGCGATGCGCGTGCGTGTGCGGTGTAGGGGCGCACGGAAAAGGCCCCGCCGTGCGGCGGGGCCTTTTCGCGAAGGGTGCGGGAGACGACCTCAGGCGGTCGTCGCGCAGCTCGGGCAGATGCCCCGGTAGGTGACCTCGACGTCCGAGACCGTGAAGCCGAAGCGCTCGGTGACGGGGAGGTCCGCCAGCGGGTCGCCCGCCGGGTGGACGTCACGGATCGCGCCGCAGCGGGCGCAGACCAGGTGCTGGTGCGGCCGGTGCGCGTTCGGGTCGTACCGCTTGGCGCGGCCGTCCGTCGCGACCTCCAGCACCTCGCCGAGCGTGACCATCTCGCCCAGCGTGTTGTAGACGGTCGCCCGCGAGATCTCGGGCAGGCGCTCCACGGCGCGGGCGTGGACCTCGTCGGCGGTCAGGTGCACATGGTCGCCGTCCAGCACCTCGGCCACGACGCGGCGCTGCGCGGTCATCCGCCAGCCGCGGCCGCGCAGTCGTTCCAACAGGTCACTCATGGGAGTCAGGGTAACAGTCGCCGCGGACGAGTCCCGAATCGGTGTGACTTTGGATGTTCACTTGACTTAGACAAAGTCCATCGTAGGATCGAGTCGGGCAAGGCGACGACAGGAGAGACGCACCATGACGCAGGGACCGCTCACGACGGAGGCCGGGGCACCGGTCGCGGACAACCAGAACAGCGAGACGGCGGGCCCCGGCGGACCGGTCCTCGTCCAGGACCAGCACCTGCTGGAGAAGCTCGCCCACTTCAACCGCGAGCGGATCCCGGAGCGCGTGGTGCACGCCCGCGGCGCCGGCGCCTACGGCACCTTCACCGTGACCGCCGACGTCACGCGGTACACCCGGGCGAAGTTCCTCTCCGAGGTCGGCAAGCAGACCGAGACCTTCCTGCGCTTCTCCACCGTCGCCGGCAGCCTGGGCGCGGCCGACGCCGTGCGCGACCCGCGCGGCTGGGCGCTGAAGTTCTACACCGAGGAGGGCAACTACGACCTCGTCGGCAACAACACGCCGGTCTTCTTCATCCGGGACGCCATCAAGTTCCCCGACTTCATCCACACCCAGAAGCGCGACCCGTACACCGGCTCGCAGGAGGCCGACAACGTCTGGGACTTCTGGGGCCTGAGCCCCGAGTCCACGCACCAGGTGACCTGGCTCTTCGGCGACCGCGGCATCCCCGCCTCGTACCGCCACATGAACGGCTACGGCTCGCACACCTACCAGTGGAACAACGAGGCCGGCGAGGTCTTCTGGGTCAAGTACCACTTCAAGACCGACCAGGGCATCAGGAACCTCACCCAGGCCGAGGCGAACAAGCTGGCCGGCGAGGACCCGGACTCCCACCAGCGCGACCTGCGCGAGGCCATCGAGCGGGGCGAGTTCCCGAGCTGGACCGTGCAGGTCCAGATCATGCCCGCGGCCGACGCGGCGACCTACCGCTTCCATCCCTTCGACCTCACCAAGGTGTGGCCGCACGCGGACTACCCGCCGATCGAGATCGGCAGGCTGGAGCTCAACCGCAACCCGCGGAACGTCTTCGCCGAGGTCGAGCAGTCGATCTTCAGCCCCGCGCACTTCGTGCCCGGCATCGGCCCGTCCCCGGACAAGATGCTCCAGGGCCGCCTCTTCGCCTACGGCGACGCCCACCGCTACCGCGTCGGCATCAACGCCGACCACCTGCCGGTGAACCGCCCGCGCGCCACCGAGGCCCGCACCCATGGGCGTGACGGCTTCCTCTACGACGGCCGGCACGGCGGCGCCAGGAACTACGAGCCCAACAGCTTCGGCGGCCCGCAGCAGACCGGCCGCCCGCTGTGGGAGCCACTGCCGGTGACCGGCGCGACGGGCGGCCACCCGACGCCCGCGCACGCCGAGGACGACGACTTCCGGCAGGCCGGCGACCTCTACCGGCTCATGGCCGAGGACGAGAAGGGCCGCCTGGTCGACAACCTGGCCGGCTTCATCGCCAAGGTCTCGCGCGACGACATCGCCGAGCGCGCGATCGGCAACTTCCGCAAGGCGGACGAAGACTTCGGCAAGCGGCTGGACGCCGCGGTCCAGGCCCTGCGCGGCTGACGGCCGCCGCCGTAGGTGAAGAGGGCCGGGCCTCCCGTATCCGTACGGGGGCCCGGCCCTCTCGCGTGTCCGGGCGCGCCGCGTGGCGGGCGTCCGCGGGTGGTGGGGCGTCAGGCGGCGCTGTGCACCGGGAGCCAGCAGCGGATGATGTCGCGTACGGAGACGATGCCGACCGGCCCGTGGTCGTCGAGCACCACGAGATGGCGGAAGCCGCCGCGGGTCATCGCCTCCGCGGCCTCCTCCAGGGTCCAGGTCGGGGCGGCGAAGACGACGTCCCGGGTGGTGTGGGCGTCGGCGGTCTCGTGGTCGGGATTCCGGTCGGTGCCGAGGGCGTTGAGGACGTCGCGTTCGGTCAGGATGCCGAATCCGCCGGCATCACCGTCCTGGACGACGGCCGCGCCGACGCGCCGCGCCGACATCAGCCGCGCCGCCTGACGGAGCGTATGGGCCGGGCCGATGGTGAGGATGACGGTGCTCATGGCGTCGCGGACGAGCATGGAGGGGACCACCTCCGAATCGGTGACTTCGAGAACTCTTTCACAAGTTCACAAAGGGGGGAGTCTCAGAGTGACACCAGGACGAGGACCCAACAAGAGGGCGCGCAGGGTGAGTCGACGGCGTGCGCCGTCGCACGCCCGGGCGCGCCGTAGTCGCGCCCGCGCCGCACGCGATGCCGTACGGGCCCTCAGCCGCCCAGGTAGCTGAGCAGCTCCCCGTGCAGCAGGCCGTTGGAAGCCGCCGCGTTTCCGCTGTGCGGGCCGTGGCGGCCGTCGAGTCCGGTGTACGTGCCGCCCGCCTCCTGGACGACGATCGCGACCGCCGCCATGTCCCACAGCGACAGCTCCGGCTCCGCGCAGATGTCCACCGAGCCCTCGGCGACCATCATGTACGGCCAGAAGTCGCCGTACGCCCGGGTCCGCCACACCGCGCGGCTGAGGTCGAGGAAGCCGTCGAGCCGGCCGCGCTCCTCCCAGCCGGTCAGGCTGGAGTACGCGAACGAGGCGTCCTCCAGACGGCCGACCTTCGACACCCCGATGCGGGTCGCCGAGGCCAGGCTGCGGCCGGTGTACGCGCCGAGCCCCTTCGCCGCCCACCAGCGCCGGCCGAGCGCGGGCGCCGAGACCACGCCCACCACCGGCTGGAAACCGGTCTCGCCGGCCTCCATCAGCGCGATCAGGGTCGCCCACACGGGCACCCCGCGCACGTAGTTCTTGGTGCCGTCGATCGGGTCGACCACCCAGCGGCGCGGGCCCGTGCCCTGCACGCCGTACTCCTCGCCCAGGATCGCGTCGCGCGGCCTGGCGCGCTGCAGCTGCCCGCGGATCAGCTCCTCCGCGGCCTTGTCCGCCTCGCTCACCGGCGTCATGTCGGGCTTCGTCTCGACCTTCAGGTCGAGCGCCTGGAACCGGTCCATCGTGGCCGCGTCCGCGGCATCCGCGAGGACATGGGCGAGACGCAGATCGTCGTGGTAATCGGCCATGGTCGAAACTCTATCCCCCGAAGAAGCGTCGGCCCGCGGCGGCCCTTGACACTGCGTGGCCGCCCGTCAACGCTGAGGCAGGAACCGATCCGGCTGGGAGGCGACGATGCCGACTGCCCGAGAGACCCTGCTCGACACGGCCCTCGCGGCACTCGCCGCGCTGCCCTGGTCCGCCGTGCGGATGGTCGACGTGGCCGCCCGCGCCCGGGTCTCACGCCAGACCCTCTACAACGAGTTCGGCAGCAAGGAAGGGCTCGCCCGCGCCCTCGTCCGGCGCGAGGCCGACCTCTACCTCCGCGGCGTCGAGGCCGCGCTCGCCCGGCCCGGGCCACCCGCGCACCGGCTGGTGGCCGCCGCCGAATGGACCGTCGCCGCGGCCGCCGCCCGGCCCGTCATGCGCGCCCTGCTCACCGGCGCCTGGGGCGAGCGGCTGCCCGCGCCGCGGCCCGCGCGCGGCGGGACCCGCGCCGCCGTACCGGAACAGCGTCGCGCCGACGCCGGGGTGCCGTCACCGGGCGAACTGCTGCTCCAGGCCAGGGACCGGGCCGTGGCTCTGCTCGCGGAGGACACCGTGACCGCCGCCCGCGGCTGCGAGCTGACGCTGCGGCTCGCCCTGTCGTACGTGGTCGCCGGGGCGGACGCGGCGCGGACTCAGTGCGCCGAGCCGGACAGCTGGAGGCCGATCACCCCGGCGATCACCAGCGTGATCGAGACGATCTTGAGCGTGGACACCACGTCGCCGAGGAAGACCATCCCGTAGATCGCGGTCCCCGCCGCGCCGATACCGGTCCACACCGCGTACGCCGGACCCACGTCCAGCTTGCGCAGCGCCAGGGTCAGCAGACCGAAGCTGCCGAGCGCGAAGGCCGCGAAGGCGATGGTCGGCCAGAGCCGCGTGAAGCCGTGGGAGAGCTTCAGGCACACCGCGAACCCGGTCTCCAGCAGCCCGGCGACCACCACCAGCAGCCACGCCATCGTCAGTGCCTCCCACGCCGTCGGTGACTGCTTCGTCGCACTTGGTGCGATTATGCACTTGCCAGGCGCCCGCGCCCGCAAACGTGCGCGAGACGGGCGAACGCGCCGCCGGCGTCCCACCCGGCGCCCCGGCCGCTCCCTCCGCGGTGGCCCCGTCGACCGCTCAGTCGCCCTCGCGGCGCTCGCGGGTCGCGAGCAGCCGGCGCAGCGACAGCAGCCGGGCCGGATCCGCGTGGCCCTCCGCCACCCACGCGTCGAGCGCGCAGTCCGGCTCGTCGTGGCTGCACGCCCGCGGGCACTCCTCGGTGCCCGGCTCCAGGTCCGGGAAGGCGTGGATGACCCGGGCCGGGTCGACGTGGTGCAGCCCGAAGGACCGCACGCCCGGCGTGTCGATGACCCAGCCGTCCGCCTTGTCCAGCGGCAGCGCGAGCGCCGAGGTCGTGGTGTGCCGGCCGCGGCCCGTCACCGCGTTCACATGGCCGGTGACCCGCCGCCGCTCCTCCGGCACCAGCGCGTTCACCAGCGTCGTCTTGCCCACGCCCGAGTGCCCCACGAACGCGGTCACCCGGTCGCCCAGGTACTCGCGCACCCGGTCCGCCGCGCCGCCGTCGTACAGCTCCTCGCGGTTGACGACGACGTACGGGATGTCCAGGTCGCCGTACAGCTCCAGGAGCGCCGACGGCGGTGCCAGGTCGGACTTCGTCAGCACCAGGAAGGGCGAAAGCCCGCCGTCGTAGGCCGCGACCAGACAGCGGTCGATCAGCCGCGGACGCGGCTCCGGATCGGCGAGCGCCGTCACGATCGCCAGCTGGTCCGCATTGGCGACGACCACCCGCTCGAACGGGTCGTCGTCGTCCGCGGTCCGGCGCAGCACCGAACTGCGCTCGCCGATCCGCACGATCCGGGCGAGGGTGTCCTTCTCCCCGGACAGGTCGCCCACCAGGGAGACCCGGTCGCCGACCACGGCGGCCTTGCGGCCCAGCTCGCGCGCCTTCATCGCCATCACGACCCGGTCGTCGACGAGGCAGGTCAGCCGGCCGCGGTCGACGGTGAGGACCATGCCCTCCTCGGCGTCCTCGTGCTTGGGCCGGATGCTGGTACGGGGGCGGGTGCCCTTGCGGTTGGGCCGCTGGCGGATGTCGTCCTCGTCGGTGTGCTTCCCGTAACGCCGCATGGCTCAGACTCCGAGCATTTCGGTCCACATCCTCGGGAAGTCCGGCAAGGTCTTCTCCGTCGTCGCCACGTTCTCGATCTCCACACCCTCCACGGCCAGGCCGATGATCGCGCCCGCGGTCGCCATCCGGTGGTCGTGGTACGTGTGGAAGACGCCGCCGCGCAGCGGGCGCGGGCGGATGTGGAGACCGTCCTCGGTCTCCGTGACGTCGCCGCCGAGACCGTTGATCTCCTTGGTCAGCGCCGCCAGCCGGTCCGTCTCGTGCAGCCGCAGATGGGCGACGCCGCGCAGCGTGGACGGCGAGTCGGCGAGCGCGGCGACGGCCGCGATGCCCGGCGTCAGCTCGCCGACCTCGCCCAGGTCCACGTCGATGCCGTGGATCTTCCCGGAGCCGGTGAAGGTCAGGCCCCGCTCGGTCAGCTCGCAGGAGCCACCCATCTCGGTGAAGATCTCCCGCAGCGCGTCACCGGGCTGGGTGGTCCGCTCCGGCCAGTCCGGCACCGTGACCCGGCCGCCGGTGACCAGCGCCGCGGCCAGGAACGGCTGGGCGTTCGACAGGTCGGGCTCCACCACGAGGTCCCGGCCGAGCAGCGCCGACGGCGTCACCCGCCACACGTCGGGGCGCCCGCCGTGCTCGGGCTCGTCGACCTGGGCGCCGACCGCCCGCAGCATGTCGACCGTCATCCGGATGTGCGGCAGCGAGGGAAGCCGGCCGCCGACGTGCCGCACCTCCACGCCCTGGTTGAAGCGGGCGCCCGAGAGCAGCAGGGCGCTGACGAACTGGGACGACGAGGAGGCGTCGATCTCCACGACACCGCCCTCGACACCGCCCGCCCCGTGCACGGTCATCGGCAGCGCCCCGCGCCCGTCGTCGTCGATGCGGGCACCCAGCGCGCGCAGCGCGTCGATCACGCCGTGCAGCGGGCGCTCGTGGGAACGCGGGTCGCCGTCGAAGCGCACCGGGCCGTCGGCCAGGGCCGCGACCGGCGGCAGGAAGCGCATGACGGTGCCCGCGTTGCCGACGTCCACGGCCGCCGGGCCGCGCAGCCCGGCCGGGATGACCCGCCAGGCCTCGCCGCCCGTACCGCCGGCGTCCGGGCCGCCCGCGGCGGAGGAGCTGGACGACACCGTCTCCTCGATCCTCACGCCGAGGGCGCGCAGGCCCTCCGCCATCAGCAGCGTGTCGCGCGAGCGCAGCGGGCGGCGCACCCAGCCCGGCTCGGCGGCCAGCGCGGCCAGCACCAGGGCGCGGTTGGTGACCGACTTCGATCCGGGCACGGTGACGGTGGCGTCGACGGCGCCGCCGGCATGAGGGGCGGGCCAGAGGCCGGTGAGCGGATCGGTGGACGCGGGGCTTTCGGTCATGCCCTCACTTTACGGGGGAGTCACCACGCCAGGAGCCAGCGGAAGCCGCCGATCAGGGCGCTCAGGGACACCGTGTGGAAGAAGAACAGCCACAGCGCGGCGGGCACGTGGGTGAGCCGGGAGAGCTGGTCGGCGTCCGAGTCCCCGGCGCCGCCGTGCCGACGCTTGGCCTGCAGTTCGAACGCCGGTCGGACCCCGCCGAGCAGCAGGAACCACACCGCCGCGTACGCGAACACGGACTGCACGTCCGGGGCCGCCAGCCAGGACACCAGCAGGAACAGCGCGCCGGTCAGCAGGACCGTGAAGATCCCGTACGCGTTGCGCACCATCACCAGGAGCGCCAGGAGCAGCGCCGTGGCCAGCCAGAGCAGCAGCGTCACGTGGTGCGAGGCGAGCAGTGCGGCGCCGCCGAGGCCGAGCAGCGGGGCGGCGGTGTACCCGGCGGCGGCCGTGAGGATCATGCCGAACCCGGTGGGCCGGCCCCGCGAGACCGTGAGCCCGCTGGTGTCCGAGTGCAGCCGGATCGACTGGAGGCGCCGGCCGGTGAGCAGGGCCACCAGGCCGTGGCCGCCCTCGTGGGCGATGGTGATCGCGTTCCTGGACAGCCGCCATATGGGGCGCGGCACGACCGCGGCGAGGGCGGCGACCGCCGTGGCGACCACGATCCACGTGGCGGGCGCGGGCTGGGTGCCGAGGAGGTCGAGTTCGGGGCTCATTTCGCGGACGGGCTCCTCGGTCGGGGTCGGGACCTGGCAGTGTGGCACTTATGTGCGGACGGTATGCGGCGAGCAGGCGCCCCGAGGATCTGGTGGACGCCTTCGAGGTCGAGAAGTGGGAGCCGGAGGAGACCCTGGCCCCCGACTGGAACGTGGCCCCGACCAAGGAGGTCTACGCGATCCTGGAGCGTCCCCTCAAAGACGCGGAATCGCGCCGGCCGGTTCGCCAGATGCGGGTCCTGAAGTGGGGGCTCGTGCCGTCCTGGGCGAAGAGCCCGGAGGGCGCCGCCCGGATGATCAACGCGCGCGCGGAGACCCTGCACGAGAAGCCCTCCTTCAAGAAGGCCTTCTCGGCCCGCCGCTGCATCCTGCCCGCCGACGGCTATTACGAGTGGGTCACCGCCGCCGAGGAGCGGGAGCTGGAGGTCGAGGGCAGGAAGAAGCGGCCCCGCAAGCAGCCGTACTTCGTGACCCCCGCCGACGGCTCGGTCTTCGCCATGGCCGGGATCTACGAGTTCTGGCGCGACCGCACCCTGCCCGACGACCACCCGCAGGCCTGGTGGGCGACCTGCTCGGTGGTCACCACCGAGGCCGAGTCCGGCCCGCTGGGCGTGGCACCGGCCGAGGGTCCGCGCTCGCTCGCCGACATCCACCCCCGGATGCCGCTCATGCTGACCCCCGACCACTGGGACGCCTGGCTCGACCCGTCCCGCACCGGCCTCGACGAGCTGCGCTCGCTGCTCGCCCCGCCGCCGGAGGGCCTGATGCGCGCCTACCCGGTCGCGACCGCCGTCAGCAACGTGCGGAACAACGGACCCGAACTCCTGACGGAGCTGGAGGGGCCGGAGGTGGCGACGCTCTTCTAGGAGGGCGTGCGTCGAAAGTCCCGCCTGCCCGGCGGCGCCCGGCACGCACGCTCGCCGCGCTGTCGGGTCGCCCCGACACGCACCGGACACCGCCGGGCCCGCCCTTCGGGCGGACGACGCTCCTGTCGACACACGCCCTGGCGGGCCGTGATCCGCGCCGCGGATCGCGCGCCGGGCAGGATGGGCGGGTGACCGTGACGAAGAGCGAGACCGTTCCGACCGACGCCGGGGACGCCCGGATCACCTGGCACGCCGCGAAGGAGCCGTGGACCGTGCTCGCCGTGAGCCACGGCGCCGGCGGCGGCATCGAGGCCCGCGACCTGCGGGCGCTGGCCGCGGCGCTGCCGGCCGAGGGCGTGACCGTGGCGCTGGTCGAACAGCCCTGGCGGGTCGCCGGCAAGAAGGTCGCGCCCGCGCCGAAGACCCTGGACACCGGGTGGCGCGGCCTGTGGCCCGCGCTCACCGCGCCCGGCCTGCCGGTGATCGCCGGCGGGCGCAGCGCCGGAGCCCGGGTGGCCTGCCGCACCGCCCACGAGCTCGGCGCGAGCGCCGTCCTCGCCCTGAGCTTCCCGCTGCACCCGCCCGGCAGGCCGGAGAAGTCCCGAGGTGACGAACTGCGCGGCGCCGGCGTGCCGACCCTGGTCGTGCAGGGCGGCAACGACCCGTTCGGCAGGCCCGACGAGTTCCCGCCGGGCGACCACGCCCTCGTCGAGATCCCGTACGGCGACCACGGCTTCGCCGTGCCGAAGCGGGCCCCGCTCACGCAGGACGAGGCCCTGGACATGATCATCCGCGAGGTCGGCGGGTGGATCGCGTCACTTCGCTGACCGCCCGGCGACGCCGGGAATGCCGAGCCCCAGGCCGCTGTTGTGAGGGACGTCGGTACAGCCGGAACAAGGAAGCAGGGAGTCCGTCGCATGGGTTCGACCATCTGCCCGCAGCGCCCGCAGGCCGCTGACCTGGACTGGACGGTACTGCCCGCGCCCAGGAGCGCGCCCGTTCGGGCGGCGGACGGAGCGGTTCCTCGTCTATCCTCCGAAGCGAGCGGGTCCGCGTTCGGGTTCGCCGCAGCGCTGGAGGAGGTGGGTCCGGTCACCGGTACCGACACAGGGACCGACGAAGGCCCCGAGGAGACGACCGAGGAGCGCAACGCGCGCTTCGAGCGGGACGCCCTCGGCTACCTCGACCAGATGTATTCGGCCGCCCTGCGCATGACGCGCAACCCCGCGGACGCCGAGGACCTGGTGCAGGAGACCTACGCGAAGGCGTACGGCTCCTTCCACCAGTTCCGCGAGGGCACGAACCTGAAGGCGTGGCTGTACCGCATCCTCACGAACACCTTCATCAACTCGTACCGCAAGAAGCAGCGTGAGCCCCAGCGTTCGGCTGCCGAGGAGATCGAGGACTGGCAGCTCGCCCGCGCCGAGTCGCACATGTCGACCGGACTGCGGTCCGCCGAGTCCCAGGCCCTCGACCACCTGCCGGACTCGGACGTGAAGGAAGCGCTGCAGGCGATCCCCGAGGAGTTCCGCATCGCCGTCTATCTGGCCGATGTCGAGGGCTTTGCGTACAAGGAGATCGCGGACATCATGGGTACACCCATCGGTACGGTGATGTCCCGGCTGCACCGGGGCCGCCGCCAGCTGCGCGGCATGCTCGAGGACTACGCCCGCGATCGCGGGCTGGTTTCCGCGGGCGCCGGTGAGTCGTCGCACGATCTGAAAGGCTAGGGGCTCATGAGCTGCGGAGACCCGCACGAGACGGACTGCTCAGAGGTCCTGGACCATCTCTACGAGTTCCTCGACCGAGAGATGCCCGACGGCGAATGCACCAAGTTCGAGGTGCACTTCGAGGAGTGCTCCCCGTGCCTGGAGAAGTACGGCCTCGAACAGGCCGTGAAGAAGCTGGTCAAGCGCTGCTGCGGCAGTGACGACGTGCCGGTCGACCTGCGCTCCAAGGTCATGGGCCGGATCGAACTGATCCGCTCGGGCCATCTGGTGCCCGAGCAGGACGTGGCCGCGCCCTCCGCGACGCCGCAGGAGCAGTAGCCGCGGGACGCCGACGCGGCCACGAGGCATGTGGGCGACGGCACGCAGGTCACGCGCGCAGACCGCGCCACACGGACCGCGCGACACGGACCGCGCCCCGCAGACCGCGTCAGGTGGACCACGGCGCGCAGCACCCCTCCGTGTGTGACGGGAGCCGGGCGAGGACATCGCCCGGCTCCCGGTCCGTCTGTCGCACCATCCGCTTGTATCACCCGATGGTGCGAAAAGCCCCTGCACGGCCGCTCCGCGCACCCCGACTCGCTAGCGTGACAGCCGTGATGGTGGTCCCGCGATCGGCGCGCGTGCTCGTCGGCTGTGCCCTGCTGGCCGCCGCCGCGGTCACCCTGCCCGCCTTACGCCCCGGCACGTCCTGGCCGACCGTGCTGCTGCTCGCGGCGCTCCACCCGGTCTGCGCGCTGCCCGCCCGCTGCCGGCTCGCCGTCCGGGTCCTCGGCGGCGGCCCGGACCGCGTCCCCGCACTGCCCGGCACGGGCTCCTTCTTCCCCGTCCTGCTCACCGCCGCGCTGCTGCTGCCGCCCGCCGCCGCCGCGCTCACCGCCCTGCCCGGCGCCCTGCTCGCCCGCGTCGAGCGCCCGCCCTTCGGCCTCCGCCGGGCCTGGCGCGCCGCCCGGCTCGCCCTCGCCGTAGGGGCCGCCGCGCGGGCCGGCCAGGCCCTCCGCTGCCCCGATGCCCTCGGACTCGGGCCGGACACCCCCGACTTCCCGTACGTCCTGCTCCCGGCCGGAGCCACGGCCCTCACCTTCTGCCTGGCCCTCGCCGCCCTCGACGGCGCCATCCGCGCCACCGCCGAACAGTTCCCGCTGCGCACCGCCTGGCGGGGCCTGCTCGGCCGGTTCCTGGCCCCGCACACCGTCCACGGCCTCGCCGGCCTCATGATGGCCGTCCTCTGGCGCAGCAGCTACGGCCCGGCGGCCGCCCTCTTCGTCCTGCTGCCCATGTACATCTCCTGCTGGGGCTTCGCCCAGTACCACCGGGAGCGCGCCGCCCACCAGGCCACCATCCGGGCCCTCGTCCAGGCCGTCGACATCAAGGACCGCTACACCCGCGGCCACAGCGAACGCGTCGGCCACGCCTCCGTCCTGATCGCCCGTGAGCTCGGCATGGACGAGCCCCGTCTGGAGGTCGTCCGCTTCGCCGGCATCCTCCACGACGTCGGCAAGCTCGGCGTCCCCACCCGCGTCCTGCGCAAGGACGGACCCCTCACCCCCGAGGAACGCCGGATCATCGAACTCCACCCCGAGTACGGGCACGAGATGGTCCGCGGCATCGGTTTCCTCGGCGAGGCCCGCACCGCGATCCTCCACCACCACGAACGCATGGACGGCTCCGGCTACCCGTACGGCCTCAAGGGCGAGCAGATCCCGGAGTACGCGCGCGTGGTCGCCGTGGCCGACGCCTTCGACGCCATGACCTCCACGCGCTCCTACAGTCGCGCCCGCCCGGTCGAGACGGCCCTCGCCGAGCTGCGGCGGTGCTCGGGCAGCCACTTCGACCCGCGCATGGTCGAGGCGCTCACCCGGGCGCTCCACGACCACGGCTGGCAGCCCGAGGTCACCGCCGGCGAGCCCACCGTCCCGGCCCCCAGGAACCCGCGGGCCGCCCAGGCGCCGCCCCAGCCCCCCGCGAGCCGCACCGACCCCGCGGACCGGGCAAACCCGACGGACCTGACGGGCCCGACGGGCCCGACGGACCGGACGAATCCGGCGGGCCCGCGAGCCCGCCGCGGCCGGCGGCCGGCATGAAGGCCGCCGGTTCCGGGCGGGCCGGTTCCGGGCGGGCTGGTGGCGCCCGTACGAGGACCGCCGGCGTCGGGCGGCCCCGTACGAGAACCAGGGGCGTCAACCCGGCCCGCACCGGAGCCACCGGCGCCCGGACCGCCACCGCCGTTCACGGCGCCGCCCTCCTGCTCACCCTCACCGCCCTCGGCCTCACCTTCTGGCACGGTCTCGACGAGCCGGCGAACGCCCTGGCCTTCGGCGTCCTCATCGCCTTCGGCGAGCTCGCCCGCTGGGGCGCCCGGCCCGGCGAGCGGGAACCGGCCCCGCTCGCCACCGCCGGCGCGCTCGCCTACGCCCTGCTCGGGCAGAACGCCGGCAAGACCACCACCCACGGCGTCCTCCAGACCGTCGCCGTGGTCGTCGCCGCCGGCCTCGCCGGAACGGTGCCCCACCTCGCCCGCGGCCGCGACCCCGACCTGGACCACCTGGCCCGCCGGGTCCTCACCGTCGCCTTCGCCGCCGCCTGCTTCCAGCCCCTCTACAACGCCGGCGCCGTCACCGCCCGCCTCGGCCAGGGCCCGTCGCACGTCCTCTTCCTGGTCCTGCTGCTCCTCCTCACCGCCCTGTGCGACGCCGTCCTCGCCGCCCTGCTGCACCGCGCCCGCACCGGCCACCCCTACGCGCCGCTGCTCCGCGACGAGCTGCGCGCCCTGCCCGGCATCGGCTCCGCCGTGTGCGCCACCGGCGCGGTCATGGCCCTCGCGGTGGCCGTCGCCGGACTCTGGGCGCTGCCCGTCCTCGCCGTACCGCTGGTCCTCACCCAGGTCTCGTTCCGGCGGTACGCGGCCGTGCGCACCACCAGCCGGCAGACCATCGCCTCCCTCGCCCGCGCCACCGAGATCGCCGGCTGCACCCCGCCCGGCCACGCCCACCGGGTCGCCGCGCTCAGCCGCGCCGTGGGCCGCGAGCTCGGCCTCTCCGGGCCCGAGCTGACCGTCCTGGAGTCCGCGGCGCTCATGCACGACATCGGGCAGCTCTCCCTCGTCGACCCGGTGGCCGGCGGCGCCACCGCCCCGCTGCCCGCCGAGGAACAGCGCCGGATCGCCCTGCTCGGTGCCGCCGTGGTGCGGCAGACCGGGGTCCCCGAGGCCGTCGCCCGGATCGTCGAGCGGCAGGCCGATCCGTACCGTGAGCAGCCCCTTCCGGCCAGGATCGTGCGGGCCGTCAACGCCTACGACGACCTCGCCGCCGACCGCGCGTGCGGCGGCCTCGGCGCCCTGGAACGGCTCCGGCTCGGCACCGCCCGCGACTACCACCCCGACGTCGTGGAATCGCTCGCACGCGTTCTCGCACGCGGCGGCGTCACCCCAGCTCCTCCGGGGTAACCCATGGGTAATGAGCGCGTGTCCGACCGGGCATGGTTGGATGCGAACAAGAGGGTGAAGCGACCGGCAGGCGGGAATCGTGAGGATCTTCGGGAAGGTACGGCATCGGCCCTCCGCCTCGTGGCGGCAGGCCACCGACCGCGCGTTCACGCTGATCGGCGACGGCCGGTACGAGGACGCGGGCGCGCTGCTCACGCGCGCGGCGGACCTGGAGCCCTGGCTGTCCGAGTCCTGGTTCAACCTGGCCCTGCTGCACAAGTTCCGGCACGACTGGGAGCAGGCCCGCGCCGCAGGGCTGCGCGCCGTCGCCCTGCTCGACAAGGAGTCCGGCGCCCCCGACTGGTGGAACGTCGGCATCGCCGCCACCGCCCTGCAGGACTGGCCGCTGGCCCGCCGCGCCTGGCAGGCCTACGGGCTCAAGGTCCCCGGAGCCGCCTCCGGCACCGGCGAGCCGGCCGGCATGGAACTGGGCAGCGCCGCCGTGCGGCTCTCCCCGGAGGGGGAGGCCGAGGTCGTGTGGGGCCGCCGCCTCGACCCGGCACGCATCGAGGTCCTGTCCATCCCGCTGCCGTCCTCGGGCCGCCGCTGGGGCGAGGTCGTCCTGCACGACGGCGTCCCGAACGGCGAGCGCACCACCAGCGCCGGCCCCTCGTACCCCGTCTTCGACGAGATCGAGCTGTGGGCGCCCTCGCCCGTCCCCACCTGGGTGGTCCTCCTGGAGGCCGCCACCGAGGCCGACCGGGACGCCCTGGAGCAGCTCGCCGCCGACGCGGGCTTCGCCGCCGAGGACTGGTCGTCCTCCGTCCGGCTGCTCTGCCGCGCCTGCTCCGAGTCGACGATGCCCAGCGCCGAGGGCGAGGGCGAGCACCTGGACCCGCACGACCACAGCGAGCCCGGCCACCCCGGCCCGCTCGGCCACCGCTCGCCCGGCGAACTGTGGGTGCCGGAGCGCGAGTGCGGCATCGCCGCGCCGGCCGGGCTGGTCCGCGGGCTGCTCGACGGCTGGGTGGCGGACAGCCCGGACAGCCGCGAGTGGCGTGATCTGGAAGAGGTCTGCTGAGGCCGGTGGGCTCGGGCCCGTAGGCTGTCCTCCGACGGAATCGGGTTTTCAGAAGGGCGCGGCCGGACATGGCGCAGCAGGAGACGGACGAGCAGATCAACGACGGCTTCGTCGTGGACACGGAGGACTGCGAGGCGCGTGAGCTCGCCCACCGCGAGCGGGGCACCTCGCGCCCGATCACGGTCGTCGGCAACCCCGTGCTCCACCGCGAGTGCAAGGACGTCACCGAGTTCGGCGACGAGCTCGCCCAGCTGATCGACGACATGTTCGCCAGCCAGCGCACCGCCGAGGGCGTCGGCCTCGCGGCGAACCAGATCGGCGTCGACCTCAAGGTCTTCGTCTACGACTGCCTGGACGACGAGGGCGTCCGGCACGTCGGCCACGTGATCAACCCGGTCCTCCAGGACCTCCCGGCCGACCGCCGCCACCTCGACGACTCCAACGAGGGCTGCCTCTCGGTCCCGACCGCGTACGCCTCGCTGGCCCGCCCGGACTACGCCGAGGTCCACGGCAAGGACATGCACGGCAACGACATCAAGGTCCGCGGCACCGGCTACTTCGCCCGCTGCCTCCAGCACGAGACGGACCACCTGTACGGCTTCCTGTACATCGACAAGCTCTCGAAGCGCGACCGCAAGGACGCCCTCCGCCAGATGTCCGAGGGCACCCCGCGCTACCCGGTCGTCCCCAACGACTGACCCGGGCCCCGTCGGGTGCGTACGGCGCGGTGGACGGTCCATCCGAACGCCGCGCCGACCGCGTACCAGAGCAGATCCGGCGCGTTGAACGATGTCCCCAGGACCAGCCGGGCGAGCGGGGCGTGCGTCGCCAACTGCGCCGGGATGCCGCTCAGCTGGAAGAGTTCCACGGCGCAGCTGAACCCGAGGGCGGCGCTCGCCGCGATGCCCGGCCGGATCCGTGGCGCCACCAGCACCACGAGCGTCAGGACCAGCACGGTGTAGAGCGCGTCCCCCGCGTGCTCGGCGACGGGCCCCCGTCCCACGGAACGGATTCCCAGCCCCGCCGCGACGACCGCCAGGCCGGCACCGGCCGTCCACAGCCGGGCCCGTACGGGGCCCACTTCTTCGGGGCGTTCCGTCACGGTCCGGCCTCCTGCTCGACGTCGTAAGGGATCCCGCCGGTGGTCGCGCCGGACCGGCGGGTGGAGAAGCCTGCTGCCGGCGTGCGCCGGTGCGCCGAAGGGCCCCGCTCTCCCCCCGTGGTGGAGCGGGGCCCTTCGGCGTTCTCGGAACGCGGGTCCTAGAAGTCCTCGTCCAGGTCCACCGAGCCCTCGACCGCCACCTGGTAGGCGGACGGGCGGCGCTCGAAGAAGTTGGTGAGCTCCTGGACGCCCTGGAGCTCCATGAAGCCGAACGGGTTCTCCGAGCCGTACACCGGCGCGAAGCCCAGCCGGGTCAGGCGCTGGTCGGCGACGCACTGGAGGTACTCGCGCATCGACTCGGTGTTCATGCCCGGCAGGCCCTCGCCGCACAGGTCCCGGCCGAACTGGAGCTCCGCCTCGACGGCCTCCTTCAGCATGTCGGTGACCTGCTGCCGCAGCTCGTCGTCGAAGAGCTCGGGCTCCTCCTTGCGGACGGTGTCCACGACCTCGAACGCGAAGTTCATGTGCATGGTCTCGTCCCGGAAGACCCAGTTCGTCCCCGTCGCCAGGCCGTGCAGCAGGCCGCGGCTGCGGAACCAGTACACGTACGCGAAGGCGCCGTAGAAGAACAGGCCTTCGATGCAGGCGGCGAAGCAGATCAGGTTCAGGAGGAAGCGGCGGCGGTCGGCCTGGGTCTCCAGGCGGTCGATCTTCTCGACCGAGTCCATCCACCGGAAGCAGAACTGGGCCTTCTCGCGGATCGACGGGATGTTCTCCACGGCCGCGAAGGCCGCCGCGCGGTCGTCCGGATCGGGCAGGTAGGTGTCGAGCAGCGTCAGGTAGAACTGGACGTGCACGGCCTCCTCGAAGAGCTGGCGCGACAGGTACAGGCGCGCCTCCGGGGAGTTGATGTGCTTGTACAGCGTCAGGACCAGGTTGTTCGCCACGATCGAGTCGCCGGTCGCGAAGAACGCGACCAGGCGGCCGATCATGTGCTGCTCGCCGGGGGACAGCTTGGCGAGGTCGGCGACGTCCGAGTGGAGGTCGACCTCCTCGACGGTCCAGGTGTTCTTGATGGCGTCGCGGTAGCGCTCGTAGAAGTCCGGGTAGCGCATCGGACGGAGTGTCAGTTCGAAGCCCGGGTCCAGCAGGTTCTTCTCGGTGTTCGTCGTGCTCATCACTGGCAGGCCTCGCAGGACTCGGGGTTCTCAAGGGAGCAGGCGACGGCGTCGGGGTCGGCGACCTGCTGGACGGGGATGGTGGTGGCCTGGGCGGCGCGGGCGATGCGGGTCGCCGGGCGCGAGCGCAGGTAGTACGTCGTCTTCAGACCCTGCTTCCAGGCGTACGCGTACATCGACGACAGCTTGCCGATGGTCGGCGTCTCCATGAACAGGTTCAGGGACTGCGACTGGTCCAGGAACGGGGTGCGGGCGGCGGCCATGTCGATCAGGCCGCGCTGGGGGATCTCCCAGGCCGTGCGGTACAGCTCGCGGACCTCGGCCGGCACCCAGCCGAAGCCCTGCACCGAGCCGTTGGACTCGCGCAGCGCCTCGCGGGTCTGGGCGTCCCACACGCCGAGCCGCTTCAGCTCGTCCACCAGGTACGAGTTGACCTGGAGGAACTCGCCGGACAGCGTCTCGCGCTTGAAGAGGTTGGAGACCTGCGGCTCGATGCACTCGTAGACACCGGCGATGGAGGCGATGGTCGCGGTCGGCGCGATGGCGAGGAGGAGGCTGTTGCGCAGACCGGTGGCGGCGATCCGCTCGCGCAGCGCGGCCCAGCGCTCCGGCCAGGCCGGCTCGACGTCGTAGTGGTCGGGGTGCAGGACGCCCCGGGCGGTGCGGGTCTGCTCCCAGGCGGGCAGCGGTCCGCTGCGCTCGGCGAGGTCGGCGGAGGCCTCGTACGCGGCGAGCATGATCCGCTCGGCGATCCGGGTGGACAGGGCGCGGGCCTCGGCCGAGTCGAAGGGCAGCTTCAGCTTGAAGAAGACGTCCTGGAGGCCCATGGCGCCCAGGCCGACCGGACGCCACTTGGAGTTGGAGCGGCCGGCCTGCTCGGTCGGGTAGAAGTTGATGTCGACGACCCGGTCGAGGAAGGTGACCGCGGTGCGGACGGTGGCGTCGAGCCGCTCCCAGTCCATGTCGTCGCCGGAGACGAAGGCGCCGAGGTTGACCGAGCCGAGGTTGCAGACGGCGGTCTCGTCGTCGTTGGTGACCTCGATGATCTCGGTGCAGAGGTTCGAGGAGTGGACGACGGTGCCGGGCAGCGCGGTCTGGTTGGCGGTGCGGTTGGAGGCGTCCTTGAAGGTCATCCAGCCGTTGCCGGTCTGCGCGAGGGTGCGCATCATCCGGCCGTAGAGGTCGCGGGCCGGCATGGTCTTGCGGGCCAGGCCCGCCGCCTCGGCCTTGCGGTAGGCGGCGTCGAACTCCTCGCCGTACAGGTCGACGAGCTCGGGCACGTCGGCCGGGGAGAACAGCGACCACTCGGCGTCCGCGTTGACCCGGCGCATGAACTCGTCCGGGATCCAGTGCGCCAGGTTGAGGTTGTGCGTACGGCGGGCGTCCTCGCCGGTGTTGTCGCGGAGCTCCAGGAACTCCTCGATGTCCGCGTGCCAGGTCTCCAGGTAGACCGCGGCGGCGCCCTTGCGGCGGCCGCCCTGGTTGACGGCGGCGACGGAGGCGTCGAGCGTCTTCAGGAACGGGACGATGCCGTTGGAGTGGCCGTTGGTGCCGCGGATGAGCGAACCGCGGGCGCGGATGCGGGAGTACGACAGGCCGATGCCGCCGGCGTGCTTCGACAGGCGGGCGACCTGGTGGTAGCGGTCGTAGATGGAGTCCAGCTCGTCCTGCGGGGAGTCCAGGAGGTAGCAGGAGGACATCTGCGGGTGGCGGGTGCCGGAGTTGAAGAGCGTGGGGGAGGAGGGCAGGTAGTCGAGCCGGCTCATCAGTCCGTACAGCGCGGCCACTTCGTCCACCGCGCGCACCGAGTCGTCCTCGGCGAGGCCGGAGGCGACGCGCAGCATGAAGTGCTGCGGGGTCTCGATGACCTTGCGGGTGATCGGGTGGCGCAGCAGGTAGCGCGAGTAGAGGGTGCGCAGGCCGAAGTAGCCGAAGCGGTCGTCGGCGGCCGCGTCGATCGTCGCGTCGAGCCGGGCGGCGTGCGCGGCGACGAACTCGGCGGTGCGGTCGGCGATGAGGCCCTCGCGGTGGCCGACGGCGACGGAGGCGGAGAAGGACACCGCGCCCTGACCGGCCGCCTCTTCGGCGATGGTGAGGGTCAGCAGCCGGGCGGCGAGCCGGGAGTACGCCGGGTCCTCGGCGATCAGCCCGGCGGCGGCCTCCGTGGCGAGCTCGCGCAGCTCCGCCTCGTCCGAGCCGGCGTGCCGGCCGCGGAGCGCGGCGGCGGCGACCTTGCCGGGGTCGGTGTCCGGGAGGTCGGCGGTGAGATCGGTCAGGGTGCGCAGCAGCGCGGTCCCGGGGCCGTCGTTCTCGATCGCTGCGGCCGGATCGGCGGGCGCGATGGTCACGTGGGGGCTCTCCCTCGCTCGGCTCGGGGCCAGGGCGGGGAGGCGGGAACGGGCGGGCCGCACGCACGGCCGCGCCGCGTCCACCGGCCCACTCCGCGAGGCCCGGACGTCTGTGGCACCCGGAACGGACGGACCGGGTGCGCCGTCGGCAGGTCCTCGGACTCACGTCACACGAAAACGCACGAAGCACACCGTTGCGGGACAGTTCCGGATTTCCACCGGATTCCCCTGCGGCGACAGCGAGGTAGAGCATACATGTGGGGGGCGCCTCCCATGGCACCCCCCACATGTTGTGTGTCGTCAGCGAGCGCTCAACTCCAGGGAGTAGGTGCGCAGCAGATGGCCGGGGACCGGCGCCCAGTCCCGCTCAGGAGTGCGGACGAAGCCGAGCCGTTCGTATATCCGGTGCGCCGCGGCCATCACATCGGCGGTGGAGAGGACGAGCCGCGCACAGCCGGGCACGGCCCGCGCCCGGTCGGCGCAGGCCCGTACGAGGGCTTCGCCGACGCCCCGGCCGCGGGCGGCCGGGGCGACCACCAGCATCCGGAACTCCGCCTCGCCGACGACCGCGATGTCCGCCCAGGGAGTGCCGCCGAGGGCGAAGGTCACCCCGCCGATGACCCGGCCCTCGGCGTCGACGGCGACGAGCACCTCGCTCTCGCGCGCCCGCCGGGCCGTGTCGCGGAGCACGGCCAGGTAGAAGTCGTCCTCCCCGTGGAGCAGCAGCCCGTCGTTCAGATAGGTCAGCGCGGTGAGGTCACCGAGCTCCTCGTACTCCTCGGGCCGTACCGCCCTGATCGTGAAGTCCATGCCGGCCAGTCTGCCCCGGACGCGGCTCCGCCCGCCCCCGGGATGTCCGGGGACGGGCGGAGAGCCGCGTCCGGCATGGGTGCGGGATCAGTGGCCGGCGGCGCCGACCTTCGGCAGCTCGGTGGCGACGCCCGCGTCACCCGCGTCGGCCGTGTAGTCCGCCGGGGAGGTCTCGTCGACGCCCTCGGGCGCCTTGGCGGCCTTGAGGACGAAGGTGAGGACGACGGTGACGAGGACGTTGAGGACGAAGGCGGTGAGGGCGATGTAGCCCATCTCGCCGATGCCCGGGATCTCCGCCGAGGAGCCGCCGAAGTGCTTCTGGGCGGGGCTCGCGACCCCGTAGGCGGTCCAGGTGCCGTAGATCATGCCGACGGCCCAGCCGGCGAGCAGCGCCCAGCGGTGCATCCAGCGGGTGAACAGGCCGCCGACCAGGGCCGGGAAGGTCTGCAGGATCCAGATGCCGCCGAGGAGCTGGAAGTTGATCGCGACGGTCTTGTCCATGGTGAGGACGAAGACCAGGGCGCCGACCTTCACCAGGAGCGACACCAGCTTGGAGACCTTGGTCTCCTGGGCCGGGGTGGCGTCCTTCCTGATGAAGTCCTTGTAGATGTTCCTGGTGAAGAGGTTGGCGGCGGCGATCGACATGATCGCGGCGGGCACGAGCGCGCCGATGCCGATGGCGGCGAAGGCGACGCCCGCGAACCAGGCCGGGAACATGTTCTCGAAGAGCTGCGGGATGGCCAGCTGGCCGTTGGTCACCTTCACGCCGGCGGCGATCGCCATGAAGCCGAGGAGCGCGAGCAGACCCAGCATCAGCGAGTACAGCGGCAGGATCGTGGTGTTGCGGCGGATGACCTCGCGGCTCTTGGAGGAGAGCGTCGCGGTGATCGAGTGCGGGTACATGAAGAGCGCGAGCGCCGAGCCGAGCGCCAGCGTCGCGTAGGTCCACTGGCCCGCCTCGCCGGGCACGAG
The DNA here is from genome assembly GCF_004117935.1 of Streptomyces roseicoloratus. Classification (GTDB taxonomy): domain Bacteria; phylum Actinomycetota; class Actinomycetes; order Streptomycetales; family Streptomycetaceae; genus Streptomyces; species Streptomyces roseicoloratus. The sequence goes on along the minus strand of NZ_SDOY01000145.1, from coordinate 30,208 downwards.
GGCGCCCTTCGGCTTGCCCGTGGCCGGGTTGGTCTGCCCGTACGCCTCGCTCGCCCTGGCGAAGATCTCGTCGAAGCCGCCCAGCTTGATGGGGATGTAGATGATCGCCACCGCGATGACGATGTAGATGAGCGTGTCCTTGACGAAGGCGATGAGCGCCGGGGCGCGCAGGCCGGAGGAGTACGTGTACGCGGCGAGGACGCCGAAGGCGATGAGCAGCGGCAGGTCCTTGACGAACCAGTTGGTGTTCTCGCCGCCGCCGACGCCCATCACGTCCAGCACGGCCTGGATGCCGACGAGCTGGAGCGCGATGTACGGCATGGTGGCGAGGATGCCGGTGACGGCGACCGCGAGCGACAGGCCCTTGGAGCCGAAGCGGCCGCGGACGAAGTCCGAGGTGGTGACGTAGCCGTGCTTGTGGGAGACCGACCACAGGCGCGGCAGGAAGGTGAAGATCAGCGGGTAGACCAGGATCGTGTAGGGCACGGCGAAGAAGCCGGCCGCGCCCGCCGCGTAGATGGCCGCCGGGACGGCGACGAAGGTGTACGCGGTGTAGAGGTCGCCGCCGAGCAGGAACCAGGTGATCCAGGTGCCGAACGAGCGGCCGCCGAGGCCCCATTCGTCGAGGCTGTGCTCGTTCTCGGCCTTGCGCCAGCGCGCGGCCAGGAAGCCCATGACCGTGACGGCCAGGAAGAAGAAGACGAAGACGCCGAGCGCCACGCCGTTCACGCCGTCGTTCACCGCGACGCACCTCCCTTGCGGGCGCGCTGGTCACGCTGCCACAGCTTGTAGGCGACCATGGTGAGCGCGGTGGACACCACGACCCAGAGCATCTGGTACCAGTAGAAGAACGGGACGCCGACGAAGGTGGGTTCCACCTTGGCGTACGAATCGACCCAGAGCATCGCGACGAACGGCGCGAACAGGCAGAGCGCGATCACCACTCTGACCGGTGTGATGACCGGTTGTTTCCCTTGTGTGGCTTCTGACATGGCGAAACCGTCCCCTCAACTGATCACCTCGTAATGCCGAGGAAATCTAGGGGACGGTTTCGTTTCTAGGAACCCCTGTCCGTATAACGGATCAGTGGTCAATCGCCTTGTGCGGATCAGCCGTTCGGGCGCTGCAGGCGGGCCACGAACTTGTAGCGGTCGCCGCGGTAGACGGAACGCACCCATTCGACCGGTTCGCCGTTGGCGTCGAGCGAGTGGCGGGAGAGCATCAGCATCGGCAGGCCGACGTCGGTGCCGAGCAGGCCGGCCTCGCGCGGGGTGGCGAGGGAGGTCTCGATGGTCTCCTCGGCCTCGGCCAGGTGGACGTCGTACACCTCCGCGAGTGCGGTGTACAGCGAGGTGTACTTGACCAGCGAGCGCCGCAGCGCGGGGAAGCGCTTGGCGGACAGGTGGGTGGTCTCGATCGCCATCGGCTCGCCGCTGGCGAGCCGGAGCCGCTCGATGCGCAGGACCCGTCCGCCGGGGGAGATGTCGAGGAGGCCGGCGAGGGTGTCGTCGGCGGTGACGTAGCCGATGTCGAGGAGCTGCGAGGTGGGCTCGAGGCCCTGGGCGCGCATGTCCTCGGTGTACGAGGTGAGCTGGAGGGCCTGGGAGACCTTGGGCTTGGCCACGAAGGTGCCCTTGCCCTGGATCCGCTCCAGGCGCCCCTCGACGACCAGCTCCTGCAGGGCCTGGCGGACCGTGGTGCGCGAGGTGTCGAACTCCGCGGCGAGCGTCCGCTCGGGCGGGACCGGGGTCCCGGGCGGCAGGGTCTCCGTCATGTCGAGCAGGTGCCGCTTCAGCCGGTAGTACTTGGGCACGCGCGCGGTACGGGTGGCGACGCCGCCCTCTGTCTCGGTGTTGCCCGCGTCCGTGGCCATGGCCTGCCTCTCCGACTCCTGTGCTGCTGCCGTCACCGGCTCCTCCGTCTGTCGCGGCTCACATGGTGGCACGGACCGGTCACGGGTCGTCGCCCTCCCTCAGGTGTCGGTCCGATAACGGACGCGACTGCCCTTCTTATACACCCTTGACACCCCTAAAGGTCTAGGCCAAGCTCCGGGTACTGGTCTAAACCATTAAAGACCAGGTCCCAGCCCCACAGCATTACTACGACGTATGTCTTCGCGCGGTGGTGGGGGGAGCAGGCATCCCTGAGGAGGGTGGCGTGAAGCGCAAGCTCATCGCGGCGATCGGCGTCGCGGGCATGATGGTCAGCATTGCCGCGTGTGGTTCCGGCAGTGGTGACAAGGGGGACAAGGGCAAGGCCGACGGCGGCGCCAAGTCCCTCACCGTCTGGGTGATGGAGGGGTCCGCGCCGGCCGGCTGGACCGACGAGATCAACAAGGCCTTCGCGGCCAAGCACCCCGGTGTCACGGTCAAGGTCGAGACGCAGCAGTGGACCGACATCCAGACGAAGGTCACCGCCGCCCTCTCCGAGGACACCCCGCCGGACGTCCTGGAGCTCGGCAACACCCAGACCGCCGGCTACGCGGCCACGGGCGGCCTCGCCGACCTCACCGGTGACAAGGCCAAGCTCGGCTACGACAGCTGGAACAAGGGCATGCTGCCCTCGAACGAGCTGGACGGAAAGCTCTACTCCGCCCCGTGGTACGCCACCAACCGCGTGGTCATCTACGACAAGGCCGCCTACGCGAAGGCCGGCGTCACCCCGCCGAAGACCCGCGCCGAGTGGATCGAGGGCCTGAAGAAGCTCAAGGCCGCCGACCCGAAGTCGCAGCCGATCTACCTGCCCGGCCAGAGCTGGTACGTCCTCGCCGGCTTCATCTGGGACGAGGGCGGCGACCTCGCGGTCAAGGACGGCGACAAGTGGAAGGGCAGCCTCTCCTCTCCCGAGGCCGCGGCCGCCATGAACTTCTACAAGGAGCTCGCGTCCTACTCCACCGCTCCGAAGGACAAGGACGAGGCGACCCCGCAGCAGTCCACCGACGTCGTCCCCAAGGGCGGCGTGGCGTCCTGGATCGGTCTCGGCTGGGAGGCCGGCGGCGCGATCGACGCCCTGAAGAAGGCGGGCAAGACCGCCGACTTCGGCTACTTCCCGATCCCGGGCAAGACCGCCGACAAGCCGGGCTCCGTCTTCTTCGGCGGCTCCAACCTCGCCGTGGCCGAGCGCTCCCAGAACAAGGACCTCGCCAAGGAGTGGCTGGCGATCGCCGCGAGCAAGGAGCTCCAGGCGAAGTACGCCGAGCTGGCCGGCGGCGCGTCGCTTCCCAACAACGACGCCGCGCAGTTCGCACCGGCCGCCGGTTCCTTCGCCGAGGCCATGAAGCAGGCCGCCTCCGTCGGCAAGATCACCCCGGTCACCCCCGGCTGGGCGAACGTCGAGACCGCCCCGAACCCGGTCAAGGACTTCATGACGAAGGTCCTGCAGGGCACGGACCCGAAGGCCGCCGGTGAGGCCGCCGACAAGGTCATCAACGAGCGCATCAACCAGCAGTGATCACGGCCCGGCGGTGCGGTCCGGTGACCCGGACCGCACCGCCGGCGCTCCGCAGTGTGCGGCGGCCCGCTCCCCAGGGCCGCTTCCCGGTGGGCACGGGAGCCCCAGAACCGCGAGGAAGAAGATCATGACCGTGGACTCCCCGGGGACGGCGACCGCCGGTCCCCAGGACGCGCCCGGAAGGGCGGCACGGAAGTCTCAGACCCCGCCGGCCCCCGCCGGCCCGAAGGAAGTCCGTCAGCCCTCGCGGGGGAGACGCTCCCTGCCCGGCGGGCTGGTGCCGTACCTGCTCGTCGCCCCGGCCCTGGTGTCGATGGCACTCCTGCTGCTCTACCCGCTGATCCGCAACGTGGTCCTCTCCTTCCAGCAGCTGAACCGGAAGGAGTTCATCACCCACGAGACGGTGTGGATCGGCTTCGATAACTACACCGCACTGCTCGGCGACCCCGACTTCTGGACCGTCGTCGTCCGCTCGGTCGTCTTCACCGCCGTCAACGTCATGCTGATCATGGCCGTCGGCACCGGCATCGGCCTGCTCCTCAACCGCCTCGGCAAGAAGATGCGGCTGGTGCTCTCGCTCGCCCTGGTCTTCGCCTGGGCCATGCCGATCGTCGCCTCCGTCACCGTCTTCCAGTGGCTCTTCGACGAGCAGTTCGGCGTCGCCAACTGGGTGATGCGCACGCTGGGCTTCTCCGGCTACGAGCAGCACAACTGGTTCGAGACCGGCTTCTCCACCCTGGTGATCTCGCTGCTCCTGCTGGTCTGGGGCTCGGTCCCGTTCGTGGCCCTCAACATGTACGCCGCCCTCACCACCATCGGCAGCGAGCTCTACGAAGCCGCCAAGATGGACGGCGCGAACGGCTGGCGCACCTTCTGGGCCGTGGTCTTCCCGAACCTCAAGCCCTTCTTCCTGGTCACCACGTTCCTGGAGATCATCTGGATCTTCAAGGCGTTCACCCAGATCTACGCGATGAACAAGGGCGGCCCCGACCGAGCCTCCGAGACCCTGCCGGTCTTCGCGTACATCGAGGGCGTCGGCCAGTTCCACTACGGCGTCGCCGCGGCCGTCTCCGTCCTGACGATCGTGATGCTCGTCGCGATCATGTCCTTCTACTTCCGCCTGATCCTGAAGCAGGAGGAGCAGCTGTGAGCGCCACCACCAGCCCGGCCCCGAAGAAGTACCGCGCGAGGAAGCGGATCACGGCCGGAGCCGTCGTCAAGAACGTCTCCGCCCTCGTGATCGCGGCGGTGTTCGTCTTCCCGGTCTACTGGATGTTCTCGTCCTCGCTGAAGCCGCAGCACCAGATCCTCACCAAGGACCCGGTCTTCGCCTTCACGCCGACCTTCGAGAACTACACGACCGCCACCGGCGTCGACCTGTTCTGGACCTACGTCACCAACAGCCTCGTGGTGACCCTGGGCGCGGTGCTCGTCGCCCTCCTCGTGGCCCTCCTCGCGAGCTTCGCGCTCGCCCGGATGAAGTTCCGCGGACGCAAGGGCATCGTCCTCGTCGTGATGATGGCGCAGATGGCCCCCTGGGAGGTCATGGTCATCGCGATGTACATGATCTCCCGTGAGAACGACATGCTGAACAGCATCCCGGTCCTCACGCTGATCTACTTCGTGATGGTCCTGCCCTTCACCATCTGGACCCTGCGCGGCTTCATCGCCGCCGTCCCGGTCGAGCTGGAGGAGGCCGCCCAGATCGACGGCTGCACCCGCGGCCAGGCCTTCCGCAAGGTCATCTTCCCGCTGCTCGCCCCGGGCCTGATGTCGACCTCGATCTTCGGCTTCATCACGGCCTGGAACGAGTTCGCCATGATCCTCCTGCTCAACAAGGACAAGGAGTCCCAGACGCTGACGCTCTGGCTGACCCAGTTCCAGACCGCGTTCGGCAGCGACTGGGGCGCCACCATGGCCGCCTCGACCCTCTTCGCGCTCCCTGTCCTGATCGTCTTCCTCTTCCTCCAGCGCAAGGCCGTCGGCGGCATGACCGCCGGCGCGGTGAAGGGATAACGGCGCCTCATGACCACGCTCGCAACCGCCCCGGACACCCTGACCAGGGACGCGCTCACCGTCCTCCAGCCGGGCTTCGTCGGCACCACCGCGCCCGACTGGCTGCTCCGGCGGATCGCCGAGGGACTGTCCTCGGTCGGCCTCTTCGGCCGGAACATCGTCGCCCCCGGGCAGCTCGCCGCGCTCACCGCGCGGCTGCGCGCCGAGCGCGAGGACGTCCTGGTCGCCATCGACGAGGAGGGCGGCGACGTCACCCGCCTCGAGGTGAAGGAGGGCTCCTCCTTCCCCGGCAACTACGCCCTCGGCACCGTCGACGACGTCGAGCTCACCCGGGCCGTGGCCCGTGAGCTCGGCCGCCGGCTCGCCGAGTGCGGCGTCGACCTCAACTGGGCGCCGTCCGCCGACGTCAACTCCAACGCCGACAACCCGGTCATCGGCGTGCGCTCCTTCGGCGCCGACCCCGGGCTCGTCGCCCGGCACACCGTGGCCTACGTCGACGGCCTGCAGTCCGTGGGCGTCGCCGCGTGCACCAAGCACTTCCCCGGGCACGGCGACACCAACGTGGACTCCCACCACGCGCTGCCCCGGATCGATGTGGACCTCGACACACTGCACGCCCGTGAGCTGGCACCTTTCCGCGCGGCCATCGCCGCGGGTACCAAAGCCGTGATGAGCGCGCATATCCTGCTCTCCGCGCTCGACCCCGACCGGCCGGCCACCCTGAGCCCGCAGATCCTCACCGGACTGCTGCGCCGGGAGCTGGGCTTCGAGGGGCTGATCGTCACCGACGGCATGGAGATGCAGGCCATCTCGTCGACGTACGGCATCGAGCGCGGATCCGTCCTCGCGATCGCCGCGGGCGCCGACGCCATCTGCGTCGGCGGCGGGCTGGCCGACGAGGACACCGTACTGCGACTGCGCGACGCGCTGGTGAACGCGGTACGGACCGGTGAACTGCCCGAGGAGCGGCTGGCCGACGCCGCGGCGCGCGTGCGCGCCCTGGCGGCCTGGACCCAGTCGCACCGGGCCAGGGGGGTATCGGGGCCGGGCGCGGCACGACAGGAGGGGACCGCGCCCGGCACCGAGGTCGGCCTCGTCGCGGCCCGCAGGGCCCTGAAGGTCACGGCGGGGGAGCGGGTCCACGAGCCGCTGACCACCGCGCCCTACGTGGCCTCCTTCACGCCCGTCGCCAACTTCGCGGTCGGCGACGAGACGCCCTGGGGCATCGCCGCCGAACTGGAGCGCCTGCTGCCCGGCACCACGACCGGCTCCTACGGGGCCGAGGCCTCGGTGGACGCCGTCCTGGCCGCCGCGGGGGACCGGCGCGTGGTCGCCGTCGTCCGTGACGCCCACCGGCACCCGTGGATGTCCGGCGCCCTGGACGCCCTGGTCGCGGCCCGCCCGGACACGGTCGTGGTGGAGATGGGCCTGAACGAGTCGGCGCCCCGCGGCGCCCTCCACATCGCCACCCACGGCGCCGCCCGCGTCTGCGGCCGCGCGGCGGCCGAGGTCATCACGGGCCGGTAACCCGGCGACCCGCAAGCGCCACGCGAGAGGGGCCCGGCACCCGATCCTCACGGATCCGGGTGCCGGGCCCCTCTCGCGTGGGCCGGGACAGGCCCGTGGGCCACGGCAGGCCGCGCGGTGGATCAGATGCCCTGCCAGGAGGGCTTGTTCGCGTAGGTGTGGCGGAAGTAGTCCGCGAGCTTCAGCTTGGAGGCGGCGGCCTCGTCCACGACCACGGTCGCGTGCGGGTGCAGCTGGAGCGCCGAGGCGGGGACCAGCGCGGCGACCGGGCCCTCGACGGTCTGCGCCACGGCCTCGGCCTTGCCCTCGCCGGTGGCGAGCAGCACCAGGTGGCGGGCCTCCAGGATGGTGCCGATGCCCTGGGTGATCACGTGGTGCGGCACCTGCTCGATGTCGTCGTCGAAGAAGCGCGCGTTGTCGACCCGCGTCTGCTCCGTCAGCGTCTTGATCCGGGTCCGGGACGCCAGCGAGGAGCAGGGCTCGTTGAAGCCGATGTGCCCGTCGGTGCCGATGCCCAGGATCTGGAGGTCGACGCCGCCCGCCTCGGCGAGCGCCCGGTCGTAGGCCTCGCAGGCCGCCTGGACGTCCTCGGCCGACCCGTCGGGGCCCATGAAGGCGTCCTCGGAGAGCCCGAGCGGCTCGACGACCTGGCGGAGCACCGTGGCCCGGTACGACTCCGGGTGCCCGGTGGGCAGGCCCACGTACTCGTCCAGCTGGGCGATCCGGGCCCGGGAGGCGTCCACGGAGCCGGCCTTGACCTGCGCGGTCAGGGCGTCGTAGATGGGCAGCGGGGTCGAGCCGGTGGCCACGCCGAGCAGCGCGTCGGGCTTGCGGCGCAGGAGGCCGGCGATGCCGTCCGCGATGAGCTCGCCGCCCGCCTTGGCGTCCTTGACGATGACAACTTCCACGCTGAGCCTGCCGATCTGGTGAGGGGCTGGAAAGAACTAGGTGGTATAGACCAATCTAAGTCCAAATCTAGCAGAGCGCGGGCCGTCCGCCCATGCCGTTCCGCCCCGCGGACGGGCTCTGTTCCATCGTCGGCCGCACCCGTCCCACCAGCCACTCGAACCCCTCGGCTCCGGCGCGCTCGGGCAGTGGTCCGCCGCGGGTCAGTCGAGGGAGCCTCCCGTCGCGTCGATCCACTGGCCCGTCACCCAGCGCGCGTCGTGAGAGGCCAGGAAGGCCACCACGTCGGCGATGTCCTCGGGGGTGCCGACCCGGCCGAGGGCCGCCATCGCCGAGGCGCCGGCTATCGCCTCCTCGTCACCCCGCAGCCAGTGCGCGTTGATGTCGGTGTCGACGATGCCGGGCGCCACCGCGTTGACCGTGATCCCGCGCGATCCGAGCACCTTCGAGAGATCCCGGGTGAAGACGTCCAGGGCGCTCTTCGACATCGCGTACGCGATCAGGTCCGGCATCTTGGCGGAGTGCGACAGGCCCGTCGACACGTTCACGATCCGGCCCCCGTCCCGCAGCCGCTCCGCGCCCAGCTGCGCCAGGAAGAACGGCGCCTTGGTGTTGACCGCGAAGATCCGGTCGTACTCCTCCTCGCCGATCGTGGCGAAGGGCCGCGTGGCCCCGATCCCCGCGTTGTTCACCAGGATGTCGAGGCCGTCCGCGTGGGCGTCGAACGCCGTCCACAGTGCCTGGGCGTCGCCCGGGACCCCGAGCTCCTGGCCGATCGCGAACGCGTCGCCGCCGGCCGCGGTGATCGCCGCGACCGTCTCCTTCGCCGCCGCCTCGTTGCTCCCGTAGTGCACCGCGACCCGCGCGCCGTCCCGGGCCAGCCGCTCCGTGATCCCCCGCCCGATGCCCCGGCTGCCGCCCGTGACCAGTGCCGTCTTCCCCTTGAGCACGCCCATGACGACGCCCCCTCGCATTTCCTAGTGGTCGTTACAGAAAGACCGTACCCCACGTTCCGTAGTGCCCGCTATAGAATTTCGCCATGACGACCAAGCAGCGCGGCCGCCCCCGCTCCTTCGACCGTCCGACGGCACTGGAGCGGGCGACGATGGCCTTCTGGGAGCACGGGTACGAGACGACCTCCGTCGCCGACCTCACCCGGGTCATGGGGATCAGCGCGCCGAGCCTCTACGCGGCCTTCGGTGACAAGAAGACGCTGTTCGAAGAGGTCGTCGAGGCGTACGCGGGCTCGTACGGGGCCTTCGGCGGGCGGGCCCTCGCCGAGGAGCCGACGGCGCGCGGCGGCATCGGCAGGATGCTCAGGGAGGCCGCGGCGCTGTACACGGACCCCGACCACCCGCGCGGCTGCCTGATGATCTGCGCGGCGATCAACTGCTCGACCCCCGAGGTCGAGCAGGCCCTCCGCGAGCGGCGGAACGCCAACATCGCGCGGTTCGAGAAGCGGATCTGCCAGGACGTCGAGTCGGGCGAGCTGCCGCCCGGCACGGACGCGGTCGCTCTGGCCCGCTTCAGTGGTGCCGTCCTCCAGGGCATGTCCCAGCAGGCCCGCGACGGGGCGACGAAGGAGGAGCTGGAGGCGCTGGCCGAGCTGGCGATGCGGGCCTGGCCGGCCCCGCGCCCGTAAGCCCGCCGCGTTCGTAAGCCCGCCGCGCCCGTTTAGCCCGCCGCGCCCGGCCCGGCGCCCGTACGGCGGCCCTGAAACACCCGCGGGCCGCGGCGCCGGGACGGGACCCTCAACCCGTCCGGCACCGCAGCCCGGAGTTGCCCGGCCGGGGTGTGCGGTCCCTCGGCCGTGATGGGAGGTCTCGGCGCCGTCAGGGCAGAAAGCGCCGGGTACCTCGGTCCGTCCTCCTGTGCGGGGAGGGCGGAGGCTCTGTGGAAAACATTGTGGACTAGACCATTCTCGTCTGTCCATCCATGGGAACGCGGTGGTTCCGGGCCCATCCTCCAACACGAACGCCGGGAACTCCAGGTTCACCGCCGTCGAATTCCACGGGTACGCTCGCACACGTGCCCTCCATGAACGACCTCGTCCGCCAGCACACCGCGCTGAGCGAGTCCGACCTCGACTGGCTCCACATGCTGGTGTCGGAGTGGCAACTGCTCTCCGACCTCTCCTTCGCCGACCTGGTCCTGTGGGTCCCCACCCTGGACGGCACCCGCTACGTCTCCGTCGCCCAGATGCGGCCCAACACCGGGCCCACCTCCTACCAGGACGACATGGTCGGCCACCTCGTCCCGCGCGGCCGGCGCCCGCTGCTCGACGCCGCGCTCGACGAGGGCCGGATCGTCCGCGAGGGCGACCCCGAGTGGCGCGAGGAGGTCCCGGTCCGGGTCGAGTCGATCCCCGTACGCCGCGACGGCCGCGTCCTCGGAGTGATCGCCCGCAACACCAACCTGCTCACCGTCCGGACCCCGTCCAGGCTGGAGCTCACCTACCTCCAGTCCGCCTCCGACCTGGCCCAGATGATCGCCGCCGGCTCCTTCCCCTTCCCCGGCGAGCAGGTCGACATGGACTCCTCGCCGCGGGCCGGCGACGGGCTCATCCGGCTCGACGCCGAAGGCGTCGTCCAGTACGCCTCGCCCAACGCGCTCTCCGCCTACCACCGGCTCGGCCTCGCCGCCGACCTCGTCGGGCAGGACCTCGGCCAGATCACCGCCGAACTCGCGCCCTCCCGCGGACCGGTGGACGAGGCCCTGGTCAAGCTGGCCTCCGGCTACGCCCCGCGCGAGTTCGAGGTCGAGGGCAACGGCGGGGTGATCCAGCTGCGCGCGATCCCGCTCAAGCCCAAGGGCACCCGCATCGGCTCGCTCGTCCTGCTCCGCGACGTCACCGAACTGCGCCGCCGCGAGCGCGAGTTGATCACCAAGGACGCCACCATCCGGGAGATCCACCACCGGGTGAAGAACAACCTCCAGACCGTGGCCGCCCTGTTGCGCCTCCAGGCCCGCCGGATGGACTCCGACCGCGGACGCGAGGCCCTCAACGAGGCGGTGCGGCGCGTCGGTTCGATCGCCATCGTCCACGAGACGCTGTCCCAGAACCTGGACGAGCGGGTCGAGTTCGACGAGATCGCCGACCGCGTGATCGCCATGGTCGCCGAGATCTCCCCGGGCAAGGTCACCTGCCGGCGCAACGGCCGCTTCGGCATCCTCGACGCCGAGGTCGCCACGCCGCTCTCCATGGTCCTCACCGAGATCCTGCAGAACGCCCTCGAGCACGCCTTCGCGCCGGGCGAGCAGGGCACCGTGGAGGTCACCGCCGTCCGCGGCGAACCGCGCGCCGACGCCCGGCTGCTCATCACGGTCAAGGACGACGGTCGCGGTCTGCCCGAGGGCTTCGACCCGCAGCGGGCCGGCAACCTCGGTCTGCAGATCGTGCGGACGCTGGTCGAGGGCGAGCTGGGCGGCAGTTTCGACATGCAGCCGGGCACCGGGCGCGGCACCCGCGTCGTCCTCGACATCCCGGTGCAGCCGCAGAAATAAGTCGCGGTCGGAAAAGGGGAGTTCGCCGCGAACCCTCGCAACAAAAGGGATTCACCGAGGGTTCACTTTCCGTTCACCTTCGGCCTTCGGCCCGAATGACCCCGCCGCCCCTCGCTGCTCTTCCCGCGCCGCTCGCCGATGCGCGAAGAGCAGCGAGCCCCGGACCGAAGGGAATTCGGTCCGGGGCTCGAATGCTGTGGGTTACTGCTGCGCGGCTGCGGCTCGGAGGGCGGTGATGACGTACGCGGTGTACGCGCCGCGTGCCTCAGGCTGTGCAGGTGGCTCAGGCGCTGGCGTTGCGCGCCCGGTTGCGGGCGGCGCGGCGCTTCATCGCGCGGCGCTCGTCCTCGCTGAGGCCACCCCAGACGCCGGAGTCCTGGCCGGACTCGAGCGCCCACTGCAGGCACTGCTCCATGACGGGGCAGCGGCGGCAGACGGCCTTGGCTTCCTCGATCTGCAGCAGCGCAGGACCGGTGTTGCCGATGGGGAAGAACAGCTCGGGGTCTTCCTCACGACAAACGGCGTTGTGACGCCAGTCCATGGCTGCTACCTCTCTCAGGTGTTGCGTGCAAGTTGCTTGTGAATGTGAACGCTTTCACGAATCCCCCCGCAGGGGAAGGGCCGACTGCCAGGTGAACTGGCGTGGTCCTTGTCACTGGGGTGGGGTTCTGGCTTTCAGTGGAGGCCGGTCTTGCGGGCCGTCCCGATCGCCAAGAAGAGACTCCCAAACCCCAGCAACGGATACAACCCCTTCTGGAAAGTTTTTTTTGATTCCTCGGTGTCGGCTCCGTCACAGCCGTACTTCTAGGGGGTGGAGGGCAGCCTAAACGTTCGAGTGGAAGGACTTTCGGTCCTTCTGGTCACACAATCACACGCAGTGCACGGCGTACGCCTGTGAACGTCACGCTCGTACGCAGCCCCAGGTGGTCTCCGTCCATCTGGAGGGGGAGCGGCACCTTCGAATGCAAGGTGAAGTCCGTGAGGTCGTGCAGGGTCACCGCGTGCTTGCCGTGCGGCCCGCGCTCCGGGCTGGAAGTGAGCAGCTGGGTGGCGTACCGGGCCACCGAGGGCGCCGACAGCCGGCTCAGTCCGAGCACGTCGAGCGCCGTCTCGAAGGAGGCGTCCGGCGACGCGTACACCGGACGATTCCCCAGGTAGGTCCAGGGAGAGGTGTTGCAGATTATGGAGAGGACAAGATCCTTCACGGGGTCCTCGCCCGGCCGCTCCAGGGTGATCGTGCCGTGCCGCCGGTTCCGCTCGCCCAGGAACTGGCGCACCACCTGGCGCAGATAGAGCGCGTGGGTCGAACGCTTGCCGCGCTCGCGCTGCTGTTCGACCCGGCCGATCACGCTCGCGTCGAAGCCGAATCCGGCGCAGAAGGTGAACCAGCGTTCGGGGACGCCTTCGTCGTCCGTGCCCGGCGTCCCGGACGCGAGCCCCAGGCTCACCGTCCGTGCCCGCCGCTCACGCAGCGCGTCGAGGAGCGCGCCGGTCGCCTCCACCGCGTCGTTCGGCAGCCCGAGCGCCCGAGCGAAGACGTTCGTCGATCCGCCCGGCACCACCGCGAGCCCCGGCAGCCGGTCCGGATCGGGCCCGGCGTGCAGCAGCCCGTTGACCACCTCGTTGACCGTGCCGTCGCCACCGAGCGCCACCACCAGGTCGACGTCGTCCGACTCGGCGGCCTTGCGCCCCAGGTCACGGGCGTGGCCCCGGTACTCGGTCGTCACCGCCTCCAGCTTCATCTCGCTGGCGAGCGCGTGGATCAGCACGTCCCGTGTGCGGGCACTGGTGGTGGTTGCTGCCGGATTGACCACGAGAAGCGCGCGCATGACCGCCAGCGTACCTACCCGGCGGTACCGGGCCCAGCCCCGGCCGCCCTGGGCAGCCCCCGGCCCGTCCCCGGCCGGCCCGGCTACCCTGCCTTGCATGAGCAGTGCGAGCAGTGCCGACACCACCCGTCCCGAGCAGCGTACGGAGCCGGAATCCCGGCCCGGGCGGCTCACCGCCGCCGCGGCGGTGGCCGGCGTCGAGGGCCTGGCCCTCGTGGCGGGCGGCCTCGTCATGCTGGTGACGAGTCTCACCGACCGCTCCGGCGACCTCACCTCCGCCCTCATGGGCGCGGCCACCCTGGTCGCCCTGGGGCTGATCCCGCTGGTCGCCGCCCGCGGTCTGTGGCTGCGCCGCTCCTGGAGCCGCGGCCCCGCGGTGATCACCCAGGTCCTGGCGCTGCCGGTGGCCTGGCAGCTGCTCCAGGCGAACAGCGTCATGATCCCGGCCGGCATCGCCCTCGCGCTCCTCGCCGTGACCGGCCTCGTCCTCCTGGCGAGCCCGTCCACGACCGAGGCGCTCGGCATCAAGCGCCCGGGCCAGGACAAGGCCTAGGCCTGGGTCCGCCCGTACGAGGAGCGCGCCGGGGGCCGCCCCAGGTGCCGGGCCCCGGGGGTAGTCCCGAGCGCCGGGGGTGGTCCCGAGCGCCGGGGGTAGTCCCGGGCGCCGGGCGCCGGGGGTAGTCCCGGGCGCGGGCCGGTCGCCCGGCCCCCGCGGCTCACTCCTCCACGAGCAGCTTGTCCCGCAGCTGGGCCAGCGTGCGCGCGAGCAGCCGGGAGACGTGCATCTGCGAGATGCCGACCTCCTGGGCGATCTGCGACTGGGTCATGTTCCCGAAGAAGCGCAGCAGCAGGATCCGCTTCTCGCGCGGCGGCAGGTCCTCCAGGAGCGGCTTCAGCGACTCCCGGTACTCGACGCCCTCCAGCGCCTCGTCCTCCGCGCCCAGCGTGTCCGCCACCGCCGGCGACTCGTCGTCCGTGTCCGGCACGTCCAGCGACAGCGTCGAGTACGCGTTCGCCGACTCCAGGCCCTCCAGGACCTCCTCCTCGGAGATCCCCAGACGCTCGGCCAGCTCGTGCACGGTCGGCGAGCGCCCGTGCTGCTGCGACAGCTCCGCCGTCGCCGTCGTCAGCGAGAGCCGCAGCTCCTGGAGCCTGCGCGGGACCCGTACCGCCCAGCCCTTGTCCCGGAAGTGGCGCTTGATCTCGCCCACCACCGTCGGCGTCGCGTACGTGGAGAACTCCACTCCGCGGTCCGGGTCGAACCGGTCCACCGACTTGATCAGACCGATCGTCGCCACCTGGGTCAGGTCGTCCAGCGGCTCGCCCCGGTTGCGGAAGCGCCGGGCCAGGTGCTCCACCAGCGGCAGGTGCATCCGCACCAGCCGGTCGCGCAGCGCCGCCTTCTCGGGCGAACCCTCCGGAAGGCCGCGCAGCTCGACGAAGAGCGCCCGCGCACCACTGCGGTCGTGCGGGTCGGGCACCTCCTGCGGCGGCGCCTCCCGCGGCCCGGCCGCGTCAGGCACCGCTTCGTGCTGCTCCTGCTGCTCGCTCATCTGGTCCGCCTGCTCCGTAGCGACCTCGATCTCGACCTCGGTACCGGCCGGCTCCTGCGACCGTGCCTGCTGCTGAGGGATGCCGGCCGTCGCGTCCCCGCTCCTCACGCCGGGCCTGGCCCCGCGCCGCGCTGTTTGTACAGGCTGATGGAGACCGTACGGTCCTCGGCCACCGACGACTCCACCTTGCCCGCGAGCGCCGACAGCACCGTCCACGCGAACGTGTCCCGCTCCGGCGCCCGGCCGTCGGTCGTCGGAGCCGACACCGTCACGTCCAGGGAGTCGTCGACCAGGCGGAACACACAGCTCAGCACCGAGCCGGGCACCGCCTGCTGGAGCAGGATCGCGCACGCCTCGTCGACGGCGATCCGCAGGTCCTCGATCTCGTCGAGGGTGAAGTCCAAGCGCGCCGCGAGACCGGCCGTGGCCGTACGCAGCACGGACAGGTAGGCACCCGCAGCGGGCAGCCGGACTTCCACGAAGTCCTGGGTCCCGGGCTCGCCTGCGATCTGGGACACCCTCACCTCCAAGGTGGCACAAGCTCTTTCGGGGTCCGGGAAGGAAGCTCCCCGGACCTGGCGGTACGCAGTCGTTGCGCAGTCCGCCGAGACGCTATCGCGATCCGTCCCGCCGTGTCGCCGGGGGCCCGGCAGGACCGCCCCCGTCCGACGCCCCGCCCGATGGACCCGCCGTACGCGCCCGGCGGCCGCGGAGAACCCGCGGAGGGGTGACGTACCCAGCCGTCAGACGATCGAACCGTCCACGAAGCACCACCGCCAGCGTTCGTTCGGCTCGAAGGTCCGCATCACCGGGTGCCCGGTGCTCCGGAAGTGCGCCGTCGCGTGCCGGCCCACCGACGAGTCGCAGCAGCCCACGTGCCCGCAGCTCAGACAGAGCCGCAGCTGGACGGGGTGCGTGCCGTCGGCAAGGCACTCCGGGCAGGTGTCGTGCAGCGGCGCCGGTTCGGGGCGCGGCACCTCGGCAACGTGCGGGCACTCGCTCATGATGGCCAGGTTACGTTGTGGCGCGAGTGACACGAGGAGAGACGGACGCGGCATGGACGCACTGCAACTGGTGGCACTGGTCGCGGCGAGCACCACCGTGGCGGGCCTCGCCCGCCGGACGCCGGTGCCCGCGCCGCTGCTCCTCGTCGCCGTCGGCCTCGCCGCCGCGTACGTGCCCGGCGTGCCCGACTACACCCTCGACCCGCACATCGTGCTCCCGCTGATCCTGCCGCCGCTGCTCTACACGGCCGCCGTCGAGTCCTCGTACCTCGACCTGCGCGCCAACATCCGGCCGGTCGCCCTGCTCTCCGTCGGCTACGTGCTCTTCGCGACCGTGGCGGTGGGCTGGCTCGCGTACGTCCTCGTCCCCGAGCTGCCGCTGACCGCGGCCCTCGTCCTCGGCGCGGTCATCGCCCCGCCCGACGCGGTCGCCGCCACCGCCATCGCCCGCCGGCTCGGGTTGCCGAACCGCATCACCACGATCCTCCAGGGCGAGTCCCTGGTGAACGACGCGACCGCGATCACCGCCTACAAGGTGGCTCTCGCCGCCGCCGTGGGGGAGGGCATCAGCTGGGCCGGCGGCCTGGAGGAGTTCGCGCTCGCCGCGGTCGGCGGCGTCGGCGTCGGCCTGCTCCTCATGGTGCCGATCCACTGGCTGCGCACCCATCTGCGCGAGGCCCTGCTGCAGAACACCCTCTCCCTGCTGATCCCGTTCGTCGCGTACGCCGCCGCCGAGGAGGTCGGGGCCTCCGGCGTGCTCGCCGTCGTCGTGGTCGGCCTCTTCCTCGGCCACAAGAACTGGCAGGTCGACTTCGCCACCCGGCTCCAGGAAGAGGCGGTGTGGCGGATGGTCGCCTTCGTCCTGGAATCCGCCGTCTTCGCGCTGATCGGCCTCCAGCTGCCCTTCGTGGTCCGGGGCCTCGGCCCGTACGGGATCGGCGAGGCCGCCTGGTACGCGGCCGGGGTCTTCGTCTTCGTGGTCGTGGTCCGCTTCGTGTGGGTCTTCCCCGCGACCTTCCTGCCCCGCGCGCTGTCCGCCCGTGTCAGACGGCGGGAGCAGGGCGTGGACTGGAGGGGGCCGGTGATCGTCGGCTGGGCCGGCATGCGGGGTGTCGTCTCGCTCGCCATCGCCTTCTCCATCCCGGTCGTCTCGGGCGACGTCGAGTTCCCGTCCCGCAACCTCGTCCTCTTCCTCACCTTCACCACCGTCATCGGCACCCTCGTCGTCCAGGGCCTCACCCTGCCGCCGCTGATCCGGGCCCTGAAGCTGCCCGCCCGCGACCGCGTCCAGGAGACCCTCGCCGAGGCACAGGCCCAGAGCGAGGCGTCGCGGGCCGCCGAGGCCCGGCTCGACGCCCTCCTCGCCGACGAACGCAACGCCCTCCCCGGCCCGCTCGCCGACCGGCTGCGCACGGTCATGGAACGCCGCCGCAACGCCGTCTGGGAGCGCCTCGGCACCGTCAACGAGGTCACCGGCGAGACCGCGGACGACACCTACCGCCGGCTCGCCAGGGAGATGATCGCCGCCGAGCGCGCGGTCTTCGTCGAACTCCGCGACGCCCGCCGCATCGACGACGAGATGATGCGCACCCTGCTGCGCCGGCTCGACCTGGAGGAGGCGGCGGCGTACCGGGAGGAGAACGACTGAGGGCGCGGCGGGCGAGGGGGAGGGGATCGCCCCCTGCTGCGGCGGCCCGTTCGCGGAGGGTTCCGGCCTACGGGGCGGGTTACGGCCGGGAGGGGGGGGGCCGGCCTACGGCCGGGGGGCCGGCCTACGGGCGGGTTACGGCCGGGGTTCCGGCGCGCCCGTGATCACCGCGGCGATCCGGGTGCCGGACGGGAAGGCGCCCTCCTCGGCGAGCGTCACCAGTCCGTGGAGCATTTTGGCCACATACAGTCGCTCGATGGCGAGTCCATGCCGCGCGCCGTGACGGCGTTCGAAATCCCGTGCGAAAGCGTCCAGTTCGGGGGTCGTACGGGCGTATCCGCCACCGTGGAAGCGTTCGTCCAGGCTCCACTCGCCGCGCGGTCCGCCGTACGCGGCCTCCTGCAAGGCGGTGATCTCGCCGCCGAGGAAACCGCCCTTCAGTACCGGCACGCCCAGGGTCCGGCCGTCGAAGCCGGCCGCGAGGCCCGCGAGGGTGCCGCCGGTGCCGCACGCGACGGCGGCCACGTCCGCGGCACCGCGCAGCTCGCCGCCGAGCCCGGCGCAGCCGCGGACGGCGAGCGCGTTGCTGCCGCCCTCGGGGACGGCGTACACGTCGTCGTATCCGTCGTACCCGTCCTCCGGGAGCCGCTCCAGGATCCGGGCGAGGACGGCGGGGTCGTTCTTGGCGCGGTACGTGGCGCGGTCGACGAACAGCAGCCGCATCCCGTCCGCCGCGCAGCGCGCCAGCGAGGGGTTGAGGGGGCGGTCCGCCAGCTCGCCCCCGCGCACCACCCCGACGGTGGGGAAGCCGAGCAGCCGGCCGGCGGCGGCCGTGGCGCGCAGGTGGTTGGAGTAGGCGCCGCCGAAGGTCAGCACGGGCCGGCCCGCGGCCTCCCGCAGGTTGAGCGCCAGTTTGCGCCACTTGTTGCCCGGCAGGTCCGGGTGGATCAGGTCGTCGCGCTTGAGCAGCAGCCGCAGCCCGCGCCGGGTGAAGCGCTCGTCATCGACGGGCTCCAGAGGGGACGGCAGCCGGGGCCGCAGCCGGGAGAGAGCGAGGTCGAACGCGTTCACCCGGCCATTGTCCAACGCGCTGACCGAACGCGATCCCGCGCGCTCCCTGGACGCGATCCCGCGCGTCCCCCGGCCGCCGTCCAGCATGCTCCCGGCTGCCGCCGACGCGCTCCCCGGCCGCCGCTCCCCACGCTGACCGGCCGCGATCCCGCGCGTCCCCCGGCCGCGACCCCGCGCATCCCCCGGCCGCCGTCCCGTGGTGACGGCGGCCGGTCAGCGCAGGCGTTCGGCGATCCGCTCGCGCATCGACGCCATGGTGAAACCGCGCGGGTCGACCTTGCCCGGCTGCCACTCCAGGTGGCCGATGACCGAGCGGTGGGTCCAGCCGTGCACCCGGCAGACGGCGGCCGCGGCCTTGGCGATGGCGTCCAGCTGGACCTTGGGCCACGGGTCCTTGCCGTTGCCGAGGTTCTCGCACTCGAAGCCGTAGAAGTGGCGGTTCCCGTCGGTGGTGGCCTCGTCGTCGCGGGGGAGGCGCTTCTCGGCGATGACCGCCCGCAGCACCTCGTCGTCGCCGAGGCCGGCGTGGTTGGCCCTGCCGTAGCCGACCAGGTGGACGGTGCCGTCCTTGGCGATCACGCCGTGGCACAGCGGCCCGGGCAGGCTCTCGTAGCCGTCCCGGCAGATGCGGACGGTGTTGCTGGTGCCCCGGGTGACGGTGTGGTGGATCATCACGCCGTGCACGGGGCCCCAGGGGCCCTTGTGGTTGCGGTTGTGGGTGCGCCACTGGCCGACCTCGACGACGGTCAGACCCTCGTCGCGCAGGGCGTCGACGAAGCGGCTCGCGGACATGGGTGGGGCCATGACCGGCTCCTTTCGGGACGGGGGATCCGGCTTCCTCCGGGTCTCCTCCGGTCCCACCGGAGTACCGGAGGGACGGACTCCACTGCCATCCGTTCGGACGGTGTGCGAGCCGATCCGGCCGGGGGGGAGGTCGAGCGGGGCGCTCGCGCATGCCGCACGGGCCGCGGGGTGCTCGCGCGGGCCGTACGGGCGTCCGGAAATCGTGCGCCAATGCCCAGCCGGAGGCGGTCGACACCCACTCTTTTGTGTAATGGCGCGAGCACGCTGCGTGCTGAAAGGCTTTCCCTCGCAGATTTGTCGTATCGAGAGGAAGTTCCATGTCCGTCCGTTCGCTTGGCGGCGAGGTGCGCGAGGGCGGGCCCCCGCAGCAGAGTCTCGGCACCGACGCCGCGCGGAACCTCGCGAGCACCACCAAGTCGGCACCGCAGATGCAGGAGATCACCTCCCGCTGGCTGCTGCGCGCGCTGCCGTGGGTGCAGGTGCGGGGAGGCGCCTACCGGGTGAACCGGCGGCTGAGCTACGCGGTGGGTGACGGCCGGGTCACCTTCGTGCAGACCGGCGGGCGCGTCGCGGTCGTCCCCGCCGAACTCGGCGAACTCCCCGCCCTGCGCGAGTTCGAGGACCAGGACGTCCTCGCCGAGCTGGCCGCGCGCTGCGTGCAGCGGGAGTACGCGGCGGGCGAGGTCATCGCCGTCCGGGGCGGGACCGCCGACCGCGTCCACCTGCTCGCGCACGGCAAGGTCGAACGGCTCGGCGAGGGGCCCTACGGGGACGAGACCGTGCTGGGCGTCCTCGCCGACGGCGCCTACTTCGGCGAGGACACGCTGGTCAGCGCGGAGGCCACCTGGCAGTGGACCGCCCGCGCCGCCACCGCCTGCACGGTCCTCGAACTCGGCAGGGCCGAGGTCCTCGGCGTCGCCGCGCGGGCCGGCGCGCTCGCCGGCCACCTCGCCGAGTTCGCCGTGCTGCCCAGGCGACCCGCCAACAGGCACGGCGAGGCGGCCATCGACCTCTCCGCGGGCCATGCCGGCGAGCCCGTCATCCCGCACACCTTCGTCGACTACGAGATCTCCCCGCGCGAGTACGAGCTGAGCGTCGCCCAGACCGTGCTCAGGGTCCACACGCGCGTGGCCGACCTCTACAACCACCCGATGGACCAGACCGAGCACCAGGTGCGGCTCACGGTCGAGGCGCTGCGCGAGCGCCAGGAGCACGAGCTGGTCAACAACCGGGAGTTCGGCCTCCTCGCCAACTGTGACCACGGCCAGCGCCTCCAGCCCCACGACGGCGCGCCGGGCCCCGACGACCTGGACGAGCTGCTCTCCCTCCGGCGCGACTCCCGGCTGTTCCTCGCCCATCCGCGGGCCATCGCCGCCTTCGGACGCGAGCTCGACCGGCGCGGGCTGGTCCCCGACACGATCGACGTCGACGGCACCCGGATCACGACCTGGCGGGGCGTCCCGATCTACCCGTGCGACAAGATCCCGGTCTCCGACGCCGGCACCACCTCGATCCTCTGCATGCGTACGGGCGAGTCGGACCAGGGCGTGGTCGGGCTTCACCAGACCGGCCTGCCGGACGAGATCGAGCCGGGCCTGTCCCGCCGCTTCATGGGCATCGACGAGAAGGCGATCGTCTCGTACCTGCTCACCGCCTACTACTCGGCGGCCGTCCTGGTTCCCGACGCGCTGGGCGTCCTGGAGAACGTCGAGACCGGCCGCCGGCACTGACCGCGCACCGAGGCATGAAGGTGACCGAGAACATGACCACGACCAGCGTGGACGCCGCGACCGGGGGACCGAGCGCCGTGCTGCTCCTCGACCGGACGCGCAGCGTCGTCGACCCCCAGCTCCGCACGACCGTCGCGTCCCTGCCCGGTTCCATACGGCGCATCGCCGCCTACCACTTCGGATGGGAGGAGGCCGACGGCAGCCCGGCCGCGGACGGGCAGGGCGGCAAGGCCATCCGCCCGGCCCTGGTGCTCGCCGCCGCGCGCGCCCTCGGCGCCGACCCGGCGCCCGCGGTGAAGGCCGCCGCGGCGGTGGAACTGGCCCACAACTTCACCCTGCTCCACGACGACATCGTCGACGAGGACCCGACCCGCCGTCACCGGCCGACCGCCTGGAAGGTCTTCGGCATCCCCGACGCCCTGCTCGCGGGCGACGCGATGAACGCGCTCGCGCTGCGGCTGCTCGCCGAGGATCCCCATCCGGCCTCCGTTCCCGCCGCGGCCCGGCTCGCCGCCTGTGTGATCGAGCTGTGCGCGGGTCAGCAGGCGGACTGCGCCTTCGAGCAGCGCGGGCCGTACGAGGTGTCCCTGGACGAGGTGGTGGCGATGGCCACCGCCAAGACCGGGGCTCTCCTCGGCTGCGCCTGTGCCCTGGGAGCTCTGTACGCGGGCGCCGACGAGGAGGCGGTCGCGGCGCTCGACGCCTTCGGCCGGGAGGCCGGGCTGGCCTTCCAGCTGATCGACGACCTGATCGGCATCTGGGGCGACCCGGGGCGTACGGGCAAGCCGGCCGGGGCCGATCTCGTCGCGCACAAGAAGTCGCTGCCGGTGGTGGCCGCGCTCGCCTCCGGGACCGCGGCGGGGGAGGAGCTGGCCGAGCTGTACGCCCGCCCGGTCCTGGACGCGGATGCGGTGCGGGCGGCGGCGGACGCGGTGGAGCGGGCCGGCGGCCGGGACTGGGCGCAGGGCCAGGCGGCCGAGCGGATGGCCCGCGCGGTCGAGCAGCTCTCGCGGGCGGTGCCGGACCTGTCGGCGGCGGGGGACCTGCTGGCGCTCGCGGAGTTCGTGACCCGGCGCACCCGCTGACGCCCGCGGGGCCGGGGAGCGGCAGGTGTGAATCCCCGTGCGAAAACGGCTTGCGTAACCACTACGGGTGGAGCACTATGAGCGCAGTGGTCAGCATGTCGCGCCACTGCCTCCTCATGGAAAGAGTCCGGTTTGCGCAAGCTCACGTACTACGTCGCCTGTTCCCTCGACGGCTTCATCGGTGACCCCGACGGCGACGCCTCGTCGATGTTCACGTTCGTCGACGAGGAGTACGCCGCCTTCATGAGCAAGGAGTTCCCTGAGACGCTCCCGACCGTCGTCCGCGAGGCCTTCGGCGTCGCGGACGCCCCCGGCAAGCGGTTCGACACGGTGATCCAGGGCCTCGGCTCGTACCGCGTCGGCCTGGACGCCGGCATCACCAGCCCGTACAACCACCTGCGGGAGATCGTCGCCACCCGCTCGCTCACCGAGTCGCCCCACCCCAACGTCGAACTGGTCGCCGGCGACCTGGCCGCCCGGGTCCGCGAGCTCAAGGCCGAGGACGGCCCGCTGGGCATCTGGCTCTGCGGCGGCGCCGACATCGCCGGTCAGCTCGCCGACGAGATCGACGAACTGATCATCAAGAGCTATCCGCAGGTGTACGGCTCCGGAATGCCGATGTTCGGCACCGACTTCGCCGTGCGCGACTTCGCGCTCGAAGACGTCCGGTCCTTCGGGAACGGGGTCGTCGTGCGGACGTACACGCGGAAGCGGTGACGGGGCACGGTGACGGGGAAGCGGCGGCGGGGGTCCCGTCCTAGTCTGGAGACATGACCGAGCCGGCCCCGTACACCACACGGGACCCCGAGGCCGTGCACCCCTGCCCGGCCTGCGGGGAGCCCCGTCAGGTCCTGGCGAAGCGCCACAAGGTCCTCGGCGCCTGGGTCCCCGAGTGGGAGGTGCAGCCCTGCCGCAACCCACGCTGCAGGCTGTACGTGCCCGACGACGGAGAACCGCGGGGCGGGGAACCGCGGGGCGGGGAAGAGCCGAGCGGCGGCGCGGTGCCACGCGGCGAAGACGGCGCGGAAGCCACCAGCACACACGTGACCGGCAAGAACGGCGAGACCGGGAGAAGTCAGGCCGCCGGGTGACCGGCCGCGCGCCGGAGCCGGTCATACCGCTACAGTCCGCGCATGTCATCGGAGTCGACAGAAGTCTGGACCGGTTGGTACCGGGACCGCAGTGGTGCGGAAGCGATCGTCATCACGGCCGACGGGAGCCGTGTGGCGACCCGTATCAGGGGAATCGAGTACACGGGCGCGAGCTTCGCCGCGCTCAGCGCCGCGGACGAGGGCGGGCAGGCCCTCACCGGGTGCGTGCTCGAGTGGGACCTCCCGCTCCCCGTCGTCGCGGACGGCGTCACCCAGCACGCGACGCTCAGCTGCCTGCTGACCCTCGGTGAGCGCGCCGACCTCAGCCTCACCCTCCACTACGGAGGCGCGGCCTTCGAATCGGGCATCGCCGGCGCCGATTTCGAGGAGGCGCTGGGCCGGGTACGGCGACAGCTGCCGCCCGGCACGGAGTTCGGACGGAGGCTGCTCCAGGTGGCCTGACGGCCCCGCCCTTCGCCCGCAACCGCATCCGAACCCGTCCGTACGCACGGCTTCGCCGTGCCCCGGCCCCGCGCCCCGCTCGTCAGGGGTCGGTCAGGACGCCTTGAACGCCGTCGCGAGCCCGTAGCGCCACAACTGGTCGACGCGGGCCCGCTCCTGGGAGTTCGGGGTGGCGTTCTGGCACGACGTGCCGGGGCCGCCGCCGGACATCAGCTCGCTGCACGGGCCGCTGTAGTGGTCCGGGAGGCCGAGCACGTGGCCGGTCTCGTGGGCGGTGACACGGGTGGAGTTGTACTGCTGGTTCTGCCGGTAGTCGAGGAAGATGTAGCCGTTGCCGTGCCCGTCGGTGCTCGCGTACGAGCCGCGGGAGTCGTTCCCCTCGTAGTACCGGAAGTCGGGGTTGCTGCCCTCGACGAGGCGGACGTTGGTGACGGAGCTGTTCCAGATCTGCGTCGAGCGGGATATCTGGGTGCGGAAACTCGGCGCGTTGGCGGCGCTGTACACCACGGTGACGGCGGTGGCACCAGGCGTGGCGGCCCGCTTCTTCGCGACCGACCTCAGGACGGCGTCGAAGAACGCCTGGTTGGCCCTGGCCTCCTCGGCGGACCCGGCGTACGCCACCGCGGGCGTCGCGGAGACGGAAGCGTGGGCGGAGGCGGAGGCCGGAACGGCTCCGAGGGAGAGGGAGAGTCCGGCACCGACGGCGGTGGCCAGTAAGGACGAGAGGATCTTCGGGTGTCTCATGGGGGGCTCCTCCTGTGGGGATGAGGAGAGTCTCGGGGGAGTCGGGGCGCAGGGGAATGATGTCATCCGCCGATAACGCGATGACATCATGCGGCGGCCAACTCCCCTTCCGTGGCAGCGGGTTGGCGGAGCGGGTGGGTCTGGCGCGCGCACCGAGAGGCGTCCTAACCTCGGACCCATGGAGCTGGAGGTGAGGCATCTGCGGGCGCTCTGCGCCATCGCGGACACCGGCAGTCTGCACAAGGCCGCCCGCCGGCTCGGCGTCAGCCAGCCCTCCCTGACCACCCAGCTCCGCCGCATCGAGAACGCCCTCGGCGGCGAGCTCTTCACCCGCGGCCGCACCGGCTGCCACCCCACCCCGCTCGGCCGCACCGTCCTCGGCCGGGCCCGCCCGCTCGTCGACGGCATGACCGCCCTGGTCGCCGAGACCCGCGCGGCCGCCGCCCGCGCCGAAGGCCCCGCGCTGCGCGTCGGCTCCACCGCGAGCCGCGCCCTGGCGGGCTGGTTGCGCCGCCTCCGCCAGGGGCTGCCCGGCAGCGACATCGCGCTGCGGGTGGACGTCTCCGCGACCGCGCTGCTGCGCGCGACCGCCGCCGGCCGCCTCGACCTGGCCTTCGTCCACGAGGTCGAAGGCTGCCCGCTACGGGTCCCGGACGGTCTGCGGGGCCGCGTCCTGGTCGAACGCGAGCCGCAGTTCGTCTCCATGGCCCGCGACCACCCGGCGGCCGTCCGCGAGGTCGTCGACCTCGCGGACCTCGCGCACGACCGCTGGACGGTCGACCCGGCCGTCGACGGCGAGTGGGACGGCCTGCGCCGGGTCCTCACCGCGGCCGGCCTCGACCCGCCGGTCCTGCACGCCGACTACCACACGGCCGCCTCCCTCATCGCCCTCGGCGAGGCCGTCGCCCCCTGCCAGCCCACCTCGGGCCCGCGCGAGGACATGGCGATCCGCCCGCTCCGCGGCGATCCGCTCGCCGTCCGCCTGTTCCTCTTCGCCGCCCCGGGCGTCCCCCTGGACCGCCCGTACGCCGAACTCGCCGCCGCCTACCGCGAAGCCGCCCTCCGCGCGGCCCCGTACCGCAGCTGGCTGCGCGCGGGCGGGACGGCGGGGCCGTGCATGATGGCGGTATGAGCGAACACGGGGGTGACGGCACCACGGGCGGCCGGCACGGGCACTGGGACGCCGTCATGGCGCTGTCGGAGGAACACCACACGCGCACGGTACGGCCGTTGGGCACCCGGGAGACGGCCGGACACCTGCTGAAGGTGTACGGGATCGAGGCCCCGGGCCGTACGGTCGGCGAGGCGGAGACCGCGCCCGCACTGCGCCTGGCCGCCGACCACCTGGCGCTGGGCCGCCACCGCGGCTCCCTCGGCCTCGCGGTACTCCTCGTCCACGCGGACGCGGACGGCGACTACGTGCTCGTGCACAGCTGGATCGAGGGCCACATGTCGGACCTGGCGATCTGGACCGGCCCGGCGGCCCGCCCGGAGGCCCTCCGCCCGGGCCGCGCCGGCCTCGCCCCCTGCGTCTGGGAAGCCGCCGTCCTCGCCCACGAACGCGAGGCCTTCGTCCACCACGTCCTGGACGGCACGGGCGGGGCGGAGAGCCGACTGGCGGCGTGGTCGGCGGACGTACGGGAGGGGGAGGTCCGATGAAACGCGCACGAGGACATGCCGACGAGGCGGGAGGAGCGACCCAGACCGACCACCGCACCCGTGCGACCGGAGGGGGAGGCTCGATGACCGCGGCCCAGGTCCGCCACGCCAGGCCGGAGGACCCGGCCGGAAGCGGGGTGACCGGAGCGCCCGTGCGCCGTCACGCCGGAGGTGAGCCCCGATGACCGCGTCCCACGTCCGCCACGCCAGGCCCGAGGACCTGGACCGGGTCGCCGAACTGGCCGCCGAGCACGCCGCGTACGAGAAGGCCGCGCCGCCGCCACCGGAGCTCGCCGCCCGCCTCCACCGTCTGCTCTTCGGACCCACGCCCGCCCGCCTGCGCTGTCTGGTCGCCGAACTCCCCGACACCACGCTCGCCGGCTACGCCACCTGCGCCCCGGAGCTCTCCACCTGGTCCGCGACGGAGTACCTCCACATGGACTGCCTCTACCTCACGGAAGGCTCCCGAGGCCACGGCCTGGGCCCGCTCCTCATGGCCGCGATCCGCGCGGAGGCCCGCGCCCTGGGCCTCGCGGAGATCCAGTGGCAGACCCCGACGTGGAACGAGGGCGCGATCCGCTTCTACGACCGCCTGGGCGCCACGTCGAAGGAGAAGCGCCGCTACTCGCTGCCGGTGGACTGACGGGCCCTGCCGGCTCCGGGCAGCCGGGACCCCGGCGACACGGCACGGCGACCTCGGTCCGGACGGCGCACGCCCGGCGGGTCAACGTGTGGCGGATCAACGTGTGACCGGGCGAAGAAACCGCACCCGGTCCGCCACGGACGCCATGGGTGGCGCCCTGCGGGCCGGGTGCGGGCAGGTCGACCAGACGATCGGAGAAATCGCAGGTCAAGCGGCTTGATCGAAGATCAGGCCTTCTTCGTCTCCCAGAAGATGCGGTCGATCTCGGCGATGAGCTCCAGCGCCTTCTCGCCCGTCTTCGGGTCCGTCGAGGCCTTCGCCGCCGACAGGGCCTTCAGGGTGTCGTTGATGAGCACGTGCAGCTCGGGGTACTTCTCGAAGTGCGGGGGCTTGAAGTAGTCGCTCCACAGGACCGAGACGTGGTGCTTGGCCAGCTCGGCGCGCTGCTCCTTGATGACCGTGGCGCGGGCGCGGAAGTGCGGGTCCTCGTTCGCCTGGTACTTCTCCTGGACGGCCTTGACCGACTCGGCCTCGATGCGTGCCTGGGCCGGGTCGTACACGCCGCAGGGGAGGTCGCAGTGGGCGCTGACCTTCACCTTGGGGGCAAACAGGCGGGAGAGCATGCTGCTGTCCTTCCTCGTGATCGTCTTCTCAAGGTGGGACATTACTCGGTGGGAAGCGCGATTTCGCGAGTGCCCCCTGGTGCTTAGGACAAAAGTCCAGGGTCACCATGGGACTCGTGGACGATCGGACCGGGAGGTGCCGGATGGTGGAATCGGGGCGTGAGCCGGGGCGGGAGCCCGGGGCCCCGTTCGGGATCGCCGAGGTGACGGGGGTGTCGATGGTGCCCACGCTGCTGCACGGCGATCAGCTGTTCGTGCGGTACGGGGCGCGGCTGCGGGCCGGGAACGTGGCCGTGCTGCGGCATCCGCTCCAGCAGGATCTGCTCATCGTGAAGCGGCTGGCCGAGCGTCGCGACGGCGGCTGGTGGGTGCTGGGGGACAACCCCGGTGCCGAGGGCGACAGCCGGGTGTTCGGGGTCGTCCCCGAGCCGCTGGTGCTCGGGCGGGTGCTGGCGAGGTACCGGCCCGTCACCCCCGGGCGTCAGCGGTCGGTCGGAGTGGTGCTGTCCTGGCTGCTGTCCGCCGTGCGGCCGGTGCGTTCGGCGGCGAGGGCCTCCTGGCGCTTGCGGGCGCGGTAGGCGGCCACGTTGGCGCGGGTGGCGCAGCGGTCGGAGCAGTAGCGGCGGGAGCGGTTGGTGGAGGTGTCCAGGTAGGCGTTGCGGCACGGGGCGGCCTGGCACAGGCCGAGGCGGTCGGCGCCGAACTCGGTCAGGTGGAAGGCGAGGCCCATGGCCGCGATGGCGGCGTAGCCCGCGGTCGCGTTCGACGGGTGATCGGCGAGGTGCATGTGCCACCGCGGCCGGCCCTCCTCGTCGAGGTAGTCGTGGCCGGAGATCTGCGGGCTGACCGGGAACTCCAGCAGGAGCGAGTTGAGCAGGTCCACGGCTCCGGTGTGATCGCCCTCGTCGGCCGCCGTGAAGACGGCGCGCAGCCGGGACCGTACCGAGCGGAAGCGGGTCACGTCGGCGTCCGTCGCCCGCCGGGCCATCTGGGACGCCGCGCCGAACAGTTCGCGGACCGCCTCGACGGAGGTGAGCGAGTCCTTGCCGCGCGCCGGTTCCTCGGTGTTGACCAGTCGCACGGCGTAATCCGAGTAATAGGCGAGTTCCACTTGTAGTCCTTACTCCGGCGGGCTAGGGTCAGGGGCGGGAAGGGTAAGCGACGCTTGCCCTTCGAGGGTATTACGAAGCGGGTGGAGGGAGAGTCATGTCGGACAAGACCACCGGGCGGGCGGACACGGCCACCGGGACCGACTGGGCGGCCTGGCAGCGCAGCTGGGACCGCCAGCAGGAGTGGTACATGCCGGACCGCGAGGAGCGGTTCCGGATCATGCTCGACATGGTCGAGGCGCTCGTGGGCCCGGAGGCCCGCGTCCTCGATCTCGCCTGTGGTACGGGAAGTATTACGGACCGGCTCCTCCGGAGGTTCCCGAACGCCACCAGCACCGGCGTCGACCTCGATCCGGCGCTGCTCGCCATCGCCGAGGGCTCCTTCGCCGGCGACGACCGCGTCACCTTCGTGACCGCCGACCTCAAGGACCCGGCCTGGACCGAGGCGCTGCCGTACGACTCGTACGACGCCGTCCTCACCGCCACCGCCCTCCACTGGCTGCACAGCGAGCCCCTGGCCGCGCTCTACGGCCGGCTCGCCGGGCTCGTCCGCGAGGGCGGCGTCTTCATGAACGCCGACCACATGATCGACGAGACCACCCCGCGCATCAACGCCGCCGAGCGCGCCCAGCGGCACGCCCGCATGGACCGCGAGAAGGCCGCCGGCGTCCTCGACTGGGCCGACTGGTGGGCGCTCGCCGCCGAGGACCCGGTCCTCGCCGGACCCACCGCCCGGCGTTTCGAGATCTACGGCGAGCACGCCGACGGCGACATGCCCTCGCCGCGCTGGCACGCCGACACCCTGCGCGCCGCCGGCTTCGCCGAGGCCCGCACCGTCTGGGCCTCGCCGTCCGACACGCTGCTCCTCGCCGTGCGCTGACACGAGGGCGCCCTCGAGGCATCGACGCGCCGGCGCGCAGGTGCGCATGAGGAAGGGGCGGTACGGGCGCTGTGCCGCGCTCGTGCCGCCCCTTCGTCGTGTTTTCTCCGTGTCTTCTCCGTGTCTTACAGGACCTTGGAGAGGAAGGCCTTGGTGCGGTCGTGCTGGGGGTTGGTGAGGACGTCGCGGGGGTGGCCGGATTCGACGACGACGCCGCCGTCCATGAAGACGAGGTTGTCGCCGACCTCGCGGGCGAAGCCCATTTCGTGGGTGACGACGATCATTGTCATGCCGTCCTCGGCGAGCTGGCGCATGACATCGAGGACGTCGCCGACCAGTTCGGGGTCGAGGGCGGAGGTGGGCTCGTCGAAGAGCATGAGCTTGGGCTGCATGGCGAGTGCGCGGGCGATGGCGACGCGCTGTTGCTGGCCGCCGGAGAGCTGGGAGGGGTAGTTGCCCATGCGGTCGCGCAGGCCGACCCGGTCGAGGAGTCGCTCGGCGCGTTCCCGGGCGACGGCCTTGGACTCGCCCTTCACCTGGATCGGTGCCTCCATGACGTTGGCGAGGGCGGTCATGTGGGGGAAGAGGTTGAAGCGCTGGAAGACCATGCCGATGTCGCGGCGCTGGGCTGCGACCTCGCTGTCCTTGAGCTCGTAGAGCTTGTCGCCCTTCTGGCGGTAGCCGACGAGCTGGCCGTCGACGGACAGGCGTCCGCCGTCGATGCGCTCGAGGTGGTTGATGCAGCGCAGGAAGGTGGACTTGCCGGAGCCGGAGGGGCCGACCAGGCAGAACACCTCGCCGTTCTGCACCTCCAGGTCGATGCCCCGCAGGATGTGCGCCGCGCCGTAGGACTTGTGGACGCCTTCGGCC